>JAJQCV010000117.1 GCA_021202525.1 Akkermansiaceae bacterium | reverse complement strand
TGGTCTACAGGCATTGCCCTCCGCCGGTATTTTACCGCAATTTTGTCCGCGGAACCTATGATGTGGAAGCGGCCTTCATTGAAGGTTACGCCACCAGAATTGCCAGCGGCTCCCCCAATCCGGACAGCCGGAAGCTGGCATGGGTGCATATCGACCTCGCCGCCAATCACTGGACGCTGCCGGCCTACAGGAATGCGGAAGAGGAAAAACGGGCCTACCGGCAGTTTGATACGGTGGTTTCCGTTTCCCGTGACGTTCGGGAATCCGTGGTGGCCCTGGCCGGCCCCCTGCGCGATGCCAGGGTTCTTTACAATCCGATCGATGCGCAGGCCATCAGGGAAAAATCCGCGGAATTCGTGCCGCAGCGTTCGGAGGGGAAGATGCTTTTCTGTGCTTCCGGCCGTCTTGTCCGCCAGAAGGGATTTGACCGTCTGGCGGAAGCGTGCCGCCATCTGGCACAGGCGGGGTTCTCCTTCCATCTCTGGATTCTGGGAGAAGGGCCGGAGGGCCGGAAGCTGAAGGCCCTGGCCGGGGAGTGGGGCTTGCAGGACAGGATGACATTCCTGGGCCATCGGGAAAATCCGTATCCCTATATGCGGGCGGCGGACTGGATGGTGTGTTCTTCCCGCAGCGAGGGGCATTCCACCGTCATTTCGGAAAGCCTGGTTCTCGGTATTCCCGTGGTTTCCACTCTGTGTTCCGGCGTCCGGGAGCAATTGGGGGACGGGGAATTCGGGCTGGTTGCCGGCAATAATACGCAGGACCTGCTCCGCGCTCTGGAAGATATCCTGACGGGAAGGGCCGACCGCCGGGAGTACAGCGAACGGGCTCTCCTCGGAGGCAGCCGTTTTGATCTGGACGGACGGATGAATGCCCTGGAAGGGCTTTTTGAAACAACCCATTGAATCACATGCCTTTTGTCTCCGTTATCATTCCTGTTTTCAATGCCGGGCATTTTCTGGAAGAATGTGTGGATTCCGTCCTTCGGCAGACCCTGACGGATTTTGACGTCTGCCTGGTGGATGACGGTTCCACGGACGGGAGCGGCATCCTGTGCGATGCCCTGGCCACCCGGCATGAGAGGATCCATGCGGTTCACATGGGGAGGAACAGGGGCGTATCCGCGGCGAGAAACCGCGGCATTGAAGAAACGGAGGGCTCGTGGCTGTGCTTTGTTGACGGGGATGACCGGGTGGAGCCCGCGTGCCTGCGGACTCTGGCCGCCGCCGTGGAAGATGGGGAATGCGATCTGGCCGTCGCCGGACTGCGTTCCGTGCGTACCGGCAGAAAGGACGTGCTTACGGTGCCCGTGCCGGTGGAACTGGAGGCCGTCCCCGGAAGGGAGGAGGAGTGGGTGAGCCTGTTCCGCACCTTCCTGCTCTTCGGTCCCGTAGCCAAGTTGTACCGCAGGGAGCTGGTGGACAGGTATTCCATCCGCTTTCCGGAAGGCGTCTCCTACGGGGAGGACCTGGAATTCAACATGGCCTACCTGAAGCATATCAGGCGGCTGAGGACGGTGGACAAGGCTGTTTATTTCTACCGCAGGGCGGAAAAGGGCACTCTGTCCACGCGGTTCATTCCGGAAAAATTTGAATGGATTGCCGGACAGTTCAGGATGGTCCAGCAATATTTCCGTGACAAGGGGCTTCAGGGCGGCCTCGTGGAGAATTATCTTGCGTCCCGGTGGTGGGGGATGGTGTATGATTCCCTGTTTGAAATTTACCGTTTCAAGGAGTGCCGCGGCGTGAAGGATCGCTTCAAGGCCGTCCGCAGTATTCTAAAAGTTCCGGAAAACGCGTTGCTGCGCGCCCATCCCGGCGCATTTCCCTGTCCGGAGTGGATGAAAGTCTGCCTCTTTCTTCGTCTCCCCTTCTGCCTGTTCCTGCTCCTGGAAGGGGCGTACGCCGGGAAAAAATCATCAAACGGCCATGTGTAAAATTATTCTATATCCTCACGGCGGCAGCGGCAATCACGGGTGCGAGGCGATTGTCAGGTCCACCATGCTGCTGCTGTGTCCTGAAAAGGGCAGTCTTGTTTCCTCCGCCTGCGGGCAGGACATCCGGTGCGGCCTGGACCGCCTGGTGCGCGTTCTGCCGGAGCGGCGCCCCATCCGGAGGCTTTCCCCGGCCTGGGCTGCGGCGTGGATGCGGCTGCATGTTCTGGGGGTGAAGGATTCGTTTGACCGGATTGCCTTCGGCGGCATTGTGAAGGAGGCTGGGGATGCGGACCTGGCCCTGTGCGGCGGAGGGGACAACTACTGCTACGGGGAACCCGTCCATATCTACCTCCAGAACGAATTGCTCCGGAAGGCCGACGTTCCTGTGGTTCTGTGGGGCTGTTCCCTGGAAAGGGAGGACATGAAGGGCAGGATGCTGGAGGACCTCGGGGCGTTTGACCTGATTGTGGCGCGGGAGTCCCTCACATACGACGCCCTGCGGGAATGCGGCCTTTCCCGCGTGGTTCTGTATCCGGATCCGGCGTTTGCCCTGCCGGCCAACGAGGTGGAAGTTCCGGAGGGCTGGAAGGAGGGGAACATGGCCGGAATCAATGTCAGCCCCATGGTCATCGGGCACGAGGGGAGGCCCGGAGCCGTGATGGAAAATTATTCCCGGCTTGTCGAATGGCTGCTGGAAAACACGGAAATGAACGTGGCGCTGATTCCCCATGTGGTGTGGTCCGGAAATGACGACCGCAGGCCTCTGGCGGAACTGCACGGGCGTTTCCGCCATACGGGCAGGGTGGTCATGATTGAAGACGCCCCCTGCGGGGACTTGAAGGGGTATATTTCCCGGTGCCGGTTCCTGGTGGCCGCCCGTACGCATGCGTCCATCGCCGCTTATTCCGCGGGCGTTCCCGCGCTGGTGGCGGGGTATTCCGTCAAGGCGCGCGGGATTGCCCGCGACCTGTTCGGAACGGAGGAGGGGCACGTGGTTCCGGTGCAGTCGCTGGACGGGCCGGATGAGTTGCGGAACGCTTTTGTCCGGATGATGGAAAGGGAAAAGGAAATCAAGGAGGTATACGGGAAAGTGCTTCCCGCGTATCTGGAACGGCTGCGCGGCTGCCGGAAAGAACTTGAATCCCTGGTGAAACGGTCATGACTCTGTATGTTTCCATCCTGTCTGTGGTGATAGTTCTTGTAGCAGCGGCGGCCTGCGTGGACGCGTGGCGTTTCCTGGGAACCTGGACGGGCCGTATCCGCATCGGCCGCTGGCGGGACCGCCGCGCATGGCAGGATGCCCTGGCCCGGAAGGCTGCGGCATGGATGAAGCGCATGCCCTCAGTCCCCAAAAAGGACCAGGGAAGGCTGGTCCTCTGGGACATGCTGCGGGGAGCGTATGCGGACGCCGCCATTCAGGGCTGGCAGCTTGCCGGGTTGTCCCTGGGCCTGAATGCCTATGCCGGAGACCGGAATGACGGGAATTTGAAGGAAAAACTGCGGGACGCCCTCGGCAGGCATGAACTGGTCGTGAACTATCTGGAGCGGGGAAATTCCGGGACATGGGAAGTGGACAGGATGCTGCTGGATTATGCCGTGCTGGAAGCCGGATGCGGCGTGGAGGAACGGCTGGTGGAAAAATCGCTGGCTTTTCTGGAATCCCTGAAAACGGAGGCGGGTACCCTGGCCTACAGGCGCGGGCAACCCGCCGTCCGCTACGTGGACACCATCGGCCTGGCCTGCCCGCTGGCGGCGGCCTGCGCGGCGCGCACGGGGCGGGAGGAATACTGGAACCTTGCGGCAAGGCAGGTGAAGGAATACGATGCGGCCCTTCTGGCCGGGTCCTCTTTTCCGGCCCACGGGTTTGAGATGGACCGCGGCTATCCCCTGGGGCTGTACGACTGGTCGCGGGGTATCGGCTGGTATGCGCTGGGGTTGTGCGAACTGTACCGCCTGATGGAAGCCCAAGGACGCCCGGAGGCGGCCGGGATGGCGAAGCGCATTCTGTCCCTGTCCCGCGAACTTCTGCCTCTCCACAAGCGGAATGGCGGATTCGGATGGATGGCCGCCAGGCCGGAATCCGTCTTTGAATCTTCCGGAACCGCCCTGATGGGCCTGCTGATGCTGACGGCCTACCGCATCTCCGGGGAGTCCTGTTTTCTGGATGCCGCCTTTGGTGCGGAAAAGGCCCTGATGGGGGTGACGCGCCGCAGCGGAGCGCTGGACATGTGCCAGGGGGATACCAAGGGAATCGGCATGTATTCGGACGTCTGGGGCATTATGCCCTTCGCCCAGGGAATGGCTCTGCGCCTGAGCGTGGAACTCAACGGGGAGGAACGGAAAGGATGAGAACGCTGAATTCCGGCAAAAACTTTCTGGTAACCGTCAGCCTGATGGTCACGATGACCCTGCTGGGATTCGTGACGCGCAAGCTTTTCGTCAATGAAATCGGCGTGGAATACCTGGGTCTCAACGGGCTGCTGACCAACATCCTGGCGGCGGTCACCCTGCTGGAGTCCGGCTTTGGAACCAGCGTGGTATTCCATCTTTACAAGCCGCTGGCTGAAAACGACCAGCCCCGCATTCTCGCCCTGCTGCAATTCTACCGCAAGGTGTACCGCCTCATTGCGGCGGCCGTGTTCTTCCTGTGCCTGTGCCTGTACCCTTTCCTGGGGTGCTTCATCAGGAACGGGGAGCATCTGGACTACCTGACGCTGGTTTACTTCATCTTCGTCTTCAACTCCATCCTGCCGTACCTGACGGCGTACAAGAATTCCCTGATCAACGCGGACCAGAAAAACTACCGGCTGGGGACCATCAATTTTGTTTACCAGGTGGGCCTGAACCTGTCCAAGCTGGGCATCCTGTACTATACGGGCAACTACATTCTGTACCTGGTGGTGGAATTCCTGTTTCTGGCGGGATTCAATGTGGCCATGGTGCGGAAGGTGGACGCGCTTTACCCCTATGTGAAAAGCCGCATGGCCCATGCGGTGGACGCCGTGACGAAGAGCCAGATCGTCGTCAACGTCAAGGCGCTTTTCCTGCACAGCGTAGGGGGGTATTTCATGCATTCCACCAGCAACATCGTCATTTCCAGCTTCGTGGGGCTGGCGGCGGTGGGCTTTTATTCCAACTACATGCTCGTGGTCGGGACGATTTCCACCTTCATCATGCAGGTGATCAACAGCATGGCGGAAAGCGTGGGAAACCTGATCGCCAGCGAGGACAGGGCGCACGTGTATGAAATCTTCAAAAGGGTTTTCCTGATCAACTTCCTGGTGTCCGGCGTGGCCTCCGTCGTCCTGCTGAACACGCTGAATCCCTTCATCGGCTGGTGGCTGGGGGACGGGTACATTCTGCCTGGGGCCGTTTCCTTCGTGATTATCCTGAATTTCTTCGTGGTGGGCATGCGCCGCTCCGCCATGGTTTTCAAGACCAAGGCGGGCATCTTCCACCAGGACCGCTACTCCCCGCTTCTCCAGGGGGTGATCAACGTCGTCCTGGCCGTGACACTGGTGCAGTGGTGGGGGATAGCGGGCGTTCTGCTGGCGGCCACGCGCAGCCTTCTATCCAGCGGCGTCTGGCAGGTCCCGCGGCGGGTGTACAGGCATGTGTTCCACCAGCCCTTGAGGAAATACTTCCTGGCGTACGGGCAATACGTGCTGCTTACGGCGGCGGCCTACGCCCTCACCTATCCCCTCTGTTCCCGGTCCTGGTTTGCCTCCCCGCTGGCCGACCTGTTCCTGTGGGGGGCCATTTCCGTCGTCGTTCCCCTGGGGCTCTGCACAGCCGTCCTGTTCAGGACGGCGCCCTTCCGGGGACTGTTGATTCACGTGCGCAGGCTGGCATGCAGATGAAGCGTATTTTCATAGCTATTCAATACATGGAACTGGGGGGCGCGGAGCGTGCCCTGCTGGGGCTGCTGGAGGCGCTGGACACCTCCCGTTTCCGGGTTGACCTGTTCGTTTACAGGCATTCCGGGGATTTGATGCCGCTGATTCCGGAAAAAGTGAACCTGCTGCCGGAGTTCCCGGCCTACCGGGCGCTGTCCCGACCCCTGAAGGACATTCTGGCGGAAGGCAGGCTGGGAATTTTCTGCGCCCGGCTGTGGGCCAAATGGCGGTCCGCGCGGTTTGGAAAAAGGCTGAACGGGCTGGAAAATTATGCCGTGTTCGATGACGCCGCCGCGGCTGCGGCCCCTTTCCTGCCTTCCCTGAAAAAGCTGGGAATGTACGATTTGGCGGTCAGTTTCCTGACGCCTCACCGCATCGTCAGGGACAAGGTGCTGGCCCGCAGGAAAATTGCCTGGATTCATACGGACTATTCCTCCATCGGCATCAATGCGGAGCGCGAACGCCCGGTATGGAGCAGTTACGACCGCATCGTCTCCATTTCCCCGGAGGCGGGGAAGGGGTTTTTGTCCCGGTTCCCGGAGCTTGAAGACAAGCTGCTGGTGATGGAGAACATCGTTTCCCCCCGGGCGGTGCGGGGACAGGCCACGCTGGAAGACGTTTCCGCCGTGATGGGAGGCTCTCCGTGCCTGTGCACAGTGGGAAGGTTCTCCCATGCCAAGGGCATGGACCGCGCCGTCAGGATAGCCGCCCGCCTGGTGGAGATGGGGATGAAAGGCCTGCGGTGGTATCTGGCAGGCTACGGGGACGAGGCTTCCCTGCGGCGGGAGATTGCCGCGCATGGGATGGAGGAGCACGTCGTTATCCTGGGAAAAAAGGCCAACCCCTATCCTTATATGGCCGCCTGCGGCCTGTATGTGCAGCCGTCTCGCTATGAAGGGAAGGCCGTGGCGGTGAGGGAGGCGCAGATTCTGGGGCGTCCCGTGGCCATCACGCGTTTTCCCACGGCTTCCGGCCATTTGGAGGACGGCGTGGACGGAGTCATTGTCCCGAACGACGAAGAGGGTGCCGCGCAGGCCCTGTTCTCCCTGCTGCATGATCCCGCCCGCCTGGAAAGCCTGGAGGCGGCATGCCGCGCGCGGGACTACGGCAACCGTGATGAAATCCTGAAACTGGAAGCACTGGTCTGAACATGGGAAGACGCATTTTATACATTGCCAACGGCATCACCGGGCCGGGAGGGCTGGAACGGGTTCTGTCCGTCCGGACGCGCCTGCTTGCGGAGGAATACGGGGACGAAATCCATATCATGACCCTGAATGAACGGGGTGCGGAACCCTTTTACGATTTTCATCCGGGAATCCGTGTTCATCACGTTGCGATGGAGGGGCCCCCCCTGGCACGGCTGGCGGCCTGGGCGCGGGGCATCCGGAAAACGGTGCGTGCCGTGAATCCCGATGTGGTGGACGTGTGCGACGACGGGTTCAAGGGATTCTGGATTCCTCTTCTGTTGTCCGGATGGCATCCGGTCATTTATGAACGCCATGTTTCCCGGATGATCCAGACGGAGGGCAAGGCCCCTTCCGTTTTCATGAAGATGGAATTTGCCGCCATGCGTTTCCTGGGGAGGCTCTTTGCCCGCTTCGTGGTGCCTGCCTCCGGAAACAGGGCGGAATGGAATATGCACAATGTGGAGGTCATTCCAAACCCTCTTCCCTTTTATCCGTCCGTTCCGTCTTCCGGAAAGGAAAAGCGGGTGATCGCGGTGGGCAAAATTTCCCCCCAGAAAAACTATGGGGCCTTGCTGGAGGCCTGGAAAAGGGTGCACGGGAAATTTCCGGACTGGAGGCTGGACCTGTTCGGCGCGGAGCGCGACGGGGGCAGGCTGAGAACGGCGATTCGGGCGGCGGGGCTGGAAGAAAGCTTCGTGCTGCATCCGCCCACGAGGGAAATCATGGCAGCGTACCAGGGAGCCTCCATCTGTGCGATGTCTTCCAAATATGAGGGATTCGGCATGATGATGGTGGAGGCCATGGCGTGCGGCGTGCCGTGCGTAGCCTTTGACTGCCCCTGCGGTCCCGCGGACATCATCAGCCATGAAGAAGACGGTCTGCTGGTGGAGAAAGACAATATTCCCGAATTGGCCGGCGCTCTGGAGCGCCTGATGGGCGATGAAGGGCTGCGGAGCGCCCTGGCGGCGAAGGCACGGGAACATGTGAGGCGTTACGCGGCTGAAACGGTGGTGGAGCAGTGGAACAGGCTGTACGGCCGGGTTCTGGAGGAAGGAAAGGGGGGACGGCCATGATTTCCGTCATTGTTCCCGTGTACAATGCGGAAGCTTACGTGTCCCGCTGCCTGGAAAGCATCCTGAACCAGACGTGCCGGGATATCCGGGTTGTCTGCGTGAATGACGGCTCCACGGACGGCACCGGGGCCATTCTGGAAGACTTCCGCCGCAGGGACAGACGGGTGGAGGTCGTCGTCCGTGAAAATTCCGGACTTTCCGCTTCCCGCAATGCCGGGCTGGAATGGGCGGACGGGGAATACGTGATGTTTGCGGATGCGGATGACTGGCTGGACGTACATGCGTGTGCGGACGCCGTGAAAGCCATGCGGGACCGGGATGCGGACATTGTTTTCTGGAGCTATGTGAAGGAATATGAATCGGTCTCGTCCCCGGTTTTGTTCTGGCCGGAGGAACGCGTCTTTGAGGGGGAAGCCATGGCGTGGCTGAGAACCCGCCTGCTGGGCCCCGGCGGCGCGGAACTGGCCCGGCCGGAAAGGATGGACTCCTATGGAACGGCCTGGGGCAAGCTTTACAGGCGTTCCCTGTTCCGGGACGCGGAGGCCGCGTTTGTGGATACCGCGCTCATCGGTTCCGCGGAGGATGTTCTCTGCAATCTTTCCCTGTTCGGGGCGGCCCGGAGGGCCGTCTATATTCCTTCCACGTTCTACCATTACCGGAAGACGTCTTCCGGGGCGCTGACCAGAAGGTACAAGCCGGACTTGGTGGCGCAGTGGGAGGAGCTCTTCAGGCGCATGGAACTGCATGTGAGGAAACATGGCGCGTGTTCGGAGGCGGAGCGGGCCCTCCGGAACCGCATGGCCCTGTCCGTCATCTTTCTGGGGCTGAACATCTGCGATGCTCCGGGATCTCCGCTGCGGCACGCCGCCATGCTGCGGAACCTGCTGGAACGGGACTGGTGCCGTGCGGCGGTCGGGACGCTTCCCCTGAAGCCGCTCCCCGCTCATTGGAAAACGTTCTTTCTGGCGGCGAAGTCGGGATTCGTTCCCGGCCTGTACCTGCTCCTGCGAATCATCAAGCGAATCCTGGCAACATGACCCCCCAACGAGTATTAATGGTATTCACCATCATGAACCGCGGAGGCGCGGAAACGATGGTCATGAATTATTACCGCCATATCGACCGCCGCAGGCTCCAGTTCGATTTCCTGGTTCACCGGGAGACCCCCGGCATTTATGAAGAGGAAATCCGGGAACTGGGCGGCCGGATTTACAGGCTGCCGCCCATCACCCTGTCCGGTCTGGCCGCGTACGGGAGGGAGGTGGCGCGCTTCTTTGACGAACATCCGGAATACAGGCTGGTTCACGGCCACTGCTCCGAGCTGGGCTACTGGGTGTACCGCGAAGCGGCCGCGCGGAACATTCCCTTCATTGCGGCGCATGCGCACAGTTCCCCGCTGGGAATGGACAAAAATTCCCTGTTCCGTTTTCTGCTCAAGCATCTGATGCGCCCGTACCTGACGCACCGTTTCACGTGCAACGAACTGTGCGGCCGCTGGCTCTTTGGCCGCAAGGGGATGAAGGATGCCGTGGTGGTCCGGAACGCCATTGATGCGGGAAAATTCAGTTATTCTCCGGAAACCCGTGAGCGGGTCAGGAGGGAAATGGGCTGGGAGGGAAAACTGGTGGCAGGCCACACGGGCAACTTTTCCTGGCCCAAGAACCATGAGTTCCTGCTGCGCGTTTTTCAGGCGTTCCTGGTCCTGCATCCGGATTCCCTTCTGGTGCTGGCCGGAAGCGGCGGGGAAAAGGAGGAACAGGTCAGGCAGGAGGCGCGGCGTCCGGAATGGCGGGGACGCATCCGCCTGCTGGGCGGCAGGGACGACATTCCGGATTTGCTGCAGGGAATGGACATTTTCGTTTTCCCGTCGTGGTTTGAGGGGTTCGGCATCGCGATGCTGGAGGCCCAGGCGGCGGGGCTGCCCGTTCTGGCCTCCGACCGGGTTCCGGAAGACGCCGCGGTGGTGCCGGGCTATGTAAGCTTTCTGTCCCTCAGGGAATCCCCCGCGGTTTGGGCGCGGAAAATGGAGGAACTGGCCTGCGGATGGCGGCGGGACGATACGGCGGCGGCCATCCGGCAAGCCGGGCTGGACATTGCCGGCAATGCGCAGAAGCTTCAGGAATTCTATCTGGAACAGGGAGGTGAATCATGAAGGCAATGAAGACGTTGACCGTGTTCACGCCGACCTTCAACAGGGCGGAATGTCTGCGCCGCTGTTATGAAAGCCTGCTGAGGCAGACCTGCCGCGACTTTGTCTGGCTGGTCATTGACGACGGATCGGCGGACGGAACCGCAGACCTGGTGCGGGAATGGCAACGGGCAGGGCATCTGGAAATACGCTACCACTATCAGGAAAACGGAGGCATGCACACGGCCCATAATGCCGCGTACAGGCTCATGGACACGGAACTCAACGTCTGCCTGGATTCCGACGACCTGATGACGGAAGACGCCGTAGCCGCCATTCTGGAACTCTGGAAGCGGCGCGGCAGCGAACGGCTGGCCGGGATTGCGGGACTGGACGCCGAGGTCCGTACCGGGGAACTCATCGGAACGGCCTTTGAAGAGGACGGCGGGGAGATGACGCTGACCGGATTCTATGCGGCGGGGGGCAGGGGGGACAAGAAGCTCGTGTACCGGACCGCGCTGATGAAGCGGCTGCCGCCTTATCCCGTGTTTCCCGGTGAAAAGTATGTGGGACTGGGCTACAAGTACATGCTGGCAGACGAAGCGGCGCCCCTGCTGGCCATGAACAGGGTGCTGTGCCTGGTGGAATACCGGGAGGACGGTTCCTCGAAAAACATGTTCAGGCAGTACGTCCGGAATCCCAGGGGATTTGCCTTTCTTAGGAAGGAGGGGATGAAGCGCCAGCCTTCCGGGCGCAGGCGCTTCATGGAGGCGGTGCATTACGTGTCCGCCTCCCTGCTGGCGCGCCATGCCCGCTTTCTGCAGGAATCACCGCGTCCGTTCCTGACGCTGGCGGCCGTGCCCTTCGGAATAGCGCTGATGTGCCTGATTATCGTGAAAAACAGAAACAACGGATGACTGGAATATGAAGATTGCCTACGTACTGGATGATCTGGATGCGGCGGGAGGAATTCAGGCCGTCACGCGTGCCAAGGCCGCGGCCCTGGCCGCCGTGCCGGGCAATGAAGTCGTTCTGGTGGCGGCCAACGACGCCCGCCGGACTGCGGCGGAGTTGCCGCCGGGCGTGAAGGTGGCGACCCTGGGTGTGAATTATTATGAGGACGACTGGAAGGGATTCCTGTATGTGATGAAAGGCATCCTTGTCAGGCGCAGGCGCCATGCGGAGGCGCTCCGGAAAACCCTTGGGAAACTGGAGCCGGACATCGTCGTTTCCGTAGGGCAGTCGGAAAAGTTCATGATTCCCCGGATTTCCCGCGGCAGGCCGTGGAAAACCGTGCGCGAATACCACTACTCCGGCACCTACCGGAAAGATTACGCGCGGCTTCAGGGCGGGATAAGGGCGCGTATCATGGCCGCCGTTTCCGATTTTTATGAATTCGCACTACGCCAGGGCAGCTATGACGCCACGGTGGTGCTTACCCGGCAGGATATGGAGACGAACTGGAAGGGAAGGAAGGGCGTACACGTGATTCCGAACCCGTGCATCCGCCGGACGGAACGGGCTGCTTCCCTGGACTGCCCCCGTGCGGTTGCCGTGGGGCGTCTTGTTCCGGTCAAGGGATTTGACCTTCTGATTTCTGCATGGGAAAAAGTGGCTGCCGCCTATCCCGGATGGGAGCTGGAGATATGGGGGGACGGCCCGGAAAAGGAACACCTTGAACGCCTGGTCCGGGAAAAGGGGCTGGAAAGGCAGGTGTTTCTGCGCGGGGCTACTCCTGAGGTGCAGGAAAAACTGCTGCAATCCTCCATGCTGGTGTTTTCCTCCCTTTTTGAGGGATTCGGCATGGTGCTGGTGGAGGCAATGGCGTGCGGCGTGCCCTGTGTGGCGTTTGAATGCCCGTGCGGGCCGCGGGACCTGATTGATCCGGAAAAAGACGGCCTGCTGGTCCCCCCCGGAGATACGGACCGTCTGGCGGAGACCGTCATCCGGATGATCGAACATCCCGAATTGAGGCGCGCCATGGGAGCCGCCGCCCGGAAGAAGGCCGGACGTTATGGGCTGGACACCATTGCCCGTTCCTGGATGGACCTGTTCCATGCATTGAAAAATCCTGAAAACACAAACCCTGCCTGATGACCATGCCACTCGTTTCCATTATCATTCCGTGCTATAATGTAGCCGGATTCATGAAAAAATGCCTGGATACCGTCTGCGCCCAGACGCTCCGGGACATAGAAATCATCTGCATCAATGACGGCTCCACGGACGGAACGCCGGACATCCTGCGGGAATATGCAGCCGCGGACGAAAGAATCCGCATCATCGACCAGCCCAATGCGGGCGTGGCGGCGGCCCGGAATGCCGGGCTGGATGCCGCGTGCGGAAAGTACATCGGGTTTGCCGACCCGGACGACTATGTCTCCACCGTCATGTTTCAGCGCCTGTATCTGGCGGCGGAACAGTATGGCGCGGAGCTGGTTTGCATGGGGGCCACGATTGCCGGGGACATGCCTCTCTCCGTCCGGTGGAGCATGCTCAACGGCCTGCAATGCCCGGAATGGCATTGCAGCCGTTACGACTTTGCGTCCATGGGAACGTTCAGCGAATTGTGCTGGGACAAGCTTTACCGTGCGGATTTCCTGAAAAAGACGGGCCTCCGCTTCCGGGAGGGAATGAGGCAGGGGAGCGATGCCCTGTTCAACAACCTGCTTCATCCCTACGTGCGGAACATCGTTAAAATCTCGGACTGCCTGTACATTTACCGCCCCACCCGTCCGGATTCCCTGGTGAACGTGTACAAGGCCCCGGACAAAAAGGGTTCCGGGTTTTATCCGGCTCTGGAGCGCGTGGACCTGATCGCCGCGGCCTACCGGGAATTGGGCTGTCTGGAAAAAGCCAGGATAACGGTTCTGAACTGGCTGAACGGCAGCATCCAGCTCTTCTCGTCCAACCTGCTCCACCAGACGGCGGGAGAGAAAAAGGAAGCCCTGGATGCGGTCCGTGCCCTGCTGGACAAATACGGCTGGCGAGAATTTGCCCGGTCCCCGGAATCCCCTTTCCGCCTCCTGAAACACATTGCCTGCGGGCACGACTTCCGCGTGCGCTGCGCCCTGTTCGGCCTCTACCGGTTCCTGCATTCCCGCGCCGGAAACAGGCTGGTGGACCTGTGCACCCGGATCATCAACCTGCGCGGGAGCGCCCGGTAGGCGGCCATCCCGGTCATCTTCCTGCCGTGCAGGCAGGCGCCCGGGGCACTGTCTTCCGGGGCTGGAGGAGGCAGTCGTAAAACGGTGTGTAAAGCAGGTTGTTGGGAATCAGGTAAAGATAGCCGTTTTTGGAATCGTAAACGAGGTTGAAGCGCTTCAGAAGGTTGTTGCCCATGACTCCGTCCATCTCCGGCATGCTCTGGATGCCGCTGGTGACGGTGGAAAACGCTCCGGGAATGCGCGGCAATTTGCAGGCGCCGAGCTGGATGCTGTCGAAAATGACGTTCTCCAGCCTGCCCGTATTGGTATCGGAACTGGAAATGCTGGAGACGGAAAACGGAACCTGGCTGCCCAGGAGGCGGTGCTTGTTGACAAAGGGGGTATTGAGGTCCAGAACGCGGTCGGAACCCGTATCCACCGACAGGCGGAGCTGGTAAACCTTCCCGTTGACCGTTGCCTGGGCGGGAACTACCGGGATTCCCATCACGTATTCCATCTTCAGGCGGATGGCGTCCGGCGGCGGCGTGTAGGAACCGTGCGGATACAGGTAGATTTTCCGGTCCGTGTAATTGACTTCCGTGACCTGCCGCTGGATGAACCAGAGGCCGAGAATGCCGTCCCACTGGTCACGGGCATAGGGAATGGCGATGAAAGGGACGCCGGACAGGGACTGCTTTCCGACGGAAAATTTGTTTTCCGCGCTTTTGCGGACCTCATTGGAGCCCGTGGCTCCGTAATTCACAATAGTTTCATTGAACTCCATCGGGACGCCTTCCAGGGAATTGCTGTTGATGACCATGGAAGTGGCCCCGGTGTCAACAAGGAAGAGCAGGGGGCGGCTGCCGTTGACATGGCATTTCACGTAAATGCGGCTGGCAGGTCCCAGCTCGAACGGGATGCTGTCGCTGGGAACGTTGGCACTCCGGACGCAGGGAAGAAGCCCCAGCAGAACGGCAAAAAACGGCAGCAATCTTTTCATGCGTATCATCTCTGTATGTTTTGTAGACAAATAGTGTGTATTTTCCAGAGATGCCTCTCGAGGGAATACCCCTGGGACGGTTGTTCGTTGATGTGCATCCTTATAGCCGATCGGAGCCGGGCCAACAATGCAAAAGGGGGCTTTGCGGGGATGCGCGGGAAAAGAAAAAACCTGCAGGCGTTTACCGTGCAGGTTTTTATTTGGTAGGCCCGGTAGGGTTCGAACCTACGACCAAGGGATTATGAGTCCCCTGCTCTAACCGCTGAGCTACGAGCCCGTTGAAGAACAACGTGCAAAAACACTAGCAGAATCCGGCGGGAAAGGCAAAGTTTTTATCCCGCCATGAACGTTTTGATTTTCAAAAGATATGCCCTTAAAAATCAGGTACGGAGGATATGCGCCCATCAGAGTACCTATTTTCATGGGGAGATTCCTGCAATAAGAAAGGCTTGTGAAATCCATTGCAGATGGATGAAATCCGCAGATGATTTTCTTTTGGAAATCGGAAGTACAGGGAATCCTTCCATGGAACTGGGTAATTGTTTTACGTGTTCATGATTTGCCTTTTAATAGCCCGCAGGGTGGGAAGTCATGTTCCTTTCTTCCGTGGAAATTGACTGTTTGTGGGGAATTTGTATAATAATTTCATCAATTTTGAACAATATTAGGATGAAGGTAAAAGTCGGTTTCATAGAGGGCGCCGAGGAATAGCAAATCAATTTTTGGGACCTACATACTTGACTAACCAAACTATTTTATAATATTTTCATTACAT
>JAJQCV010000116.1:6675-15187 GCA_021202525.1 Akkermansiaceae bacterium | reverse complement strand
TCCCCAAGCCATGCGCCGCGGCCGCACCTACTCTCAGCAACATTGACACTCATTGTTTCCCGGCTATAAATCAGGCATGTACAGAGGATGCCTCGACCGTTCCCCCACGCCGGAAGAACTCCTGGCACGCAAGCTCAAGCCCGGGGAACGGATTCTATGGAAAAGCCGCACCGCAGAACGGTACTGGACTTTTCCCGTCGTCAGGCGAATGCTCTTCGGCATTATTCTTCTGGTCTATCCCTTGTGCTTTATTCTGGCAGTCCGGAGAGACACGGGCCATTTTTGGAAAAGTGAGCTTCCCGGTTCCCTGCTTTATTTTTCCCTCGCAGGGGTCATCGCCGGCGGCATTCCGGCCATGCTGGCCCTGGCCGGCGGCGTGAAACTGCTTTCCGCTCCCTGGCGGGAACGGGCAAGCCGGCGCAACAGCCTTTATGTGCTGACGGACCGTCGCCTGATTGCCATTACCGGAGAAGCAGCCCTGTTTTTCAAAGGATGCAGCATTTATACCCGTTCCTTCCACAAACTCAGAAATGTGCGGCTGCATCCGGCCAGGAACGGCGCCGGAGACATTATTCTGGAATATGGCGGGAAGAAAAAGGTTATATTCAGGGAAGTGGCCCGCCCGCAGGAAGCCGTGGGTATCCTGAAACGGCTCGGAAAGAAACAATCCTCTGCGGAACAGCAAAAATAAACATCCCTGGATGCCCGCGCCGGGGGAGGATTACTCCCCGCCCCGCTGCATCAGGACAAATTCGCGCCGCGTGGTACGCACCACGCGCCACAGCAGCAGTACGGCCGCCACGGTAAGGCCGACGATGAACCCTATCCAGACGCCCCGCGCGCCCATGGCCGGGACGATCCAGTCTGTCCGGGCAAGAATGTAGCACACGGGGAATCCCACCATCCAGTACGACACGAAGGTAATGATGGAAATGGAAGCGGTATCCCGGAATCCCCTCAGCACCCCGACGGAAAGCACCTGGAGGCAGTCCGGGAGCTGGTAGGCGGCCGCCAGGATCAGCAGGACGGAGGCCGTGCTGACAATCAGCTCCGAATCGTTGTACAGGTGCACGATCTGTTCGCGGAAAAGGATGATGCCGCCTATCGTGCACAGGCAGATGCTGAGCACCAGCACATAGGCGGAGAGAATGGCGGACCTGGTCCCGGCCACATTCTTTTTGCCGTGATGGTAGGCTACGCGGATGGAAGCCGCCAGACCCACGGACAGGGGCAGCATGAAAACCAGGCCGCCCACGTTCCCGGCTATCTGGTGGCTGGCTACCTGCGTCTTGCCCAGGGGAGCCAGCACCAGCGCGGCGGCGCAGAAGAGCATCACCTCGCACAACTGGGAAATGCCGATCGGCACGCCCAGCCGCACCAGATGCGTAATGACGGAGGGCGTGGGACGCCGCCAGGAAACGATGTGCCTGCGGTACGGGCGGTGCTTGGGGTTGAAATACACCAGCAGGAACATCAACAGGAATTCAATGTAGAAGATGACGGCGGTGGCCGCGCCGCAGCCCGCGCCACCCATGCGGGGGAATCCGTACATGCCGAAGACGAACATGTAGTTCAGCGGAATGTTGAGCAGCAAGCCGCATATCCCCACGTACATGGCGGGCCGGGTCATGTTGGAGCCTTCGTTCAGGCTCTTGAGGGCCACAAATCCCAGGTTGGCGGGCAGTCCCCACATGATGGCGAACATGTAGGCGGAGGCCATCTCGCACATGGCGATGTCATCCGATATCCAGCCGAACACGTTCCTCAGGGCATAAATGACCGGCATGGAAACCAGGCTGAGCATCAGCGCCAGCCACAGTCCGTGGTTGGTCATGTAGCCCACGCGGCTTTCATGGCTCTTGCCGCGCATGTTGGCGATCACGGGGCCGATGATCATCAGCACGCCGCAGGCGAAAAGGGTCACGGGCAAATATACGGAAGACCCCAGCGCCACGGCAGCCATATCCGTCACGCCGGCCCTCCCGGCCACAATGGCGTCCACGCACCCCATGCCCACAATGGAGAGGTTCACCACCAGCACCGGAAGCGCCAGCGGAATCAGTTTTTTCATCTCCTGCAAATTCCACGTTCTTTTCATCGTCTCTTCCTTATAAAAAATCATTTTCCTTCCACATTCCGGGCATCCCGGCAGACAGATCGGGCCGGAAGTGGAGACTCCGGCCCGATTCCACAAAAATTATAAACCTGTCCGGGGCCTCCTGCCCCGTCCGGGCATTCAGCGGTTCAGCACCACCTGGGCGCAGCGCTCGGCCACCTGGCGGAATGCCGCGGAAACCGGATTCTGCTCCGGGTCTTCCAGCGCTACGGGGCGGCCTTCGTCCCCGCCGGAACGGGTGGCCATGTCCAGGGGAATTTTGCCGAGAAGAGGCACGCCCAGCTTGGCGGCCTCCCGCTCGCCGCCGCCTTCGCCAAAGATATGGTAAATCCTGCCGTCGGAAGGGCACTGGAAATAGCTCATGTTCTCAACTACGCCCAGAATGGGGGTTTCCACCCGTTCAAAGAGGCCGATCGCCTTGCGGGCGTCGATCAGGGCCACCTCCTGCGGAGTAGTGACCACGACCACGCCGTCCAGCTCAGCCGTCTGGACGATGGTGAGCTGAATGTCCCCTGTGCCCGGAGGCAGGTCCAGAATCAGGAAATCCACATCCCCCCATTCCACGTTGCGCAGAAACTGCTGGACGTAGCGCGTAGCCAGCGGGCCACGAACCGCCACGGGATCGGCTTCATTGATCAGCAGCCCCATGGAAAGAAGCTTCACCCCGTGGGCCGTCACGGGCAGGAATTCGTCGTTTTCATTGGCGCCGGGCCTTTCCTTGGTGCCGAACATCAGGGCCATGGAAGGACCGTAAATATCCAGGTCCACGAGTCCTACGGAATATCCCAGTTTGCTCAGGGCCACCGCCAGATTGGCGGAAACGGTGGACTTGCCCACGCCGCCCTTGCCGGACGCCACGGCAATCACGTGTTTTGCGCCTGGAATGGAGGACTTCCAGGAGGAGGGATCGTCGTTGACGCCCTTGCGGGCTTCCGGGGCCTTGTGTTCGATGTTCACGTCGCAATGCTTCACCCCGGGCAGGTGCTTCATCACGCCATGAACGCCTTCAAAAATATAACGGGGAATATCCGCATTCTTGCTTTCAACCACCAGATCAATCGTGACGTTGTTCTCGGCGTCGATGTCGATCTTTTTCACGAGTCCGAACGATACGATGTCGCGGCTGAAACCCGGGAATTTAACCGTGGTCAGCGCGGCCCGTATCAGCTCCGGAGTCAATTCCTGTTGTGTCGTCATGTGTTTGAAATACTAATGGTTGCAATAAACATATCGTCTCCGGGACGCAATAGGCGCCGGAATACAAAAGGGGAACGGCAAAAACCGGGCAACAAAGGTACTCCCTTTTTTATTTTTGACAACGCCTAATTCAGACAAAATGATTTTTGTCTGTCGGCCTGCCTCCCCGTCCGGGGGCATTAAAAAACACGGGACAGAAACTGTCCCGTACGGTTGAAAGAAAAGAAAGGGCCTTTATTCCCCTTGCTGCTTCATCGTCTCCCGGATGTCCTGGAGAGCGGCAATGAAGTCGTCAAGTATCTCCGCAGGCACCATGATCCGGTCCCTGTTGGAACTTACCTTTTCCGTAATACGCACCACTTTGCCGCGCGCATTCTGCTTGAGATCAAGAAAGAACGTTTTGCGTTCGGCAATGATTTTTTCTGTACAAATGATATCGTCCTCCACGGCTGTAATCTTCCTCCGGTTGAATGAGGCTTTCAGAATAAAACTTCCCTCCCGCCCGGTCAATGTTTTATTTGCCCCCTGGCAGATGCAGCCGCCGGGCGGAAACCGGGAAAATACCGCCATTTCCTCCGTCCGCACTTCCGCATTCATTTTCCGGAAAGACCGCTGGCCATAAAAACGGCTGGGCTTGCGCCCCCAACCCGATTGACTTAAAAGAACAAATGAGTTACAGGATAGAGCATGGGCCAGCACAGGAAAGAAGACAGCCGAGGTCCCGGCCTGTTGGCAAAGATCATCTCGTTCGACCTGTTTTTCCAGGGCAGCGAATACGGCATGAGCACATGCATTGCCAGCTATCTTCTTTTCGCGTACCTGTTCTTCGGGGGCGTGTTCATGCTCATTCCCAGAACATTGTGTCTTGATGAAAATTTCCTGTTGATCATTTCCCTGTTGGTACTGGTGTTCATGGTGTGTTTTTTCAATTGGTTCCTCGTGTACAAAAAATCACGGGTACTGTTTTTCACCCTCTACATCCTTCCGCTTATGGGAATAGCCATCTCCATGAGCCTGGCGGCGCTTCCTGCCGGTTTACGGCCCAAAACGCCATCTCCGCCTTCATGACCATAAAGTACTGTAAAAACACAGGTTTCTAAGAGAAGAACCTCCTCATACAGGAAATCATTCAACAAATCTATCCACCTACCAACACAAAACAGCTTCCAGCTCCCCGGAGGAAGCGCCGTTCATCAGCATTCCGCACGCCATCTGGCCTGCTCCGTTTTATAGAGCTTGTAGGTCACGGCATCCGCCAGGGCTTCCAGGCTGGCCTCAATGATATTGTAGGAAACGCCCACCGTGGTCCAGGTGGCTACGCCGTCCGACGATTCAATGAGGACACGAACATTGGAGCCGGTGCCGTTTTCCTCCGCGGCGTCCGGAATGTTCGTCCGCGTGGGGGAAAGAACGCGCACCTTGTAGTCGATCAGGTGCATCTGCTCCAGTTCCGGATACCAGCGCGTGAGGGCGCGCCGCAGGGCGCGGTCCAGCGCATGCACGGGACCGAAGCCGCCCGCGGCGGTATGTTCCACGTTGCCGTGCACGTCTATTTTAAGGGAGGCTTCCACCATCATGTCCGGGTCCATTTCATGGCGGGAAGTAAGAACGACGGTGCGCAGGATGTTGAAGTAGGGTTTCAGCGCCTTGTCCGGCATATGGCGCAGGAAGAGCAGTTCCGCACTGGCCGGGGCGGCCACGTAGTCATACCCCAGGGCGGCGTTTTTTTCACGGCGGCGGAAAGAACATCCAGCACCGGGTCCCCCTTTTCCAGCTCAAAGCCCAGCGTGCGGGAAAGGGAAAGAATGTTGCTTTTGCCCCCCTGCTCCGTCATCAGCACGCGCTGGGCGTTCCCCACCAGGGAGGGGGCCATGTGCTCGTAAAGGGCGGAGTCTTTCATGATGGCGCTTACGTGCACGCCGCCCTTGTGGGCGAAGGCGGAGTTCCCGACAAAGGGCTGCCGCCGGAAGGGAGCCAGGTTGGACACTTCCGAAACAAAGGCCGCCGTGGATTTGAGGCGCGTCAGGGAAATCTCGCTCAGGCAGGAGAAGCCGCCCATTTTCAGTTGAAGATTGGGTATCACGGAACACAGGTTGGCGTTCCCGCAGCGTTCCCCGATGCCGTTGACCGTGCCCTGCACCTGCACGGCACCGTTCATGACGGCGGCCAGGCTGTTGGCCACGGCCAGTTCGCAATCGTTGTGGGCGTGGATGCCCAGGACGGCGCCGGGCAGGCGTTCCTTCACCGTCTTGATGATGGAGCCTGTTTCCTCCGGCATCGTGCCGCCGTTGGTATCGCACAAAATGAGGCAGTCTGCACCGTGTTCATGGGCGGCCTGAAGAACGCTGAGGGCGTATTCGGCGTCCCGCTTGAATCCGTCGAAAAAGTGTTCCGCGTCAAAGAAGACTTCCGTCAAATGCTTTTTGAGGAAGGCCACGGAATCCCCGATGATTTCCAGATTGCGCTCCCTGGAGATGCCGAGCGCCACTTCCACGTGGCGGGGGCACGATTTGCCGAAGATGGTGGCCACCTGCGCTCCGCAGGATACCAGGGCGTTCAGGGTGGGGTCTGTCTCCGGCGTCCGCGCCGGATGGTGCGTGCTGCCGAACGCGGCCAGTTTGGCGTTTTTGAGCTCCACCTCCCGCATGGCCTTGAAGAATTCCGTCTCCACGGGGTTGGCGCCGGGCCAGCCTCCCTCAATGTAGTCCATACCCAGATAATCCAGCTGGCGGGCGATCCGGACCTTGTCCGTTGCGCTCAGATTCACGTCTTCGCTTTGCGCTCCGTCGCGCAGCGTGGTGTCGTAGAGATGGATTTTGGTAGGCATCGCATTTCTTCATACATGCAAAGGGGCCAGCATTCAAGGGCGGTCCCGGCCTCCCGCCGTTTGCAGACACAAAAAGCGCGGAGCTTGAATGAGGGGAAGGCATTCATTAAAGTGGAACGCATGCTCCGCATCCGCCTGTTCCGCGCTTTTCTTCCACTGATCTTTTCCGGCCTGGTTCCCTGCATTGCAGCGTCTCCGGCCCACCCCTTTCTGGATACTTCACGCCCCATCCGCTGGAGCGCCCTGGCAGCGGACCGCCTGCAGCCGGACATGAAGGAAGCCATACGGCGCGCCCATGAAGCAGTGGACCGTATCTGCCGCACCGCCCCGGAAGAAATAACGTATGAAAATACGTTCGGCGCACTGGAAGAGGTCAATGTTTCCCTGACGGAGCCGATGGCCAAGGCATATGCCCTGAAAAGCCTGTGCGACAGCGATCCCATCCGGAAGGCCATGGATGAGGCCACCCCGCTCGCAGTCGCGTTCCATTCTTCCCTCACCAAAAACCAGTCCCTGTGGAATACCCTGAAAACCGCCCATGCCCGGCTGGGCGATGCGGTTGCAGACCCTGAAAGAAAACGCTATATGGAACTGTGCATGCAGAGCTTCCGGGACAACGGGGCGGAGCTGCCGCCCGGAAAGCGAGCCAGGCTGGAAGTCATTGACAGGGAACTGGCCCTGTGTGCCCAGCGTTTCAACAATCTGTACATGGACGCCCGGAAGAACTGGAGCTGGACGGTACGCGACGCCGATGCCCTGGACGGCCTGAGCCGGACAACGCTACGACAGGCGGCGCAGGAATTCCGCTCCCGCCATCCCGGAGAAACCGGCCCCGGCTGGACCTTCACCCTGGATTCAACCGCTGCCGGGCGGGTGATGGAGAAGGTGCGGAGTGAAAAAATCCGCAAGGATTTGTGGGAACATCTCCAAACCCTGGCTACCGACAGCTACGACACGGAACCGGTCGTCAGGCAAATGCTTTCCCTGCGCAGCGAGAAAGCGCAGTTGTGCGGCTACAGGACGTATTCCGATTATGCGCTGCAACAGAGCATGGCCGGAAACGGAGAAGAAGCCATGCGGTTTGTGAACGGACTTCTGGACAGGGTGAAGGAACCGTTTTTCAGGGAAATGGAGTCCCTGCGCCAGGCCAAGGCACGGCTTACGGGGAACAAAGAGGCCCGCCTGCACCCCTGGGACACGGCTTACTACGCCAATCTCCAGGCGGAAGAGCGCTTCCGCCTGGATCGGGAAGAATTGCGGCATTATTTTCCCCTTCCCCGCGTCATGGCCGGGCTCTTTGGGGTGGCGGAACAATTGTACGGCATCCGCGTAACGGAGCTTCCTGTCCGGAAGCCATCGACCGGCATTTCCGGACCGGAAAAAGGCGGAGTGGCGGAGGTCTGGAATCCGGACGTCCGCTTTTTCGCCATTGACGACGGAAAGCAAGAACGGCTGGGGTATTTTTACCTGGATATTTTCGCCCGCAGCAGCAAGCGGGCCGGAGCGTGGATGTCGCCGCTGGATGCAGGCGCACTCCCTGCGGACGGCAGGCCCGGCAAACCGCGCCTGGGAATGGTCTGCCTGAATGTGCAGAAATCCTCGGATGGAGAGCCGGTTCTTCTTTCCCACAGGGAGGTCAGGATTCTCTTCCATGAATTCGGCCATCTGCTGCATCTGATGTTTTCCCGGGTTTCCATCCCTTCCCTGTCCGGCACCAATGTTCCGCGGGATTTCGTGGAAGTTCCCTCCCAGTTCATGGAAAACTGGTGTTCCCATCCTGATATTTTGAGAAGTTTCGCCCGGCATGAAAAAACGGGACAACCCATCCCGGAAGACATGCTGCTTTCCCTGGAGGAATCCCGCGGCAACACGCCCGCCATCACGCTGGTTTCACAGCTGCTGTATGCGAAAACGGACCTGGCCGTCCACATGGATCCGGAACGGTTTGCGGCAGGCTCCCTGGATGATGCGGACTCCATCGTGGCGGGAGACCTGGAATATTTCAAGGATTGCAGGCAGACCGGCAGGCTGAGGACGGCGCGCCATTTGTTCGCATCTTCTTCCGGCTATGCTTCCTTTTATTTCTCCTACCGCTGGGCGGAGGTTCTGGACAAGGACATTTTCGAGGCTTTCGAACGTTCGGGACTGCTGAACAGGGAAACCGCCGGAAAATTCCGGAAAGCCATCCTGGAAAAGGGATTCACGGTCCCCCCTATGCAGCAGTTCACCGATTTCATGGGGAGAAAGCCCAACATGGACGCCATGCTCCGCAAAAGGCGTCTGGCCTCCTGAATGCAAGCGGAAAACCGCCATCCGCGGTTCTCTCTGTCATCATCACGGCAAGCAACAACATATTATACATTTGTTCAATT
>JAJQCV010000116.1:0-6665 GCA_021202525.1 Akkermansiaceae bacterium | reverse complement strand
TACGTATATTTCACATAGAAGAGGACATATCTTTGCGTTGACTTTCGGCAAAAAAGAAGCAAAATTCGTGCGACTTGCCGCACTTTTCGGCAATCCAGTTTGTAAACAACCGCGTTCATTTATGTACAACAAGCCTTTGACGATTGCCGCCACAACCATTCTCCTCTGCTCTCCGGTAATAATTTTAAGTTCCTGTGAAAAAAAGGATGCCGGAGCCGGCCACCCGCAGGCTCTCGTTCCCGATGTGCAGGTAACCAAGCTGGTGACCGAAGACGTGCCGATCAAGGCAATATGGATAGGCAATCTGCGCGGCACGGAAGACGCGGAAATCCGCTCCCAGGTGACGGGCTACCTGCTTTCCAAGGACTACAAGGACGGCGCCTACGTCAAGAAGGGCCAGACGCTTTTCCAGATTGATCCGCGCCCCTTCCAGGCAACGCTGGAACAGGCCCAGGGCCGTTTGGAGCAGTACGAAGCCACGCTGAAGAAATACCAGCTGGACGTGGAACGCTATACCCCGCTGGTCAAGTCCGGGTCCGTCAGCCGCAAGCAGTTGGACGACGCCCTGCAGCAAGTTCAGGAAACGGAAGCCGCCATCGCCACGGCCAAGGCGCAGGTGGACCAGGCCAGGATCAATCTCAAGTTCACGACGATCACGGCCCCCATTTCCGGACTGGCCGGCCTGGCGACTCCCTCCATCGGCAACCTGCTCACTCCCTCCAGCCCCACGCCGCTGACCACGATTTCCGCCATTGACCCCATCCGCGTGGACTTCAACCCCAGTGACAAGGATTTCCTGGACCTCAGCTCCCTGGACGAAAGTTCAAACGGTAAAAAAGGATTTAAATTCAATGTCATCCTTCCCAACGGCACCCTTTACCCTGAGCAAGGCTACTCCGTGGCGGCCGACCGCAACGTGGACACCCAGACGGCCACCATCAACGTCGTCGGCCACATTCCCAATCCGAATCTGATCCTGCGTCCCGGCATGTTCGTCCGCATCCAGGCCACCGTGAAAATCCTGAAAAACGCCACGCTGGTTCCGCCCCGTTCCATCCTGTCCACCCAGAGCGCCAAATTCATCGTCTATCTGGACGACAAGAACATTCCCCACATGCAGGTGGTGCAGACCGGACCCGTCGTTGACGGCATGCAGGTGATCGACATTATTCCGATGCCCAATTCCACGTTCACGAAGGACAGCCCCATTGTGGTGGAAGGCATCCAGCAGGCCGCCAGAGTACAGGGACAAGCCCCCGTCAACCCGACTCCCTACAAGCATGTCGTCTCCCAGCCCGTCATGCCCTCCGTAGGCGCCCAGTCGTTTGAGAAGGCCAAAACGCCGGAAGGCATGCACCACGACAACGCCCAGCCGGCCTCCAAATAACATTCTTTCCGGAGAAGCCGCACTCCCTGTACCTCTTCGCGCAATTTCATGATCTAACACCATGTCCAGCTTTTTCATCAAACACCCGACCATCGCCATCGTCATTTCGATCGTGATGATCCTGCTCGGCGGCCTGGCCCTGCTGGGACTCCCCATTGAGCAGTACCCGAACATCGTCCCGCCCACCATCAAGATGCAGGCGACCTATCCGGGCGCCAATGCGGAAACGGTGGCCAACTCCGTAGCCTCCCCGCTGGAGCAGTCCATTTCCGGCGTGGTGGGCATGGATTACATGACTTCCACGAACGCCAACAACGGCATCTGCTCCCTGAGCATCGTCTTTGAAGTGGGCACGGACCCGAACATGGACCAGACGCTGGCCTACATGCGCTACGGCCAGGCCACCGCCCAGCTTCCGTCGGAAGTGGCCCAGATGGGCATCACCATCACCCAGTCCACGGGCAGCCCGCTGGCCGTGCTCAACCTGTACTCCCCGGATGACAGCCTGAACGCCATTTTCCTGAGCAACTACGCCTACGTGAGCCTGGTGGACCCCGTCAAGCGCGTCCCCGGCGTGGGCGACGTGCAGGTGTTCGGCGCGGGCCGCTATGCCATGCGCATCTGGCTGGACACCACCAAGATGGCCGCTCAAAACATTTCCGTGGGAGAAGTTCAGGCGGCCATCCGCGAACAGAATACCGTGATTCCCGCCGGCCAGATCGGCGCGGAACCGGCGCCTCCCGGAACGGAATTCACGTACAGCATCCAGACCAAGGGACGCCTGAAGACCGCTGAGGAATTCGGCGACATCATTATCCGTGCCAACGGCAACAAGCTGCTCTACCTGAAGGACATCGCCAAGGTGGAACTGGGTTCCCAGACCTACAACGTATCCAGCAAGTACAACGGGAGGGACTCCGGCGCCATCGCCGTGTACGCGGCCCCCGGCTCCAACGCCATCAATACGGTGGATGCCCTGAAAAAGCTTTTTGAAGAACGTTCCCGCAGCTTCCCGCCAGGCATGGAATACAACATGACGCTGGACACCACGCTGGCCGTGCGCGCCTCCATTGTGGAAATCGAGCACACGCTGGTGGAAGCCCTCCTCCTCGTGGTGCTGGTGGTATTCGTCTTCCTGCAGGGCTGGCGCGCCACCCTGATTCCCGCCATCGCCGTGCCGGTCTCCATCATCGCCACCTTCGCGCTGTTCCCGCTGCTGGGCTTCACGCTGAACACCATCTGCCTGATGGGCATGGTACTGGCCATCGGCCTGGTGGTGGACGACGCCATCGTGGTGGTGGAAGCCGTGGAATCCCACATGGAGCGCGGCCTGACGCCGCGCCAGGCCGCCTTCGCCGCCATGGAGGAAGTATCCGGCCCGGTTATCGCCATCGCTCTCGTATTGGCGGCGGTGTTCCTGCCGTCCCTGCTCCTTCCCGGCATCACGGGTACGCTCTTCCAGCAGTTTGCCGTGACCATCGCCATTTCCATGCTGATTTCCGCGTTCAACGCGTTGACGCTCTCGCCGGCCCTGTCCGCCATCCTGCTCAAACCCAAGGACCCGAACAAGGGCGGCCCCCTGAAATTCTTCTACCGCGTCTTCAACAGGGGCTATGACGCCACCGCCAGCGGCTACACGAAGATATGCCACTTCCTGACTAGGAAGCTTATCATTTCCATTCCTCTGCTGGCCCTGATCGCGTACGCCATCATCCCCGTAGCCAAGCACATTCCGAACGGCTTCCTGCCGGACGAAGACCAGGGCTACCTGTTCTCCGCCCTGATCATGCCGGAAGCGCGCTCCCTCCAGCTTACGACCGCCGCCGCGGACAAGGTCAGCGAACTGATCCGGCAGAACCCGAACGTCAAGGACGTGATCGCCATCTCCGGGTTCAGCCTTCTTACCGGCGTGCAGAGCACGAACAACGCCTTCTTCTTCGTGATGCTGAAGCCCTGGGAGGAACGCCCCAATCCGGACCAAAGCGCCAAGGCGATTACCGCCGAGCTGAACAGACTATTGAGCACCAAGGTTTCCGAAGGCGTCACCATGTGCTTCCAGCCTCCGGCCATTGCGGGTGTAGGTTCCGCCAACGGCGTCACCTTCATGCTGGAAGACCGCGACGGCAAGGGAACGGAATACCTAGCCGAACAAACGGATATCTTCGTGAAGGAGGCCAGCAAGCTTCCAATATTCGATCCCAAGAACAACGGCAGCGTGCGCAGCGTGATGTCCTTTGCCGTGGAACAAAAGGACGTGCGGCTGGACGAGGAAAAATGCGCCACGCTGGGCGTCAGCATCAGCGAGGCCAACAACCTGCTCCAGGCGTATATGGGCTCCCTGTTCATCAACTACATCACGCTGTACGGCCAGCAATGGCAGGTATATATCCAGGCCCAGGGCGACGACCGAAACGGAACGGACATGCTCAAGAACTTCTACGTGAAGAACGACACGGGCAGTTCCGTACCCCTCTCCACGCTCGTCAAGATCACGGATACCAAGGGGCCGGAATTCCTGCTGCGCCAGAACCTGTACAACTCATCCAAACTCATGGTCACTCCGGCCATGGGCTTCTCCAATTCCCAGGCCATGGACGCTCTGCAAAAGACATTCGACGCCTGCATGCCCACGGACATGGGCTACAGTTACGCGGACATGAGCTATCAGGAACAAAAAATCCAGAACGGCATCAACATCGTGCAGATTTTCATGCTTTCCTCCATCTTCGTGTTCCTGATCCTGGCGGCCCTGTATGAACGTTGGGCCCTCCCGCTCAGTATCTTCATGACGGTGCCGATTGCGGCCCTGGGTGCCTTCCTCGGCCTGTACTGGTTCGGCTATGAACTGAACCTGTATGCCCAGATCGGCCTGGTCATGCTCATCGGACTGGCGGCTAAGAACGCCATTCTGATCGTGGAATTCGCGGTCATTGAAATGGAGCGCGGCAAGACGCTGATGGAAGCCACGCTCTCCGCGGCCAGAATCCGCCTGCGGCCCATCCTGATGACCTCCTTCGCCTTCATCCTGGGCTGCGTGCCGCTGGCCATCGCCTCCGGTTCCGGCGCCTACTCCCGCAACATCATCGGGATCGTGGTGATCGCCGGGATGACGATGGCGACAGTCGTGGGCATCTTCCTTATCCCGTGTTCCTTCTACTTCATCATGAAGCTCTTCCGCGTGCGCATCGCCCGGAAGACCGTGGAAACGGATGATCCGGATGAAATCATTGCCCGCAAGCACCTCTTTCATGAAGCCCATGAATCACTGAAAGGCTGACAACGCCCACTGAACACATTTAAAAACAGATACACGCATATGCGACCGAACCAATACATCACACGCCTCATTCTGCTCGGGACCGCCGTGACGGCTTCCTCATGCATGATGGGCCCCGACTTCAAGCCCGTGGACATGCCCATGCCCACGGCATTCAGGGGCGCTGGAGCATCCACGGAATCCATCGCAGACCTCCCCTGGTGGAAAGTGTTCAAGAACAAGGACCTCCAGGATCTCCTGACGGACACGTACAACAACAACCGCGACCTGAAGGCCGCCATGGCGCGTGTGGAAAAGGCCCGCCAGTACATCACCGTGACGGAAGCCCCGCTCTTCCCGTGGGCGGACTACGCCGGCGGCCTCAGCAAAGGGGCCAACTACACCAGCGGCAACATCGTGCAGACCACGGGCACCACGCTGACGCCCGGCATGATTGACGGCGGCATCTCCTGGGAGCTGGACATCTGGGGCAAAACCCGCCGTCTGACGGAAGCGGCGCGCGCGGATTACCTAGCTTCTGAAGAAGGCCAGCGCGCCCTGATGCTCTCCCTGCTCCGCCAGGTGGCCGACTCCTATCTCCAGCTCCTCCAGCTGGACGAACAGCTCGCTATTGTGCAGAAGTCCGTGGAATCCTACTCCGAATGCCTCCGCCTGTTCGACGAACAGCTGGAAGGCCAGGTAGGCGACAAGCTCCAGGTATCTTCCGCCAAGGCTGCCCTGGCCTCATCCCAGGCGCAGATTCCCGCCATTGAGGCGCAAATAGCCAATCTGGAAAATGCCGTCTCCGCCTTGGCGGGACGCTCCCCCGGCCACATCCGCCGCTCCGGAAGCCTCCGGGACATTTCCTACAACATCAAGGTTCCCGCCGGCATCCCGGCCTATATCCTTTCCAGAAGGCCCGACGTACGCCAGAGCGAATACCAGCTGCGCGCCGCCAATGCCGATGTAGGCGCGGCCATTGCGGACTACTTTCCGACCATTTCCCTGACGGCTGCCGGAGGCATCGCCTCCAGCGACCTGCGCCATGTGCAGGGACGCCGCGGCGGCTGGGGCATTGGAGCCAACCTGACGGGCCCCCTCTTCCAGGCGGGCAGGCTCACAGCCTCTGAAAAGGCGGCCAAGGCGGAATTCCTGGCGGCCAAGAACGACTACGAACAGACCGTGCTCAATGCCCTGTCCGAAGTCTCCAGCACGCTGATCCAGCGCACCAAGCTCCGCGACATTACGGCCATCCAGTCCGAAGCCGTGGAAGCCTACCACACGGCCGTGAAGCTTTCTTTTGAACGCTACCGCACCGGCCTTTCCAACTACATTGAAGTGCTGTACGCCCAGCAGAACCTGTATCCGGCCCAGATCCAGCTCTCCCAGTACTACTATCAGCACGCCAGCACGCTGGTGTCCCTGTACACGGCGCTGGGCGGCGGCTGGAACATGAGTCACAAGGCTATCATGGACGGCCCTTCCAGGCGATAAAAAAGCCTGTCCCTCAAAATCGGGGGATTCTTTGACTGTTCTTTCATCCCCGGCAAGTACAACTTGCCGGGGGTTTTTCTTTCCGGTAACGCGGGGAAACGAACTTTTCCCATCTTTCCGGTCCTGCCGGGCAAAACGGCCGCTTTCTCCTCCGTTCCGCTAAAAGCGCTTTATAATTCCGGGACAGGGACTCAAGGAATTATCCCCTGCCATTTGCACCGCATGATGCCGAGCGGTGTGGATTCTTTCTTCATCTCCTTCTTTTTTCCTTTCCCGGCCCGGTTTCCGGACACAAGGACTCCATTCCGAAATTGATTTAAGGTTAATTCATTGACATTTAAAATACTGATAAATTCTCCATCTTGTTTTTCAGGAATTAATTATCCATGGTTTTTATATTCCATAAGTATGCTCAACCCGATACCGTTTCTGATTTTACAGCAAATTTTCAATGCCGTGGCGGATTCCTAATCAGACAACAATTAAAATTATTAACGGTAAATGATTTATTTATCTTAAAATTTTGAT
>JAJQCV010000137.1 GCA_021202525.1 Akkermansiaceae bacterium | reverse complement strand
TTGCAATCCGCTCAGTTTATCTGGAAGTTGATGTTGTGTTTCTTTTCATTTTCCGGGTAAAAAATCCGGAATCTGCAGATCAATAACGTCTTGCCAGAATGCAATGGAAAAGTTACGTTTCACTCGCGGACGGTCTTTTGTTATCTCTGCCCGGGAGTCCGCCTTTTCAACATGAACGGTTACTGCTACTTTATTCTGGGAATGCTGGTCCTGGCGGCCGGCTATTTCACGTACGGACGCGTGCTGGAGCGGATTTTCCAGCCGGACGCGGAACGCCGGACACCGGCCGTGGCATACACGGACGGCGTGGATTACGTGGTCATGCCACGCTGGCGCATCTTCCTGATTCAATTGCTGAACATCGCAGGACTGGGCCCCATTTTCGGAGCCGTGATGGGGGTGCTGTACGGCCCCGCCGCCCTGCTCTGGATCGTGTTCGGCTGCATCTTCGGCGGCATGGTGCACGACTACTTTTCCGGCATGATCTCCCTGCGGCACAAAAGGGAAAACCTTCCGGAAATCCTGGGGCGCTATCTGGGAAGCCAGGCCCAATGGATCAGCCGTGCGGCCTGTATCGTGTTCAGCGTGCTGGTAGGGGTGGTGTTCGCCGTGGGGCCTGCCGCCATTCTCGCCCCGATGACGGGGTGGAGCGTCTCCACATGGGTCTGGATCATCTTCGGCTACTACTTTCTGGCTACCATTCTTCCCATTCAGGCCATCATGGGGAGCGTATATCCCCTGTTTTCCGTAGCGCTGATCATTATGGTGGCCGGCATTCTGGGCGTGATGCTGCTGATGCCCTTTGCGGAATCCCTGCCGTACTGGATGCACATCCCCCGCATGGAGGTGCTGCCGGATATGGACTTCTTCCATAACCGCCACCCGGCGGACTTCCCGCTGTTCCCGGTCATGTTCATCACGATTGCCTGCGGAGCCGTAAGCGGTTTCCACGCCACCCAGTCCCCCCTGATGGCCCGCTGTCTGAAGACGGAAAAGGAAGGCCTGCCCGTCTTCGGCGGCGCCATGATTACGGAAGGCATCATCGCCTTCATCTGGGCCGCAGCCGCCCTGACCTTCTACGGTTCTCCGGAAGCGCTGGGCATAGCCACCGCCAACGGAAAAGCCCCTGCCCTGGCCATCCAGATGATTTCGGAATCCTGGATGGGGCACGCAGGTTCCATTCTGGTGATGATCGGCATCGTGATCCTGCCCATCAGCACGGGGGACGGCGCCCTGCGGGTAACGCGCCTGATGATTGCCGACTGCTTTAAGCTGAACCAGGAGCAGTTGAGCCGCCGCCTGATGATCGCCATACCCCTGTTTGCCGTGGCCATCGCCGTGAGCAGCATGGATTACAACATCATCTGGCAGTACTTCGGCTGGGCCAACCAGCTCCTGGCAGCGTCCACGCTGTGGGCCGTCTCCATCTATCTGCGCAGCAAAACCCGCTGCTGCTGGATAGCCGCCGTTCCCGCCGCGTTCCTGAGCCTGGTCGTCCTCCAATACCTGTTTTCCAGCCCGGAAATGTGCGGGTTCAGTTATGAGGCGTCGCTTATCGCCAGCGTCGTGGCGGTGGCCGTCATCGGCGTTCTCTGCCTGTTCCGCAGCTCCGGGCTGAAGGAATCGGAAGAAATTGTATAAAATACAGGAAGCCAAAGAAGAAGGCCCAATGAAGCAAAGATACGGCTTCCCCCATCTTCGCCCCTCCACAGTATCTCCCACGGAAGAGGCATCCCTTTCATCCCCAGCCCTGAACACTGATGGCCACCCTGTGATGTAGCCCGCAGGGCTCTTCCGGCTTGCCAGAAACACGGGGAAAAGTTAAGCTCCGCGGACAGGCGCCCTTTGCCGGGCCGCCCTGCCTGGTCCGGAATTCCGTACTGAAAAAAACGGAGGAACCAAGCATACGACTTCATGAAACATGACTCCCACACCCCCGGACCGGTCGACAAGGTGCCTTGGGGCGCCTTCTGGCGGCTCGTGCTGATCCAGGCGCAGAACTCCTTCAACGAAAAGGGAGCCCAGTTCCTGCTGATTCCCTTGGGCGTATGGCTGTACGGCACGCAGGGAGACCTGGAATATCCGCTGGGGGCCATCATCGTTCTTCCTTTCATCCTGTTTTCCCCCTTTGTCGGGTGGCTGTCCGACCGCTTCTGCAAGGCGCGCATCATTCAATTCATGGCCCTTCTCCAAATATGCGTGCTGGGGGGGATGTACTGGAGCCTGCGCTCCCACAACCTGAACGGAGCCATCCTGTGGTTCTGCGTCTTTGCCTTGCAGGCCACCATTTTCAGTCCGTCAAAAAAGGGAATCGTGAAAGACATCGTGGGGACCTCCCGCATGGGATTTGCCAGCGGCATTGTGGAAATGGCTTCCATTCTCAGCCTGCTGATCGGGCAGATAGGCGTCTTCGTCTGGTTCCGCTACCTGCTGGAGCCCTCCACGGATACCGTCTGGCACCACCTGCTGGGAGACGGCTTTTTCCAGTGGTTTGACGCGTGGCTGAAGCCCTCCGGCCTCAGCGACGGCTGGTATGCCGCCTCCTTCCCGTGTCTGGTATTCCTTCTGCTGGCCATTCCCGTGGCAATTTCCAGCTTCTATCTTCCGCGGTACGCTCCGGAAGGGTTCAGGCCCTTTTCCTGGTCCCTGTTTTACGAGCACTTCCACCAGCTTTCCAAAATGTGGAAAAACAGGAACTTGCGCGTCAGCGAAATGGGCATAGGCTACTTCTGGTTCTTCGGCGGCACCGTGATGCTGATGACCATCCAGATGGCCAAGGAAATCTCCGGCGGCGGCGACGATTTCAGCTCTGTGGGGGCCGTGCTGATGGCCTGGATGAGCGGCGGTACCGTACTGGGGGGAATCCTCGCTTCCCTGATGTGCAGGCACCACATCCGCATGAAAGTCTCCGTGGCGGGAGGTGCGCTGATGGCGTTGAGCTGCCTAGCCCTTTCCACGGTCTCCATGACTTCATCCGTCTTTTACGCCCTGCTGATGGCGGCCGGCATCTCCGCCGCCCTGTTCCTGGTGCCGCTGAACGCCTTCTTTCAGGACCGTGCGGACAACGACAAGCGCGGCGACATGATCGCCGCCGGGAACCTGGTGGACTGCGTGCTGGGCCTTGTGGCCGTGGGATTCCAGTACGCCATGATGCTGGTCATCCCCCCCTCCTGGCAATTCGTCGTGATGGGCATCCTGAGCCTGTGCATGACCTGGATGATCTTCCGTTTTTCCCGTGTAGCCGGAGGAGTGGTATGAAAAATCATTTAAAAACAGCATATTGGGATCAAAAATGCCTTTGATGCCTCTGATCCCCCCTTCCAATTCCCGTTGGCGTGCGGCACTCTCCCGTCAGGGCACGCGATTTACTTGCAAACCGGCCTCTCTTAGGGCAACATGGAGGAACAACAAGAAGCCATGAAAAAATATTTTACCCTTCTGCTGTGTTCCTTGTGCGCCCTGGCGGGCTTTACGGCCTGCGCCGACTCCACTGCCGGGCTCAAGGACGTGAAAGTGGTCATGTCCACCACCAAGGGGGACATTGAACTGGCCCTTTATCCCTCCAAGGCGCCCGTAACTGTCGCCAACTTCCTGAACCTCATCAACAGGGGCTATTACAAGGGAGTGACCTTCCACCGCGTGATTCCGGACTTCATGATCCAGGGAGGCGACCCCCAGGGCACGGGCATGGGTGGCCCCGGCTACGAGTTTGAAGACGAATTCTCCCCGGACCTCAAACACGACGGCCCCGGCATCCTTTCCATGGCAAACCGCGGTCCACGGACCAACGGCTCTCAGTTCTTCATCACCCACGTCGCTACGCCCCATCTTGACGGCCGCCATACCGTCTTCGGGAAAGTGCTGAAAGGACAGGCCGTCGTCAACGCCATTGCCCGCGGAGACAAAATCAAGGACATCCGCATACTCGACAAAGCCAATGCAGACGCCGTTCTGAAAGCGGAAGCATCCCGGGTGGCCGAGTGGAACAAGACGCTGGACGCACAGAAGTAATTCATGCAGGGCCGCCCGTATTGCTCTCCCCCCATGGCTCCCAACATCTTCACCCGGCTGATCGACTACGTTTCCACACCGAAGGAAGTGGAGGCAACGCCGGAAAACCTGGCCAAATGGGAGAAAAGGGCGCCCGGCTGGGTAATGCATTGCAACAAGTGCGGCCTGGAAGAACCCTTCGGGAAATACGGCATCCTTTACAAATCATCCGGCAGGAAGAGGAACTTCGGCCGCTGTCCCCGGTGCCGCAAATGGTCCTGGCTTGTCATTGACAAAAGAAAGGAACTATAACATCTCTTCCCCATCATTCATCAAACATATTTATCCATTCCACCAACCAATCATTTATTTTTATGAAAACACTCATTAAAAACGCACGCATCATCTCCCCCGGCATCGACCTGCCCGGGGCAGCCGTGGAGATCGAAGGAACGGTCATCACCGCCGTTTATCCCGCCGGGAGCGAACTTCCCGCGGCGGACAAGGTGGTGGACGCGGAAGGCAAGATGCTCCTTCCCGGGTTCATTGACATCCACAGCCACGGCGCCGGCGGTTGCGACACCTGCGACGCCAAGCTGGAAAGTCTGCGCACCATCGCGGAATGCAAAATGAAGGAAGGCGTCACCTCCTGGCTGCCGACCACCCTTACCCTGTCCCCCAAGGTACTGGAAAACGTATGCGCCACCGTGGCGGAATACATGAAAAACCAGGAATTTGCGAAGACCCCCGGCATTCATCTGGAAGGGCCGTTCATCAATCCCAAGTGCTGCGGGGCGCAAAACCCCGCCTTTGTCCGCCAGCCGGACTATGATGAAGTAGCCAATCTCAATTCCATCGCCAAGGTGCTGCTGGTCTCCCTGGCTCCGGAAATGCCCGGCGCCGTGGACTTCATCTCGAAAGCATCCGCCGCAGGCATCCGCTGCTCCGCCGGCCACAGCGCAGCCACCCACGAGGACTTCAACAAGGCGAAAGCCGCCGGCCTGGTCCACCTGACTCACTACTGCAACCAAATGTCCCCCCTGCACCACCGTGAAATCGGCCTCGTGGGCTCCGGACTGCTGGACAGGGAAATCAAGATCGAAATCATTTGCGATACCATCCACCTCTGCGCGGACATGCTCAAAACCGTGTTCAAGAACAAGGAAACGGACCAGATGATAATGATTACGGATTCCCTGGCCTGCTCCTGGATGCCGGACGGCCCCGGCGACCTCGGCGGCCTGCCCATCATCGTGAAGGACGGCGTGGCCCGCCTGCAGGAATCCGGCGCCCTGGCCGGCAGCACCCTCAAATACGCCCACGGCCTGAAAAACGTACACCGCCTGACCGGCAAGCCCCTCAGTGAGCTGGTGAAGGCCACCTCTTGGAACCAGGCCCAGTCCCTGGGACTGGAAGGCCTCGGCAAGATTGCGCCCGGCTTCACGGCGGACATGGTCCTGCTGGACGATGATTTCAACACCTCCAGAGTGTTCATCGACGGCGTAGAAAAATACAGCGCCTGAGTGCGCACATTTGTGTGGTGGAGCGGACTTTCCGCTCCACCACGCAGCACTTTCCCATATTCCAACATTCAATATTCATTCTCCATGGCCATTACCATTGAAATGCCCCGCCTTTCCGATTCCATGCACGAAGGAATCGTGCTGAGATGGATCAAAAAAATAGGAGACTTTGTGGAAGTGGGAGACCACCTGGCCGACATCGAAACGGAAAAGGCCCACGTGGAACTTCAGGCATGCGAGGACGGAACCCTGACGGAAATCCTGGTGCCGGAAGGCGCCACCGCCGCCGTAGGCACTCCCATTGCCCTGCTGCAATCGGAATTCGGTGCGGCCTCCTGTGACTGCCCCCCCTTCCTCCCCCGCAGTGAAATTCAGCCCTCTGGCCGCCAAACTGGCGGCGGAAGCCGGAGTGGACCCCGCCAGCCTGCACGGCACCGGTCCGCACGGCAGAATCATGGCGGCGGATGTACGCGCCGCGGTTCGCCGGACTGAAGGCCCCGCCCGGAAGGTGCAGACTCCCCTGGCGCCGAAGGATACGCGCCATGCCACGCGCGTAGACAACTTTTATCTTTATACCCTGGGGGCCAACATGTCCTATCTGGCCGCCATCAGCACACCCATTGCCGTCCAGTGTGAAAAACTCATCGGGGGACGCTACAGCCTGTTCGACTACGTCGTGCGCGCCGCCGTAAAAGCATGCCTCAGCGAGCCGGAATGGCTGGCGGGGGACGCTTCCGCGGAACTGCTCATGGTGCTGGACAAGGGGGAAAAATACGTCCTCATTGAAAACGCCGGTGCCAAAACCATCTACAACATTGCCATGGAACGGTTCGCCGCACCCAAATCCGGTGCTCCCGCTCCGGGAACCGTGGCGCCCAACATCCTGCTCTGTGACAGCGGCGTAAATGTGGAAGCCCAGCGCTCCGTCATACGCGACATGCCCCACAGTATCATCAGCATCGGAGGCACGACGCCAAAGACGGGCATTGAAGCGGGACGCCCCGTTTCCAAGCTCATCCTGCCCGTCACCCTGTACGTGAACGCCAACATCCTGCCGGAATGCAAGGCGTCCAAAATCGCCGCTGAATTCAAGACCCTGCTGGAAAACCCGGTCCTGCTGCTCCTGTAACAGCCGCCCGTTTCCTTGAACGTTCCATCCTGCCATTCTGTCTTACCAAGCATGAAAAAAGTCGCCATTCTTGCCGCGCCCGGATTTGAAGAAATCGAACTCATCGCCCCGCTGGACATCCTGCGCCGGCTGAACATGGAAGTCATGCTTGCCGGTGTGCAATCAGACAAGGTGGTCAGCACCCACGATGTAACCGTCACCACGGACACCATGCTGGACAAGCTCCATGCCGACAAGCTGGATGCCCTGGTCCTGCCCGGCGGTGCGGGCGCCTGGGTTCTGCGAGATACGCCGGAAGTCATTCACCTGGTAAAGAAAATGCATGAAGCGGGCAAGCTGGTGGCCGCCATCTGCGCCGCTCCCATCGTTCTGGCAAAAGCCGGACTGGTCAAGGACAGGGAAATTACCGCCTATCCCGCCCAGGACGTGTACCGTGAACTGAATGAAGCGGGAGCCCGCATCGTCAAAGATGAAAACGTCGTTCTTGACGGCAACATGCTCACGGCCAACGGCCCCGGAGCTGCCATGCTCTTCGGCTACTCCATCGGGGAATACCTGGGAGAAGATCTCCAGGTGGCCCAGCTCAAGGAGCAAATGTGCTACACCGGGGTGTAATCTCCGGTAACAGGAACAACGGGCGCACGGCAGAAAACCAAAGAGACAATGTTCTCTTACGAAAGCGAGTTCCTCAGGATAGACCGGACATCAGGGACTTGAGACGGTAGTACCGTCCGCGCCTGCCGCTGCATGCCGACATGAGCCTGTTGTAAATTCCAGCAGCCGGATTGGCTTTCACAGCCCCTGCACGCAAAAGGCGGCAAAAAGCACGGTCCCACTTGTTTAATCCTACAGGGTCAGCGCCTGTTTCCATGCCACGCAGCCATTCCCGGCAGCGTTGCACCAAGGCTTGGCTTTCCTGCTTATCCAGCTTTTGGAAAATTTCCTCTCCGGAAGTGACGTGGGACAACAAATAACGCTTCATAATATGGGCCAGCCATCCCCGGCTCACAGCGGCATCCAGCCAGCCGATCTGCTCCCAGTAGGCGGTTACGTATTCCAGCCGGGCCATATCCAATGAATAGGGACATCCCTGTTCCTCCCACGCATGGGAAACGGTTCCTTGCCTCTTTCTGCGGTACCAGTACAGCCGGTCAGGTACCACAGCGAGGCACTCGGCATGCGGCAGTACCATCAGCCAGAATACGTCATCCTCTCCTCTTCTGAAGGAAGGTTCAAAACGGACTCCGCATTTATTCAGAAATTCCTTTCTATACAGCTTATTGCACGTAACGACGTCCATCTTCATCCAGACGGAATCCGCATGGAAAAGACTTGACCGCGCCTCCTTCTCCACACCGAAACCGGGAGACCTGCTCAACTCTTCCAGCACGGAGCCGTTTTCATCGGAAAAACTGATATACCCGCAAGCCACAGCATCAGCATCATGCGTGCAAATTTCCTCCAGCAGACGGCCGTACATGGAATGTTCCACATAATCATCCGGATCGGCAAACGCGATGTATTCGCCAGAAGCCATATCTATTCCAACATTGCGGGCAGAAGCCTGACCGCCGTTTTCCCGGTCAACCACCCGAATGCGGCGGTCTCTTGCCGCCCACGAGTGAAGCATAGCCGATGTCTCATCCGTGGAGCCGTCATTGATACAGATGATTTCCACAGACTCCCAGGTTTGGCGGACCAGGCTTTCCAGGCACTGGTCCAGATACGGTGCTACATTGTAGCAAGGCAAAATAACGGAAATCGTACCATTTATGGAAGATTCAACTCTCATTATTCAGGTCCTCATGCCCTTCACCGGCAGCAATTTCTATGGCCGCAGTTTTTTCTCCTCCCTTCCCTTCCGGGAGAGACAGTCTCCAGCATACTTCGTAATAACGGCCGCGGCGCCCACGGCACCGGGAAAGAAACTTCCACCATGCGCGTGACAGCCAGCCGGCTCCTTCCGGCGGAGAGGCAAGCAAACGGCAAAAGGCAAAATCCCATTTTCCCAAGGACCGGAAAGCATCCATATTTCCCATCATCGCAAACCACTTCCGGCATCTGCCACGGAGCAAGACCCACTCCCTCTCACTCAATTGCGGCAGGGGGTAATCCTGAGCCAGAAAATGGCCCAGCAAATAAACCCGCAATGCCTGGGAAACCCAGCCCTGCGCCAACCCGGAATCCAGCCAGCCAACCTTCTTCCAATACTCCGTCGCATGCATCAACCGTTCCGCGGCAATCATGAAGGGAGCTCCCCGCTCGTCCCAGGAGGAGGAAATGGAACCTTCCCGCTGTCTGCGGTACCAGTACAGGCGATCTGGAATCACAGCTACGCGGGTTGCATGCGGCAGCAGCATCAGGCAAAAGACATCATCCTCCGCGGCCCGGAATAAAGTTTCAAACCGGAGATGGTGCCTGTTTAAAAAATCTTTCCTGTATAACTTGTTCCAGACGACGACATCCGTCCTCATCCAGAGGGCGTTCAGATGGAATGAACTGGATTTCACGTTTTCTTCCACTCCGGCGGCCGGAGACCGACTCCATTTTTCCAGCAATTTCCCATCATGGTCGGAAAAACCGGCATAGCCGCACGCCGTGATGTCCGTATCATGCCTGCGGGCCTCTTCCAGCAGACGTGCATACATGGAATGCTCCACATAGTCGTCCGGATCTACAAAGCCGATATATTCCCCTTCCGCAACATCCATGCCTGTGTTGCGGGCGGCGCCCTGTCCACCATTTTCTCGGTCAATGACCCGAATGCGGCTGTCCCGCTGCGCCCATGCGCTTAAAAGGACCGGGGTATCATCCGTAGACCCGTCATTCACGCAGATAATTTCAATATCCGGCAGGGTCTGGTTCACTAAACTGTCAAGGCAGGCATCCAGATACGGAGCTACATTATAACAGGGAACGATGATGGATACGGCAGCAGTCATGGAATGTGAGGAGATGATCTTTTCATTTATGGGCGGTTAAAAGCATCCGCAAGGCATAATAGCGGCCCCGGCGACCGCGGCGGTGGGAAAGAAATTTCCATCGGATACGGGCCATCCAGCCGGGATGTTCCGCGGGACAGCCTAGCAAATGGCAAAAGGAAGTTTCCCATTTATCCAGCTTTCCGAGCCTTTCCACGTTCCCCACCAGAGAAAACCACTCCCGGCACTTGCCGTGCAGCCATTCCCATTCCTCCCCGCTTAAATGTGGAAGCGGCTTGTGCACAGGCACCAGGCGTTTCAAAAGATAATACCACAAGGCATGCAACACCCATCCCCTCTCCAACCCGGAATTCAGCCAGCCGACTTTTTTCCAATAAGCCGTTGCATGGACCAGGCGCTCCACATCCAGCGTACAAGGGCAGCCACATTCTTCCCACGCACGTGAAATGGCACCCTCCCTCTGCTTGCGGTACCAGTAAAGCCGGTCCGGTATCACAGCCACACGGTTTGCGTGTGCAAGCAGCATCAGATAGAATACATCATCCTCCCCCTTTCTGAAAGAAGGTTCAAAACGAAGGCCGTATTTGTCCAGAAATTCTTTTTTGTACAGTTTGTTCCAAGCTAAAACGCCCATCCTCTTCCAAACGGAATCCTCATGAAACACGCTTGACTGCAATTTTTCTTCCACTCCGGCAACCGGGGACCAGCACCATTCTTCCAGTACCATTCCATCGCAATCGGAAAAACCGGTATAACCACATCCGGTGATTTCCGCATCATGCCTGCGAGCTTCTTCCAGCAAACGGGCATACATGGAATGCTCCACGTAGTCGTCCGGGTCCACAAAGCCGATGTATTCCCCGGCCGCCAGCTCCATGCCGGTGTTCCGGGCCACGGAAAGGCCGCCGTTTTCCCGGTCAATCACCCGCACGCGGCTGTCCCGTTCCTCCCAGGCGCGCAACAAGGCCGGAGTACCATCCGTGGACCCGTCGTTCACACAAATAATTTCAATATCCCGGAGGGTTTGGTGCACCAGGCTGTCCATGCAGGCATCCACATAAGGAGCTACATTATAACAGGGGACAATGATGGATACGGTTACTGCCATGTAATGCAATCCTCATGTAACGGATTAGAAATCCGAAGTCAAACCAAACAGCCGGACTGAAAAGGGCATACGCACTGCCAGAGGCATGTCCCTGAAAAAAGATTTTCTTATGAGCTTCTTTCCAGGATTTAACATAATTGTTTTATTCACAACTGGTAGCCTATCTTGGAAAAAATAGGAAACAGCTTTCCGGATTTCTAATCCGTATAATAAATCCGCATCATGAGTGTTTTTGCCGCAGAAATTGCCCTACGCTGTGAATAACGGAAAAAAGCAGTGGGAAATGGGTGTCACGCTTCCTCCGCAGGAAACCGGATTCATCCTTACCATGAAACATAGGCTCCTTTTCTTTGACATCACCTGCATAAGGCTTCTTCACAGGCAACGGAACCTCTCCTTCTTTTCTTTATTTCTCGTTTCCTGTTGAAATCCAGCCCCATGCCGACTCCATCTCCTCCCATTCAGACGGAGAGACATCCCGTTCCCGTCATGTTTGCCGTCACTTCCTCCTGGCTTGTTCCTTTGGCGGTGACCCTTTATTCTCTCTGCCTTCATACCAACCCCCGCCGCCTTTATGAAATCCAGATCGTCCATGACGGCCTGAAAGCTTCAGAAAGGAAGGAGCTGCGCAAAGCCATCTCCGGCCATCCTCATATATCAGTTCATTTTGTCACACTTCCGGAAAAACTATTCCAATCCCTCCAGAACAGGGACTGCGGCCGGTTTTCCTCCCTGTCCTACGTGCGCCTTCTGGCTGCCAGCCTGTTTCTCCAGTATGACCGGCTCCTGTATCTGGATGTAGACATCCTGCTGAATGGAGACGTGGCGGAGCTCTACGATACCGACCTCCAGGGAAAACCAGTCGCCGCCGTCCGGGATTGCGCCGTCCTGCAGAGCATCAGCACGGGAAAACTCGCCTCCCATCTGGAATACCTGAACGGGATGGGCATAACGTTTCCCCTGCTGTACTGCAATGCCGGGGTCATGGTCATGGATCTGCGCCAAATGCGGCAAAAAGGCATGGAAAATACTCTTTTCCGAATACTCCGCTCCCGTCCGGATTCTTTTCCGTACGCAGATCAGGACATTCTGAACATTGCCTTTCACGGCAACATGATGCCGCTGCCTGTGGAGTGGAATTACCACTTCCAATTCGAACTGCACCACCAAGGAATGCAGGCCCTCATCGCCGGGACCGAATTCGAGAAAGTGCATGCCCTCTTCAACAACCGTTCATGGAAGCTGTTCCATCTGGTCGGCGACTACAAGCCATGGCTTCCGCCGGACATGGAAAAGATTTACCACCGCCTGTACCTCTCCCTCTGGTGGCCTGCGGCCCGCCAGACTCCCGCCTTCCGCTCCGAACTGCGTTCCCTCTACCGGGAATTCATGCACCCCATCCGTTCCCGGATGCGCCGCCACCAATGGAAGCTCCTCGTCTCTCCCGGCAAGGTCTTCCGGAAGCGCCGGATAAAGATCAAAGGCCTTCAACGGCTGCTGGCCGTCTTTGACGGCAACTGGAAATAACAATTCATTTTCAACAAATTCCCCTTTTACATCATCATGCAATCCACAACAACCCATTCCCCGGAAGGACAGCCTGCCGTTACCGTCATGTTTGCCGTCACAGCGCCATGGACCGTCTGCCTGGCCGTCACCCTGCACTCCCTGTGCACTCATGCCAATCCGGAACGGAGTTATGAAATCTGGATCGTCCACGACGGCCTGACCGGGGAAAACATGAAGGAACTGCGCAAAGCCGTTGCCGCGCACCCCCATGTATCCCTGCATTTCAGCACGATGCCGGACAAACTGGCGGCCGTGCTGGACCACCGGGACGTTAAACGCTTCTCTTCCCTGGCATATGCCCGCCTGCTGGCCGGCAGCCTGTTCCCCTCTCATGACCGGATGGTGTATCTGGATGCGGATACGGTCATCTATGCGGATGTCGCGGAACTTTACGACGCCGACCTCGGCGGAAACCCTCTGGGAGCCGTACGGGACGTGTCCGTACTGAGCAGCCTGATTGCAGGATATCCGCGCCTCCAGCTCAGAAAACTGGAACCCCTCGGCCTGCACAATCCCCGCCATTACTTCAACTCGGGTGTTCTGGTTCTGGATTTGGCCCTGATACGGGCGGAACATGCGGAACCGCGCCTCCTCCAGGTGATTGAAGAATACAACGAACAATTGGAGCATCCGGACCAGGACGCCCTGAACATCGTGTTCCATGGCCGGATATCCCCTCTCCCCGTTGAATGGAATTATCACTTCCAGTTTGAACTGAAAAAAAACGGGCTGGAAGCTGCAGCGGAAGGAACGGAATTCTCCGGCATTTCCACGATTTACGCCAACCGCTCATGGAAGCTCTTTCACATGATCGGCTCCAAAAAACCCTGGCTCCAGCTTGAAAAGACGGAAGAATACCTCATGTCCGCCACCGTCTGGTGGAAAGCGGCCATGGAAGCTCCTTCCCACCAGCCCTACGTAAAAAATTTGCTGGATGAATTCACACGATGGACGCGCAAGCAGCTCCGTTACAACCAATGGCACCTGCCGTTCTCCTTCGGGAAGAACTTCCGTAAGCGCCAGGAAAGAATCCGCCTGCTGAAACGGCTGCTGCGCGCTTTTGAAAACGGCAGGGCATAACGGACATGTACGGAGCGTATAAGAAACGTCCCATCATTTTTCTTCACCGGGGCAGCTTGATGATTTCCCCCGTCCTGGGTTCCCGGTCCTTTAATCCGGGGTTCAGGCGAATGATCTCTTCCTGCCGTTCCTTGTCCCCCAGCTGGTCCGCCGCAATGGAAGAACGCGTTTCCCCGGCTTTCACCTGATAATCGCGTGTCACACCCTCTTGCAGATTCCGGCCATACGTCACATCCCCCACATGGACTACCTGCTTTTTCCCATCCAGGCGGAATACGGATGTTTTGCGGGTTTCCTCCGGGCGGCCGTAATCCGTATACACCTCCGCATAGAGGGTAACGGGCGCCAGCATTTTCTGGGAACGGGTGCCGTAATAGTCCGTCTCAATTCTGTAGGGACCGGGAATCGCCTTGCGCACCAGGTATTCTTCCGGACCGTAGCCCTGCGTCACGTCACGGGAGAGATGGCCGCCGGACCTGGTCAATTTATTATTGTAATAGCATTTTTCTCCGGTGGCGTCCGTCACCCACAGGTCCATGTCGGATGCGTCCGTATCCCAGTTGATGACCACGCGCAAATCCGCTTCAACAGGACTGATGAAGGCGGGGTCAATTCTTCTCGTATCCAGATCCAGTCCGCGCGCCTTGCTGCGGGAAAGCAGGCGGTTCATCTCCACCAAGACGATCTGCTCGATACCGGTAAAACGTTCCGGCATCGGGCGGTCCAGCACTTCCTTGTACATATCGAACGCCGCCTGGGTTTCTCCCAGTTCGTCCAGCACCAGGGCCAGGTCCCGGTAAGACTGCGGTTCTTCCGGGAACAGGTTTTTCACAGTCTCAAAAATGTATTTTGCCTGTTCCAGCTCTCCCATGTAGCGCAGTTTGTAGCCCAGAACCCGGAGCAGGGAACGGTTTTCCAGCTCCAATTCCGCCAAATTGGAGAGAATTTGAATAGCCAGCGCCTTCTCCCCCTTTCCGGCAAACCAGTCCGCGCAGTCCATGTAAAATCCGGGACTTTCCCCAAACTGTTCCTTAAGCCTCATGTACACTGCAAAAGGCCGGTCGGCTGCATCCAGGGCGGCCAGATACGGAGCCTTGGAATCCCATGCCTTCACATTCACCACGGGGGAGCCGCCGGAACGGGCCGTTCCCCAAGCCCCTGCATTTCCGCTTATGCCGCCAAACCTTTTGACCGCATTGGAATCCGGGGGCAATGTTGCCTCATCCGCACTCCCCGCAGCACCGCTGAAGGAAGAATCTTCCTCTCCCAACCCCAAGTCGGAAACTTCTTCCGCCATCTCCGGTAAAAGGTCTCCTTCTTCGCCCCCCGGGCCGGCGGGAGCTCTTTCTGGAACGCTATCGACCTCGGAATCGGTTGCAAAAGGATCCGAATCCTCATCACTACTGGAAAACTGAACCACAGGAGGAGAAACAGGGACAGGAGCAGACATGAAAGGATCGTCCGACGTGCCATCCACAGCCTCCTGCATGGCAGCCCTGGCTTCGTTAAAAGCGGCCTTGCAGGAAGCAGCCATTCTGCGGCTAATACTTTCCAGCTCACGGCGGCCCGCTGCGTTATCAGGATCTTTCCTCAGCACATTGCCCAAGAGAAGCACCGCTTTTTCATAATCACCGACATCGCGGAAACCGGCCGCCAGAGACAACATGTCCTGAATGTCTTTCGGCATTCCCTCGGCATATTCCTTTTCCAGCTTCCTTTTCAAGACCCGGCGTTCTTCCTCCGCCTTCGCCGCCTTTTTCACCCCTTCCAGAGTATTTCTGAACTCTTGCAGGCGTTCCATGGCGTGCCTGTTTCCGGCATCCTGCTTCAATATTTTTTCATATGCAGCAATGGCTTCCTCCATCTTTCCCTGCGCCCACAAGACTTCCGCCGGAACATATTTTGAGCTGCCGTACCATTTCTGCAGCCGCTCCCAGGAGGCAAGATAAGCTTTCAGTCTGGCAAGCCGGGCGCTTTCTTCCGCCAAGTCTTCCTTCTTTTCGCCTTCCATCATCCTCCTGTCGTATTCCGCACGCAATTCCGGGGAAGAAGCAGGAGGCCGGACCCCGTATTGCAGGTACTGGTCCAGGGAATCCAGCACCAGCAGGGACGTGCCGGGAGTTACCATGCCATATTCCATCCCCAGTTCCCTGACTGCCTCATCCCTGCCGCCGGAAGCCGGCTGGCGCATCAATTCGTTCAATTTGGCCTGGGCATACAAGGACCGCAGCATGGTGCCGGGAAAAGCCCGGTCCGTATCTAGGGTTACCGGGATGTTCCTGCCCGGAACGCCACCTCCGGAAATTTTTATTTCTCCCGTAAACACGCCCTTCCCTTCCAGTTCCGCCACCAGCAGAACGGAGCCCGCCGGAAGCCCGGAAGATTCATACCGGAGAAAAGCCCCCCAGGGCATATCCCCCTTGTCGCTAAAACCGGCATGCGCCTCCCCGGAACGGACCTTTTCCATGGCCTGCTCTACCGTCTGGGCAGTCAGATCAAGAACCCGAAGGCCCATTCTCTTGAAGACATCGGCATCCTTGCGGGAAACGGCCAGCAGGGCATACGCCTCTGCCGGAAGAGACGTGATCCGCCCCGGAGCGGCGCTGAAATTGACCAATCCGTCGCTCACAATCATGCAGGCCCCCTTGCGGTCCGCATAGAGGGCCGCCGCCGCACCCAAATCACCGGTAGCCCCGTCATAATCCAGGGTATTCAATTCCCTGGACAAATCTTCCAGCCTGCCGGGAGCCACCGTGAAGGTTTTGGACGGCAGAACCCTGTTCCGCACTATGGTCAGACACAGTTCCACGTCTTTCCCATCATTGCCGTAAGTCAGATAATTCTTTAAGAAATCAAGAACTTTCCGGACATCCACGCCCTTCATGGAACCGGAGGCATCCCAAACCAGATGAATGAAACCGGGACAAGGCCGAGCTTCCGCATCCACAGCCGCCTGGGACGGAGGAAGAAAAACGGCCGCATAAGATTTGCCGTCTGAAGACTCCACAAATACCGAAGCTTCTTCCGCTTTTTTCCCTTCCGCACGCGGCAGGGCGATGAACAAATCTTCTGCCAGGGACAAGCCGTTCCATTCTTTTTCCGCCAGAAACGCATTGCGCCAGTCCTTGAATTCCACATTGTCCAGCGGGGAGGAAACGACGACCGGCTTCCGGCCGTTGAGCACTTCCACCCTCAACTTCAGGGAGTCCAGCTTTTCCTTGAAATTCATCGGAAGCTGGAGGGAAGGGACGCCTTCGGCATTCTCCGGAAGAACGCAGGAATAACGCAGCCGGATGGTGCGCGTACCCCCGGCAGGGATGGGATAAACGCGCGTCTTGAACATGTTGCCGCCGGACCATTCCACCAGCCCGGGATCAATCTGTCTGCGCACTTCATTTTCAAAGATGACACGGGCCTCCTTTTTGGGCACGGGGACGCCGTCCACCATGCGGCCGTTGATGTCCAGGGCATATCCCTGCACCGTGGCGCCGGCAGGCAGGGGATAGGACAGTTCGCCTTCCATCACGCGGTTGTTGGGATTGCGGAACACCACAGTCACTTCCGTTTCCGCCAGGTTTTCCATCACACGGGATTTGATTTCCGCCTGAACGACGGAAACGGGACTTTCCCCCTGGCGGCATTCCGCCTTCATGGAAGGGGCAGGGAGGGAAGGCAGGCGGGAAACCGCCGTCTGGGCGGCAGCCACGCAAACGGCAACAACAGGCAGGCAGAGAAAATACAGCAGTTTCATGTTCTGGGTAGTCAGGGTGAAGGGATGAAAGAAGAAAGGACCTTCTTCCATTCCAATCCCATTAACACATAAATCCCCGCATGACAAGTTGTTTGTTATAAACACATCCTGCGTCCCGCCGAAGAACGCCCGGAATCAAAATTCATAGAGAAGGAAGAAGCCTTCCCTGTTCAGAAATGGAAACGGACGGCGGTAAACCAGGTCCAGCCGTCGAAACATTTGGCTCCGCCGCGCGCGCCGCTGGTAGCGGTATATTCGCCGCCCACCATGAACTTCAGCATGTCCGGGTCTTTCGGGAATACATAATAATTCAGCCCAAAATAAAACGAGTTCATCGTACTCACCCATTTGGGATAGGTCGTCACGGCGGGAACATAGCGGGCAAACATTTTGACCGCATCTCTTCCGTGGGAAAGCTGATAACGGAAGATACCCTCCAGATGGGGGGGGGAAAACCTGTAGGAAGGCAGAAGGACAAGCCCGTAGACATTCTCTCCGTAGGCATCTCCCACCACGCGGAATCCGGACATCAGCTCCGTCACCATGGAAAACTTTCCCTGGGACATTACCCAGTCCATCGTCACCACATCCCTGGCTCCCAGCCCCGAATAGTAGGAATCTTCCGGCAGGGCGCGTCCTGCGTAATGGGTGAAATTATGCGCATAAGTCAGCCAGACACGGCTTTTCTCCCCCGGCAGGAAGCCGCGGGCATCCATATGGACGGAGGCCTTGGCAAAGGCGCTGTCCTCCGAATTGAACTGGATTTCGTGAGCCAGGCTGGTGCTGGTGTCATTCAGGAAAACGGCCGCTTCCCATCCCACGGGAACATCCTGCCGCGGATTTTCCAGCACGATGCCCCAGTTGGAAATACTGCCGAGCTGGTTGACAAGGTCCGAACGTTCCAGAGTCTTGATCTCGCTGGCCGTCTCCCGGAATTCGGTCATCATCTTCGTAGTGATCTTTCCGGCGCGCACAAAAAAGGAAGGGTTGACTTTGTATTTGAGGTAAAGTTCAAAGATGCCCCAGTCCGTCTTTGTCCGGCTCCACCGTCCGTTTTCCAGCTTGTACATGCCGTCCGTCTCCCCCATGTTGGTCAGGCTGTGCAAAGTGAGACGGTTTTTCAGGAAAACGGCTTCAAAGCCGATCTGAAGGCGCCGCCACTCATCCTCATGTCCGCCGGAACCCTTCCGGAATTTGTTGGCTCCGGACGGAGCCACCCACGCCGCCTGATACTGGCCAGTCAGCAGAAGCTTGAATTGGTTCAAGAATCCTGAATCCTTGTTTTTATAAAGATAGGGCATTTCCTTCAGACGGGCATAAAGCCCGTCCTCCGCCGGATGCTCGGGAGCCTTCACGGCAGCACCCGGCCCCGCAGGGCCGGAAGCTTTCCAGGCGGAGCCTTCGGCCTTTGCGGAAACAGGCCCCAGAACCAGGGCTGCAAGAAGAAAACGGAAGACGCGGGTACACATGTCTTCATAAAAAGACACGCCCCCTCCCCTTCCCTGTTGAACGCATGCCGGAGGATGCCAGGCTTGCCGGACTGAAAAGTCCGGACAAATTTCTCTATTCCCGCATGTCTTCAGAAAGGAAAAAATCCCACGGCAGGCACGGTTTTACGGAGACAGACACGGACATTCTCCGGAGGAGCAGCCCCAAGATCATATTATACAAAACTTTCTAATAATCAATATGGAGAATGAAATAAAAAATCCTCCCGTGTACCTGTCACCAGACGAACACAGGGCAAGAATGCTTCCCCGCTCTCCGCCCTTGAAAAACGCAGGGAATCATCCGCTACTCATGCGGCTTGTGCGGCTCCAGCATTTGCTGGCGTTCCCGCTCCTTGTCCTTGGCAAGCCGCCGCGCTTCCTTGGTCAGGTACTGCTGCAGGCGGAAGGCCTTCTGGCCCTTTTTGCGCACGACATGTTCGGAAGTGCCGTCCGGCAGGATGTTGCAGGCCTGTACGTTGTCTCTGAAGCAGGCATCCAGAATGGACTTGAGGCGCCGCGCCAGCCTGCCGTTGATCACCGGAACCATGAGTTCCACCCTCTTATCCAGATTGCGGGTCATCCAGTCCGCGCTGGCGATAAAGAGCTGATGGTTGCCGCCGTGGTGAAAGAAGAAAATGCGGGCATGCTCCAGATAACGATCCACAATGCTTACGACGCGGATGACTTTCCCGTTGGGACGCGGCCCCGTTTTCAGGCAGCAGATGCCGCGCACGTTCAGTTCAATGTCCACTCCGGCATCGGCGGCCCTGTACAGGGCGTCAATGATTTCCACATCCTGAAGGCTGTTCATCTTGGCGGAAATGCGTGCGGGTTCGCCCTGCCGGGCGCGCTCCGCCTCTCCCTCAATCAGTTCAATGAGACGGGCCTTCATCAGCGCCGGAGAGGGGTACAGCTTGCGGAACCGCATGAGCTTGGTGCGGCCCGTCACGGAATTGAAGAACTGGGAGGCGTCCGCCCCGAGCTGGTCATCGCACGTGAGGTAGGAAATGTCCGTATAAATCTTGGCCGTGACTTCATTGTAGTTCCCCGTGCCGAAATGGCAATAGCGGCGCAGCATGCCCTGTTCCCTGCGTACTACCAGGCAGATTTTTGCATGGGTTTTCAGCCCCTTGACGCCATAAACCACCTGAACGCCGGACCGCTGGAGCTCCTCCGCTTTTTCCAGATTGCGCGCTTCGTCGAACCTGGCCTTCAATTCCACCAGGGCCGTCACCTGCTTGCCGCTCTCCGCCGCCTTTTTCAGTGCGGCCACGATGCGGGAATTCCTGGCGGTGCGGTACAGCACCTGCTTGATGGCGATGACGTCCGGATCTTCCGCCGCTTCTTCCACCAAGCGCAGGACCGGCTCAAAACTTTCATAAGGATGGTTGAGCAGAATGTCCCCGTTGGCGATGTTCTCAAAGATGCTGACGGCAGGGTCCACCGCGGGCGACGGCTGCGGAGACCATTGCTCCACCTTGAGCTGGTCATTGCCTGGGGCAAAGGCCATTTCCATGAAGTCGGAAAGCATCAGAGGCCCCTTGAGGTCGTAGGTCTCCGCATTGCCCGCGCCGACGATCTGCATGATCCGGTCATGGAGGGGAACGGGAGCGGAAGATTCTATTTCCAGCCGCACGCATTCGGAGAATTTGCGGGCTACAAGCACTTCCTCCATTTCATCCGCCAGGTCCAGCGCATCTTCCTCCTGCACGGCGATGTCTCCATTGCGCGTGACGCGGAACACGGCGGCGGAAAGAACGGTTTCTCCCGGGAAAACGGAACCTATGCATTCCCGCACCAAGTCTTCCAGCATCACGTAGCGCTCCGTCTCCGCAGAGGGAACAGGAACGCGGCGCGGCAGGCCGTCCGGGAGGGCCACCACGCTCACGCGTACGTCCCCGGTCTCATTGTCCCGCAGTTCCACCCCCATCAGGAGCTTGAGGGACGGGAGGGCCGGAGCTTCCGGCGCATCCATGTCCAGCGGCGTCAGGAGGGGGAAAATCTGGTTGTTGAAATATTGTTCCAGCGTCAGCTTCTGGGAGGTGCTGAGGTCCTCCAGAGCCAGGGGATTAATGCCATTGACCTCCATCCACGGCAGGATTTCCTCATGGAAAAGCCGGTACTGGTCTTCAATCATGCGCCCCACACGGGTACGGATGGCTTTCAACTGGCGGGTCGGGGTCATTCCGGAAATGTCCTTCACGCGGGAACCGGAATGCCTGAGCATTTGGAGGCCGCCCACGCGCACCATGAAAAATTCGTCCAGGTTGGAGGCGGTAATGGCCAGGAACTTGAGCCGTTCCAGAAGAGGAAGGTCCGTCCGCACGGCCTGGTCCAGCACACGCTGGTTGAATTCCAGCCAGGAAAGTTCTCTGTTGATGTATTCGTTAGACATGGGAAAAGAAGATGAGAATTACTGCATCAGGATCACCTCTGCGGGACCAGCACGACGTCATAGCCGAAAATGTCCGCAAACAAGTCGCCCTTCAGCCGCAGGGCCAGGTCTTCCACGGCGGTTTCCCGCACGCCCTGAAGTTCCAGTTCCAGCATCCGGCCGCGGATATGGGCCCTGACGCCGTTCACGCGCTGGGCGTGCCCGCGCTCCAAGGCATCCGCCACGCGCAGGATGGCGGCCATTTTCGCCACGCGCATGCGGTCCGTGAGTTCCAGTTCCCCGTACATGGGATCGGAATTGGAAGGGACTTCATGCCGGTGGTAACGGGCCAGCAGGGCCACGGTTTCCACATCGTCGCGCGAAAGGCCGAAGATTTCACTGTTCAGAATGATGTACTGGGAATGAAGCTGGTGATTCTGCTGGCTGATGAAAGACCCCACTTCATGAAGGATGGAGGCCACCTCCAGCAGCAGCCGGTCATGCTCCGAGAGGCGGTGCAGGTCCTGAAGCTGGTCGAACATTTCCATGCACAGGTGCGCCACATGTTCCCGGTGCCCCTTGTCCGCCTTGTACCTGTCCGCCAGAATGCCGGCGAAGTGGAGCACTTCCGCCTCCAGATCCTCCGGATGCCGTTCCGCGCGGATAAGGCTGCCGAGAAATTCCTCGTCATAGCCGCTGTCGGGAATGATGACGTCATTCAAGTCCAGGCTGCGGGCGATCATCTCCGTCATCAGCACGGCGGGCAGCAGGGAATCCACCCCGGCAAAGTCGGCGCCGTAAACGTTCATGCGCTGCTCCATGGTAGTGCGGGACATTTTTTCAGCTTCCGCCACCAGCGCGGGGCAGGAGACCTTGCCCTCCGCGGACGGATTCAGGCGCTCCCGCAACTGCTGCATTTCCTGGCCGATGACGACCAGGCCGGCCAGTCCCTTGACGCCGCCGTAATCCAGGCAGATCTGGTCCACCTGCCCGCGCATGTGCTCCCGGAGCAGGGAAAGTTCCGTTATGTCGTCCCCGTATTCGATCTCTCCGACGGCCTCGCCCGTGCGGTGCGTTCCCAGCCGGTAGCAGGAATAGCGCATGATGCGCCCCTTCTGGAACAGAAGCACGCGGGTATTTCCCGGCCCCGTATGGACCACCAGCACCTTTTTCTTGCTGAATCCGGGATACCGTGCCAGCGTTTCCTGCACCTTCACATAAATGAGGCGCGTCATCTTGCCGTCGTCAATGCGGCGGCCGCGCAAGCCGTGAGCCACGTGCATCCGGTTCACGAATACGTCCACATTGTCCGCTTCCGAGATGATGTTGGAGATCATCAGCCGGACGGAAAGCCGGGCGCCGGTTCCATATTCCTTGAGAATTTCCAGGTAATCGCCGATGATCTGCACGCAACGGTCCATCGTATGGCGGGAAATGCGGTGAAGGCGGAAAATATCCCGCGCCATGGGAACGGGCTGCTGGAGAAAATCCAGCATGCGCATCCTGTCCTGGACCACCTCCGCCACCATCAGGCTCATGGAACTGGGCCCCAGGTAGATGACCGCCTGCGTTGATATTTCAGAATCCTGAACCTGATCGCCTTGCATTATTGCCTTACCATGTATTGTTTCCCCTGCCGTACGGCAAGAACGGCAGCGTGACAACAATGTCACGCCGTCCCTTCCAGCAAATGGAAGAATAAGGGATTTGCCATTTGACGGCAAGAGATAAGCGCGGCTCCTTTTCCCGGCGGGGCCCCGGTTCTTCCGGGGGCCTACTTCCCATAGGCGGCCAGCACAGGCACCAGGCGCGGGACAAGCCGCCTCATGCAGAAGAACAGCCCAGCCAGCGCGCTGAAAATGACAGGCACCAGGCAAAGCCAGAAAACGTCCCAGGAGGTTCCCTTCAACGTGATCCAGCCGCTTTCCCGCAGCAGAATGATGACAATGTAATGCGTCCCGAAGATGAAGAAGCAGGCCGGAGCCAGCCCCGCGACCCAACGGGCGGAGCGCGGGAACCACTCCGTGAACAGAATGGCGAGGGACATCAATCCCAGCATGCCCAGCGCAATGAGCATGGAATTGTGCTGGTCCCTGTGGCCTACCAGCCACCAGGTAAGCACCAGCGTACACAGAAGGAAGGATACGGCGTACCGGCGCACGGCAGCCGTCAAATCCGGGAGGGGATAGCGGGAGATGAACATTCCCAGCAGGAAAAAGCCGAGGCTGTTGGCAATGGGATAGTCATGATCCGCCAGGTCCAGCGCAAAATAGTTCAGGGAAAGCATGAGCAGTCCCACCCAGAGCAGATAGCTTCCCAGCCGGTGCAGGAGAGGAGCTACGGCGGTATAAATGATGATATCCCGGAGGAACCACATGGGAGCGTCCACAGGATGCCCCGCAATGCCCATGCAGCGCGCAAACGCCGCCAGAGCAGGCCAGAAGCCGCTTCCCGGCTCCCCGCGCAGCCACGCATACAGGGGAACGTAGGATTCATAATATTCATGCAGGGGAGACCAGCCAATCAGGACGGCCGCCGCCATTCCCCAGATCAGGTAGGGGCGCAGCAGAAACCAGCTGCGCTTCCACAGGAAAAGGCGGCCATCCAGGGAACCGAACGAACCGCGCCCGACAAAATATCCGGCAGCCAGCAGAAAGAAAGGGGTGCGCGACGCCAGAAACTCCGCCCAGACCCAGCGGTAGAGTTCCGCCGAATAAAAAGCCATGTGATTGGCAATGATCAGGATGCAGGCAACGACCCGCGCCACATCCACCCAGACCATGCGGTGAGTGGCCGTTTTTTCAAAAATCACGGAATCGGGAATGGGAGCGGCGGGCGTCATGATTCCCTTTCCGGCAGGATTTCAGAGGGGAGCAATCCCGAGCTGTTCGGGAAGCGCGATCCGGGGGCGCTCCGTCACAATGAGGGGTGCGCCGTCCGTCACGATGACGGTATGTTCAAAGTGGGCGGAAGGCTTGCCGTCCGCCGTGATCACCGTCCAGCCGTCATCCAGGATTTTGACGGAAGGCCTGCCGGCATTCACCATGGGTTCAATCGCCAGAGCCATGCCCTTTTTCAGGCGCGGCAGCTTGTAATGGGGGCGGTAATTCGGAATCTGGGGCTCCTCGTGCAGATGGCGGCCTATGCCGTGGCCGACAAAATCTCTCACCACCGTAAAACCGCGGGGGCGCACAAAGGCTTCCACCGCGCCGCACACGTCCGCCAGCAGGGCTCCGGGCCTCACCAGGTCGATGGCGCGGAACAGGGATTCCTCCGTGGCGGACAGAAGGCGGAGCGTTTCAGGGGCCACCATGCCCACGGGCACGGTCATGGCGTTGTCTCCATACCAGCCGTCCACAATGGCGCCCACATCCAGGCTCACAATGTCACCGTTTTCAATACGGCGGGGACCGCCGCTGCCGTGCACGACCTCCTCATTCACGGAAATGCAGAGCTGGCCGGGAAAACCGCGGTACTGGTAAAAGGCGTTGCCTACCTTGTGCTTCTTGAAAATCTCACGCGCAATGTCGTCTATTTCCCGCGTCGTACGGCCCGCGTGGACCTCCGCCCCGATCTCCATCAAGATTTCCGCCGTGACGGCCCCGGCTTTCTGCATCTTGGCGATTTCACCGGGAGACTTGATGTGGATTCGTTCTGCCATGAGATTCGGTTTTCTATTGTCGGTATTCCTCCAGCTTGCGGGCCAGATCCCGGGAAACCTCGGAAGGCTCCCGTTCCTCGGTTACGGTCATCTTGACCACCATGCCGCGCGCTTCATAATATTTGGCCACCGGGAGGGTCATGGCCTCAAAGTCTTTCCAGCGGCGTGCGAAGGATTCCAGATTATCATCCTTGCGGGAGACCATCTTTCCGCCGCACCTGGTGCACACTTCATCGGGGGTCTGCACCACGTAGCCGCAGGTGGAGCATTCCCGGCGGCGCAGAATACGCTGTTCGATGAGCTCCCTGGCTACGTCCATCCAGACGACCACATCCACGGCAGTTCCGCGCTGGGTCAGAAAATGGTCCAGGGCTTCCGCCTGGGCGACGGTACGGGGATAGCCGTCCAGCAGCCAGGCATCGTTGTCCACCTCGGAAAGCCACCCGCGCACCATGTCGTTGACGATCTCGTCCGGCACCAGCATGGCCTTGTCCATATAGCTGAGCGCCTTGCGGCCCAGCTCCGTGCAGGATTCAATCTCCCGGCGCAGCATGGAACCCGTGCTCAGGGAATTCAGATTGAAAGTATCGGTCAGGAACCGTCCCTGGGTTCCTTTGCCGGATGCGGGAGCCCCAACCAGAATAAAATGCTTGAGATCCTTCATGTCTGTCACTTTCAGAAAGGTTGTGAAGCGCTGCTTCAATGCATGGCATTATATGCTACGGCCCCGGCCAGTACAAGCACGGCGATGACGATCCACATCGCAGCGACCGTGCGGCTGCCTGCGGCGGAACCGGTGCCCTGGACATGGCCGTATTTGCCCTTGAGCTTGCCTTTCTTCAGGAAGCCGTCGTAGTTGCGGGAAAGGAGCGTGGTTTCCACCTGGCGCATCATGTCAAGCAGCACGCCGACGAGAATCAGAAGGCTGGTGCCGCCGAAGAACTGGGTGACCAGGTAGGGGATGCTGCCGCCGATGTTCAGCAGGTACGGCAGGAAATAGATGAGAGTCAGGAAGGCGGAGCCGGCAAAGGTCAGCCTCTGCATGGTCTGGTCCAGGAAAAGGGCGGTGGGAGGGCCGGGACGGATGCCGGGGATATAGCCTCCGTTGCGTTTCAGGTCTTCCGCGATCTGGGAGGGCTGGAACATGGTAGCCACCCAGAAGTAGGAGAAGAAGAAGATCATGAGGCCGGAAATGATGTAGTAGCCGGAGGAAGCGGGGTTCATCCAGTCGTTTATCTTGGTGGCGATCCACTGCAGCGTGGTGTTGTAATGGGCGATCTGGGAAAAGAGCACCTGCGGCAGGGACAGAATGGCCGTGGCAAAGATGACGGGCATCACGCCGGAGTAGTTGAGCTTGAGCGGCAGGTACTGCGTGGCTCCGCTGAACATTTTATTGCCCATGACCCGCTTGGCGTACTGCACGGGTATTCGCCGCTGGGCCTGCGTCACCGTGACGACGAGGGCTACAACGATGATCAGGAAGGCTATCAGGGCCACGAGCAGCATGGCGCCCATGGGAACAACCGCTCCGTCCTTGTACACGAGGGTCTTCCACGCCAGGGTGACCGCGCCGGGAAGGGCGTGAATGATGTTAACGGAGATAATGAGGGAAACGCCGTTGCCTACGCCACGCTCCGTAATCTGGTCACCGATCCACATCAGGAACATGGTGCCGGCCACCATGATGAGCACGGTCATCAGAGCAAACTGCATGCCGGGATTGATGACAAGCTGGCAGTCCGCGGGAATGTTGAGGCCCAGGGATTTCAAGCGGTCCGGATGCTCCAGCGTGCCTACCAGGAACCAGCCCTGCACAATGGCAATGACGATGGCAATGGCACGCGTCCATTTGGTCATTTTCTGGCGTCCGCCTTCCTCCCGCACCATTTTGGCCCACTGGGGAACCACGGCGGAAAGAAGCTGGGTCATGATGGAAGCGGAGATATAGGGCATGATGCCGAGGGCAAAAATGCCGCACTGCTGCAAACCGCCGCCGGAAAAGATGGTCAGGACGGTAGCCAGTCCCGCACCGGGGCCGCTGACATTGGCGGAGGCTTCGATCACCTTTTGCAGCTCCATGACGTCAATGCCCGGCAGGGGTATCTGCACCCCGAGGCGGACAACGACGATCATCGCCAATGTGAACAAAATCCGGTGCCTGAGCTCCGGTACTTTCATGGAGTTTGCAAATGCGGATATCATGGTCCTGTTATATAAAAGTTGTCGCGCAGCTTTAAGTTCCTGTCGCGGCGGCTTGTACCCGGGGCATCCATGGGGGCCGCAACAGTAAACACAATGATGCGAACCGGGTCAAGCTGCATGACCCGGTTCGCCAAATGTGATTAGGCCTCGCTAAGCACAGTGACGGAGCCACCGGCCTGGGCGACCTTTTCGCGGGCGCTGGCGCTCACGAAGTCTACGACCACGTTCAGGCTCTTGGTCAGAGTCCCGTTGCCGAGAAGCTTCACGGCGTCACAGGGGCCCTGGACGAGCTTGGCGGCGCGCAGGGAGTTTTCATCAACCGTGGCACCGGCTTCAAACACGCGTTCGAGCTGGGAGAGGTTGACGATGAGGATTTTGTCCTGGAAGCGGGTGTTGTTGAACCCCTTCTTGGGCAGACGGCGGTGAAGAGGCATCTGGCCGCCTTCAAATCCCGGGCGGATGGTGCCGCCGGAACGGGCTTTCTGGCCCTTGTTGCCTTTGCCGCAAGTCTTGCCAAGACCGGAGCTTTCCCCGTTGCCAAGACGCTTCTTGCGGTGCTTGGCGCCCGGATTGGGCTGGATAGAATGAAGCTGTAACATGTTATTTACAATGGTTGGGTTGTCGTGGAGGCGGCGGCGCGGGGCAGCCGCCTCCTTATCAAATTAGATGGCCTTTTCCTTCTTCTTGCCGCGGTCGGCAAGAACCTGGTCGCTCGTACGCAGGGAAGCGAGAGCCTGCAGGGTGGCCTTCACCACGTTGGCGTGGTTGGAGGAACCGAGAGACTTGGCAACGATGTCGCGCACGCCGGCTGCTTCCAGCACGGCACGGATAGTGTTGCCGGCGATCAGGCCGGTACCGGGGGAGGCGGGCTTCAGGAGCACCTTGCCGCCGCCGAATTCAGAGTAAACTTCGTGCGGAATCGTGCCGTTGACGATGGACACGGGACGAAGCTGGCGCTTGGCGGATTCCGTAGCCTTGCGGATGGCGTCGGCCACTTCGTTAGCCTTGCCGAAGCCGAATCCTACGCGGCCTTCCATGTCACCGCTCACTACGAGGGCGGAGAAGGAGAAGCGGCGGCCGCCCTTGACGACCTTGGCGCAGCGGTTGATGAACACAACCTTTTCAGCCAGCTGGGGACCTTCTTCAACAGGAGCTTCAGCCTGGGGGCCACGGCGTCCGTCACGGCGCGGACCGCGGGGGCCACGGCCATTCTGACCGTCACGACGGGGACCGCGGGGACCGCGGAAGTCACGACCGGCAGGTGCGGTTTGCTGCGCTTGGGCGGGAGCGGGAGCTTCCGTGGCAGGAGCAGTGTTTTCCGTTTCGTTATTCATTTAGGGAATCTTTCAATTAGAATTTCAAACCAGTTTCACGGGCGGCGTCGGCCAGGGCCTTCACCTTGCCGCAGAACTTGAACCCACCGCGGTCGAAGACGACTTCGGTGACGTTGGCGGCCTTCGCACGTTCGCCGATCAGGTTGCCCACCTTGACGGCGGAAGCACAGTTGGCGAGCTTGGAAGGGTCGGCAATGGAGGCATCGGCCGTGGACGCGGAGCAGATTGTCTTGCCCGCCGTGTCGTCGATGATCTGGGCATAGACGTGACGGTTGGAGAAATAGACAGCCAGCCGGGGGCGGGAAGCCGTACCGGAGAGCTTTCTGCGGATGCGGCGGTGCACCTTGGCGCGGACGGCTTTGCGATTGATAGTACTCATCGTGTATAAATATGTTGCAATAGTTATTACCTGAATTACTTACCGACGCTCTTGCCTTCCTTGCGGCGGATAACTTCACCGGCGAAGCGCACACCCTTGCCCTTGTAGGGTTCCGGGGGATAGTACGCACGAACTTCAGCGGCAAACTGGCCTACGACCTGCTTGTCGATGCCTTCGACCGTCACTTTCGTGTTTTCGGTCACGGTCACCTTGAGGCCTTCGGGAATCACCTGGTTGATCGGATGGGATTTGCCCAGGTTCAGGTCCAGAATGTTGCCCTTGACGGCGGCGCGGAAACCGACGCCGACGATTTCAAGGTTCTTGACGAAGCCTTCGGAAACTCCGATGACCATGTTGTTCAGAAGAGAGCGGTTCGTGCCGTGCAGGGCGCGAAGCTGGCGGCTTTCGCCGGCGCGGTCAACGGACAGCTGATTGCCTTCAACGGTAGCGGTAATGCCTTCCGGGAGCGTCCAGGAAAGCTTGCCCTTGGGGCCTTCCACCTGTACGGAGGAGCCGTTAACCTTTACCGTTACCTTGTCCGGCAATGTGATGGATTTTTTACCAACTCGGGACATATGATTTAGGAAATGTTAATGGTTACCAGACAAGGGCGAGAAGTTCGCCACCGATGCTCTGCTTGCGCGCCTGCGCACCAGTCATCACACCACGGGAGGTGGAGACGATGGCAATGCCAAGCCCACTGAGGACGCGGGGAATGTCCTGGGAAGAAACGTACTGGCGGCGGCCCGGCTTGGAGCTGCGCTTCACGTCGGTGACAACCGGCTTGCCTTGGGGGGTAAACTTGGTCTTCACCTTGATTTGCTTCTTCACACCTTCACCGATCACTTCGTAGCTCCAGATGTAGCCTTCTTCCTGAAGAATACGGGCGATTTCCACCTTGATGCCGGAGCAGGGTGCGGTAAATTCCTCGTTGCCGGCCAGGCTGGCATTCTTCAAACGGGTGAGGAAGTCGGAAATAGGGTCACTTAATACGGCCATAATAAGAAATAGTTAAGCGTTAGCGGTTTGAGTTTCTTCAGCCTTCTTCGCTTCGCGCATGGGCACACCCAGGGCACGGAGCAGGTCGCGACCTTCATCGTCCGTGGGAGCGGACGTCACGAAAATGATATCGAAACCAATCTGACGCTTGATCTGGTCAAGTTCGATTTCAGGGAAGATGGACTGGTCGGAAATACCAATAGCATAGTTCCCGTTGCCGTCAAAGGACTTGTAGGGAAGGCCGCGGAAGTCGCGGATATTGGGGGCGGTGATATTGATGAAACGGTCCAGGAATTCCCACATGCGGACGCCGCGCAGCGTTACGCGGGCACCCAGAGGTTCGCCTTCGCGCACCTTGAAGTTGGCCACGCTCTTGCGGGCATAAGTAATGGACGGCTTCTGTCCGGTGATTTTTGCGATTTCGTTGACGGCATCTTCCACGGCCTGCTTGCGGTCCGGGTGCTTGCCCATGCAGGAGGTGACAACAATCTTCTCCAGGCGGGGAATCTGATGCACGTTCTTGTATGCATGCTTCGCTTGAAGGCCGGGAACGACCTTTTCACGGTAGTATGTTTGCAGTGTTGGTGTACTCATTGTTTTAGCGGGTCAGCTCTTGATAATGATTTTATGGCTTAAGCGCAGGGTCAGGCAAAAAGCCTAGCCTACTTTCTTCACGTTGGAGATGTGAATCGGGCCGTTGATCTCCTGAATGCCGCCTTCCGGATTCTGTTCGGTCGGGCGCACAGCCTTTTTCAGCGTGCGGGCGCCTTCTACGATGACAGTACCTTTAGCAGCATTTACGGCGAGAACGGTGCCGCGCTTGCCCTTGTGGTTACGTCCGGTGATGATTTCTACTTCATCACCTTTTTTCACGTGGGTCTTCATATATGACTATTTCTTACGCGTTTATGCGATTAAGATCTACCACCCCCTTGGTGGCAGGGCAGGCAGAGTATTATAGGATGGGCCTTTTCGTCAAGCCCGCATCCTAAAAAAATCGTTTTTAGCTCTTGAACACGAAAAACGCACGCAGAAAGGGGAAGACTCCGCCTGTCCGTTCAAGTTCCTTTTTTCCAGCTCAGGTTTTCACGGAGAGGATACCTTCCTGCAACGGGCGGCACGCCTTCGGGCCATAGCCGGCCGCTTTTGTGCATCAGTCCTCATCGGAAGGAATTTCCGCGCCCTGCCAGCGCAGCTTGGCGCGCAGGAGAGCGCCGAAGTTCTGCTCCCGGAGATGCACCAGGGTCAGGCTTTCCGGAGCCTTGCGGATAAGCAGGCTTTCCCCGACTTCCATGGGATAGGCGGAACGGCCGTCCAGGGAATACACCATGGAATCGAAGCGGCCGCGGCGCTCCCTCGGCCTCAGGCGGATGGTCATGGTGTCCGGCAGGACCACGGAACGGTTCGTGAGGCTGTGCGGGCAGATGGGCGTAACGCACACCACGCGGGACATGGGCCATACCAGCGGACCGCCGGCGGAAAGGGAATACGCCGTGGAACCGGTAGGGGTGGAAACCAGCACCCCGTCCGCATGGTAGCGGTTCAGCAGTTCCCCGTCTATTTCCGCATCCAGGTCCACCATTTTTCCCGTCTGCGCACGGATCAGGGAAACCTCATTCAGGGCCAGCTTGCGTACGGATTCCGGAACGCCGTCCACCCTGATTCTGGTCACTTCCAGCATGGCGCGCTCATCCGTCTGGTAGGAACCCTCCTGGAGGGCGTACGCCAGCAGCGGAAGCTCCTGCACGGAGCAGGTAGTCATGAAGCCCAGCCTGCCCAGATTCACTCCGGCCAGGGGAACGTGGTGCATGGCCGCCAGCGAAGATACGGTGAGCATGGTTCCATCCCCCCCGAACGTCACCAGCATGCCGCACCGGCCGATCGTCTGCTCCAGGACTTCCGGCGTCTCAATGACGCAGGAGTCCAGTCCGTGACGGGAAAGTTCACGGCGCATGATGCGCAGCGCTTCCACCAGGCCGGGTTTTTCCGCCAGAGCAACCAGGCCAATTACCTTGGAAGGGTTCATGCGTGCAATGTACTCCATTTCCCTTCCCTGCTCAACTGGTAAACCGCGGCCGGGCAAAGATTCCCGCCGGCCCCGGAAAACCACTAAATTCCAATTCCTCGTTCTTTTTTGTTATACAGGATTATAAATATGTGCTAAGGGTGAAAAACGTGAAATGGCCCATCCTTATTCTGCTGTCCTGCCTGCTGCCCGCCTGTTCTACAACAGGGAAAAGCCCGCATGTCCGGAATACGGATTCGGCCGTGCAGGCAACGGAGGCACATGTAAAAAATGCACCCTACAAAGTCGGAGGAAAGAGATATGTTCCCATGAGCGTGCAGGAAGCCCTGAACTACAAGGAAACGGGATATGCCTGCTGGTATGGCGGAACAAAACACCGCCTCAGGACTTCTTCCGGAGAGTATATCAATCCCCGGACCTCCCTGACGGCGGCCCACAAGACGCTCCCGATGCCATGCAAAGTAAAGGTTACCTGTCTGAAAACCGGGAAATCCGTCATTGTGAGAGTCAACAACCGCGGACCATTTCACAGCAATCGTCTGATCGACCTGACCTCAGCGGCCGCGCACCGTATCAATCTGAACGGCCGCGGCATAGGAAAGGTTCGTCTGGAAGTAGTCTCCGTGGGCGACGGCAAACATGAAATCTTCGCTCGTTAGTCATACATTTCCATCACTTTTCTCTGCATTTCCGTTCATCCATGATCTCTTCCCGCATTCTCCTTGCCGGACTGTTCTGCCTGTGTTCATTTTCCCTGGCACAGAAAATTGAACCGGACCCCAAACATACGCTGATCATCATCTCCACCAGCGACATCCACGGCAATCTGGATAAATTCCCGAAACTGGCCACCCTGGTGAAAAAATACCGTTCCAAATTTCCTCATGTACTGCTGATGGATTCCGGAGATTACTTCATGGGCAATCCCTTCGTGGACGACTGGGAAAAACCCGGACTGCCCATCACCATCCTGATGAACAAGCTGGGATATGACGCGGCGACCATCGGCAACCACGACATGGATTACGGGCAAACGGCCCTCCGCGACCACATCAAGGGAATGCCGGGAACAAAATTCGTCGTTACCAACCTTTCCCCCTCCCCAACTCTGGAAAATTGCTTCCTTCCCTATGCCTCCATCCCCATCAAGGGGACTCCCATCTCCGTAGGCGTCATCGGACTGGTGGACATGCAGACCACGGATATCCTGAAGATGGACGGCATCACCTGGAAACTGCCGAATGAGACGGACTACAAAGGCGTCATGGACAGGTTCCGCCTGCATCACAACACGATCAATGTCATCCTCAGCCATATGGGGTATGATCACGATCTGAAAATGATGAAATATTCCCCGAACATCGATGTCATTCTGGGCGGCCATACCCATGTCATGCTGCCCAGGGGCCATCTGCGGACCGGCTCCCTGCTCAGCCACACGGGGCACAGGCTGAGCTACGCAGGAGTCACCAAGATTATCTTCTCCACAGATAAAAAGCCGGCCGTCCTCTCCAAATCCACGGAAGCCGTATCTCTGGACACCCTTCCGGACGATCCGGAAGTGGAAGCGGTTGTCAGGCAATTCACCTCCAACTCGTTTTTCAACCAGCAAGTTGCCATTGCCAAGGAAGAAATCACACATGTCACCATAGGCCGATATTTCTGCAAGGCCATCCAGAAAGCGGCAAATGCGGACATCGCCATCTACAACCGCGGCGGAGTCCGGGCCAAAACCCATCTTTCCAAAGGCCCCGTCACCATCAAGGATGTCTATGAAATGGAGCCGTTCCGGGAAACGGTCGTCACCTGCAAAATGACCAAGGCGGACATCGAACAACTGATCCTGACCAAATTCATGGCTCCCATGGAAAAGGAAGGCGGCATGCTGGAAGTTTACTGCGCCGGCTTTTCCTACCAGATCATGGACGGCATCAACCCAAGCATCACCAGCACGTTGAGGGACGGAGTGATATACACCGTCGCCATGGGCGATTACCTGTGCAACAACTTCAACTTTCCCCAGCAGGGAGAAGGCTGCGCCGTCGGAAAATCCGTACGCCAGGCGTTAATATCCTACCTCATGCAGCTCAAGGAACTGGTCAATCCCCCGCCTACCCAGCTTCCCATCATCAGAAAGACAACGTTCTCCCTGTAAATACGGAAAATATGCCGGAGGAAATGGAACATTCCTCCGCTTTCCGACAAGCTACGGCATCAAACATACATGCGGCGCCGGAATCATTTTCCGAACGCCATTTCCGCAGTGGCGGCACTCCGGCATCAGCATCCTTTCTCAGACCGCGTTCCCGTCTCCGTTCTTTTTTGCGGCAGCCTTGCAGAAACACAGGGAGCGGTTGAACGCTCCGCAGGCCCATGTTATAATTCAGACAGCCATGCAGCCGGAATCCCATCACGCCACGCCGGAGCGGAACAGGAACACGGACGACCTCCACATCCTGCCATCCGGAGCGCCTGTGATGGCCAGTCCTCCTTTTGACCGGCTGTTTGAAGCAGGCGCCGGCCAGGGATTGTACGCTCTTGCCACTTCCAACTGGGAAACGCCCCTTGGTACGGCGGCCTTTTTCCTGAAAACCATGGGAAGACAGGCGCTCACCCGCATGGCCCATGCCGCCGCCGAACGGCCCGACGAAGTGGACAGCGTGCTGGACCACCTTCTGCCCAATGCAGCGGAAAGGGTTTCCCTGGCGGAGCAGTTCCCTCCCGTGCCGGGCGGCGAATACATCACGCCCACTGTCATCACCCGATGGTTTAAAGACTTCCGCCGCCTGGTGAAAAAGGAAACCGGTGCACGCGGCATCATGCCCGCCGCCTGGCTGAAAGCTCTGGGAGCGCCCTGGGACCAGATCGGCAAGGTGTTTTTTCATCTGGCGGAAAACCGGGACGATTCCACAGGACTGCGCCCTTTCGCCTTCATGGCCACTTTCGCTCACCAGAGCGCGGCGGACAATCAGATACGGCACCTCCCCCTTTCCTCCGCCCTGAAACTTCACGAAGGCAATCATACGGCCCTGCTGGCCGTCCTCCAGCCCTTGCAGGAAGCAGCCCGTGAAAGCCGGCTGCTCCAAAACCTGCTGGAAAGCGGGAAAATATACTCCCCCCTGGCCTGGAGCGCTTCGGAAGCCAGGGACTTCCTGCAGGACAGCCCTCTTTATGAGCGGGCGGGAATCATGGTCCGCATGGTGAACCTGTGGAAAAAGGCGCCACCCAAACTTCAGGTGAAAGTTACGGCGGACACGGCGGACGGAGAAAAAGACGTTCATTCCTCCGGCCTTTCCATCCCCGCCCTGTTGAAATTCTCCGTTTCCGCCACGCTGGGAGGCAGGGACCTCACGCCGGAAGAACTGGAAGAACTGCTCAATAACGGAGACGGCCTTATCCGTTTCAAGGGGGAATGGGTACGTGTGGACGCCCAGAAGGTGAAAGACCTCATGGAACGCTGGAGCAGGGCGGCGCGCATGATAAGTTCCCTGGGCATCCCCCTGGTGCAGGGACTGCGGCTGCTGGTGAACGGCCCCGCGGACCGCCTGGCGGAACTCCCGGAACCGGACGAAGACTGCCTGATGGAACCGGGCGGCAATCTCCGCAGCATTCTGGACGTGCTGGCGGGAGATTCCCCCGTACCCGTGCCGGAATTTCCGCCGCATTTGGACAGGATTCTGCGGCCTTACCAGAAGGAAGGCTTCTCTTTCCTGTACAGAACCACGGAAAGAGGGTTCGGCGCCTGCCTGGCGGACGACATGGGACTGGGAAAAACCCTTCAGGCCATTGCATGGCTGGACACGCTGAGGCGGCAGGGAAAACTGGAGGCCGTCCCGGCGCTCATCGTCGCCCCGGCCTCCCTGCTGGGCAACTGGAAGGAGGAAGCGGAGCGCTTCGCTCCGGAACTCGTCCTGCGCATCATGCACCCTTCCGCTCCGGATTCCTGGCAGCCGTCCCCAACCCGGACGGACGCCCCGTGCCACGCCGTCATCACTACCTACGGCATGGCCGTACGCACTCCGGCCCTGGCGGACCTGCATTTTCCCGCCATTGTTCTGGATGAGGCGCAGGCCGTTAAAAACGCTTCTTCCGCGCGTTCCCGCGCCATCCGCGCCCTACACGGGGAGAGGCGGATCGCCCTGTCCGGAACTCCCGTGGAAAACACCCTGAATGAAATCTGGAGCCTGATGGAATTCCTGAATCCCGGACTGCTGGGAAACAGAAAAAGTTTTGAGAAATTCACGCGCTCCCTGGAACGGGGATACGCCCCCCTCCGCCGGCTGATCCGCCCCTTTATCCTGCGCAGAATGAAAACGGATCCGGCCCTGGTCCCGGACCTGCCGGACAAGACGGAGATTCCCGCCTACTGCCAATTGACCCCGGAACAGGCCGCCCTGTACCATCACCAGATAGATACCCTGCACGCGATGCTGGACGAGCCGGACCCGGCCAAGCGCCTCATGCTCGTCCTCCCCGTACTGGCGCGGCTCAAACAAATCTGCAACCATCCCGCCCAATTCCAGGGCACGGACGATTATCTTCCAGAACGCTCCGGAAAATTCCTCCGGCTTCAGGAACTGTGCTCCTCCATCGCGGCGCGGCAGGAAAAAGTCATTCTGTTCACCCAGTTCCGTTCCGTCATTCCCCACCTGCACGATCTGCTTTCCGGGGTTTTCGGCCGTCCGGGCCTCACGCTGCACGGGGGTACGCCCATTCCGGAACGGCAGAACATCGTTTCCTCCTTCCAGAAGGAATCAGGCCCTCCCTTCTGCATTCTGTCCCTGAAAGCGGCGGGAACCGGGCTGACGCTGACGCAGGCCTCCCACGTCATCCATGTGGACCGCTGGTGGAATCCCGCCGTGGAAAATCAGGCGACCGACCGCGCCTACCGCATCGGGCAGCACCGCAACGTTCTGGTGCACCGCCTGATTTGCCGCGGTACCATTGAGGACCGCATTGACGCCATGCTGAGAGAAAAACGCCGCATGGCGGATGACCTGTTCTCCGGAGGGCCGGAGCAATGGCTGATGAACATGAGCCCGGAAGAACTGAAGAAACTGCTCTGCCAATCCTGAACAACGGATTTGCTGCCGCCGGCGGACAAGCCGGGCACTCCGTCGCTCCGCCCGCACGGGCAAGCAAACCTCATGGCCCGCATGATTGTGTCCATGAGGCTTGTTGATAGGGTGATGTCCCGGAAAAGCACCCGGTTCAGGAAATAACCGCCAGCGGAGCCGTGGTCTTCCAGCCGCCGCGGGTAAAATCCGGGAACTCCACGGGAACGCCGCCCTGCGCGATGGAATGCGCCGTCAAGGGCAGCAGGGAGGACCAGTAGGCTCCTTCATAAACGTTCTGGTCCATCGGCTCTCCGCGGCGCAGGCATTCCACCATGCGGTACAGCATCACGAAGTCCATGCCTCCGTGGCCGCCCATCTTCATGGCCAGATCCCCTATGCGCTTCCACAGGGGATGGTCATATTTCTCATAAACAGCTTTCAGCCCATCCTTCCCCTGAATCCATTCGTGATAATTGCTATTGCCCAGCTTTTCCCCGGCTACGCGGGTGGGAAACCCCGCCAGAGTGCCGGCAGTTCCCTGAATCAGGTTGGAACGCGAATAGGGGCGGGGGGACGTTTCGTCCAATTGAACGATGATGGTCCGTCCCAGGTTCGTTTTCACAATCGCCGTATTCATGTCTCCGCACACAAAGGGCGTGCGGTTCCATCGGTGGTCGGGAGGAAGGTGCTTTTTGGCGTAGGCCGTACGCCCCAGAGCCGGAGAGGCGAATGCCGCCAGACGGCTGAAATTGTCGTCCTTGCGCGCCAGGCTCATGTACTGGGCCACCGGGCCCAGGCCGTGCGTGGGATACAGGTTGCCGTTGATTTTGGTATGGTACTCCGGCCGCCAGGCTCCCTCCCCCCGGGTATCTCCCAACTGCGTCACCAGGCAATGGATATAGGAGGCCTCTCCATGGAGCAGATCTCCGATCACTCCCTGCCGGACCATGTTGAGGAACATAAGCTCGTCGCGCCCGTAATTGACGTTTTCCATCATCATGCAATGCTTCTGCGTCGCCTCGCTGGTATCTACAATCTTCCAGAGTTCTTCCAGGGAAACGGCCATGGGCACCTCCACAAAGGCGTGCGCTCCGTTCCGCATGCTGTCGCATGCGATGCGGGCATGGGAACTCCAGTCCGTGCTGATAATGACCGCATCCGGCTTCAGCTCGCGGAGCATGGAGAGGTACTCCATTTCACCGCCGGAATATCCCGCGGGCTTTTTCCCCGTTTTTTTCAGCACCCTGTCCACTCCGCGTTCCGTCAGATCCTGCTTCAAGTCGCACACGCCCGTGATCTCCACGCCGTCCATCACGCACATCTGCGCCAGATGGGAGAAGCCGCGGCCGCCCACGCCGATGAAAGCTATCCTGACCCGGTCCAACGCGGGAGCCCGGAACCCGCCCATGTACACGGAGCCGGAAGGGCGGGAAGACGCCGGCGTGCCGGTGTTCCAAAGACGCTCTTCCGAGGGAATGTCCAGGGCCTGTGCCGTAAAACCGTTCCCGACCGCAGCCGCTCCGGCCGCCAGCCCCAGGGATTTGAGAAATTCTCTGCGAGATGAAAAAATAGACATAATCTGCAAGTATAATTCAATGGAAGATACGCCCTTTCCATGCCGGATTTATCACCTTTCCGGAAGTGGAGGAAAAAAGAGGCGGATGCCTCATTTTATGATTTGCAAAGTCCGGGCAAGCTTTCACTATGACAGAACCTACTCCCCACTGTCCCACTTCAAGTTATGCGCTACTTCCTTCTCATCCTGCTGCTCGCCGGCAGCTATTACGGCTGGAATTATTATCAAACCGACCTCCTGCCCCGGCATGAGGAAATCAAGGCCATGGAAATGGAACCCTATCCGGAACTGGATGCGGCCCAAATGCGCTTTGACGAACTGGCGGAACTCCACGAACAGCAGGCGGCACGCCTTCAGGCGGCCATCCAGCGCAAGGAGGAAGCCGTCCGGAAATACTGGAACGGCCAGATGGAAAAGGCGGACAAAGCCGCGGCAGTTTCAAAAACGCCCCGCGCCGCCTCCGGGATGCCCCATGCCCGTACTGCGGAAGACCGGATTGCCCGGCTGCTGCAACAATACGACAGACGTGCTGCGGACGTAGAGGAACTCCAGAGCAAGCTGAATACCACCAAACAACAGCTTTCCGCCGCCCAGGCGCGGCTTCAGGAACAAATCCGCCAGGTGGAAACCCGGCTGGATATCGACCGCATTCAGCGCGCGGAAGCCTCCAACACGAAGAGCAGGGAATTCAAGGTGACGGAAAACAGACAGGAATTGCTCAAGCTCCAGACCAGCCTTCCGCAGGAGCTGGAACGCATTACCCGGAAGGGCGAGGCCATGATCCGGCAGCAGACGGAAGCCTGGGAAAAGGCGAAAAGGGAACTCTCCCTGTTCCAGAACAAGGTGGACAGGCAGATTGCCAGCATCAGGGACACGATGAATTCCCCCCTGGCGGAAGAATATGACGATACGGCCATCCTGGCGGAGGATCCCGAATTCCAGGCCATGATCGCCCCGTTCGACCAGGCTGTAAGCCATGAAGAAAGCCTGACCATGCGGACGGAGGCGAACGTGGAGGAACAGGCTAAGGTCGTGCACAGCCTGCAGCGGATCAGGGACGGGAGCATTGAGGAAGACCGCAGCCGCCTGAAACAGGAGGAACAAATTTTCTTCACGGCTGCCACCGTTATCGGCGCTGTCCTTCTGGTCTCCCTCCTGCTCTCCTTCACCAGAAGGAAATGAACTCTTTGATGGTTGACACTGCACGGCAAACCTAGTTTACTGTCCAAGCCGCCGGGAACCCGTGGAGGCACGACTGGCAAACCCCGCCAGGACCGAGAGGTAGCAACGGTAGCTTGTTCGTGTTTGCCGCATCCGTTCCCGGCGGTATTTTGTTGCGCCGCCCACGCCGGGATTGAACCGGAGCCTTCTCATGGTAGAATGCCGCCCATGAACGCATCCGCCGCTCTTGACTGGCTGTTTTCCACCCAATTCTTCGGAATCAAGCTGGGACTTGAAAACACCCGGAAACTGCTGAAGGCGGCAGGCGCAGACCAGCCGGACGCCATCGTCGTCCACGTGGCCGGCACCAACGGCAAGGGCTCCACCTGCGCCATGATTGAAGCGCTGGCGCGTGCAAAAGGCTATAAAACCGGCCTGTTCACTTCTCCCCATCTGGTGGAATTTGCCGAACGCATCCGCGTGAACGGGGAAATGATTCCCCGGGACGCTCTGGCGGCTGAAATCTCCTTCATAAAAAACCTTGTGGAAGAATGGGAACAGCCTCCCACCTTCTTTGAACTGGCCCTGACCGTCGCCCTGCGCCACTTTATCAGCAAAGGGGCGGATTTCATCATTCTGGAAACGGGACTGGGCGGCAGACTGGACGCCACCAACGCCCTGCGCAAAGACATCTCCGTACTGGCTCCCATCGGGCTGGACCACCAGCAGTACCTGGGAAACACCCTTGCGGAAATTGCCGGAGAAAAGGCGGCGATCATCGCCCCCGGAAAACCCGTCGTTACCGCTGTACAAGAACCGGAAGCCATGGCCGTCATTGAACGGACGGCACGGGAACGGCTCTCCCCGCTCACCGTGGCACGGGCAGACTCCGGAACTCCCCGCCCCTCCCTTCCCGGACCGCACCAAATTGAAAACACAGCACTTGCACTGGAAACCATGAAACAACTGAATGCCCTCCCGGAAAGCGCCCTGATAGAGAGGGCCCTGAAGTCCGTGCAGTGGCCAGGCAGGTTCGAGCGCATCGGCACGCCGCCCCTGGTGCTGGACGGAGCGCACAATGAACACGCCGCACGCGTTCTGGCTGCCACATGGAATGAGGAGTTTGCCGGACAAAAGGCGGCCCTGGTCTTTGCCGCAGCCGCGGACAAGCAGATTCGGGACATGATTTCCGTTTTCCGGGAAATTGCGGGAGAATGGCATCTGGTGCCCTGTTCATCCCCGCGCATCATGCCCGTGGAAGACATGGCCGCCCTGCTGAAAAACCTCGTATCCGAACCGGTTTTCATTCATTCTTCCCTCTCCAAAGGGCTCCGCAAGGCAGTGGAATCCCCGCTGCCCGCCCTGGCCGCCGGGTCTCTCTTCCTGCTCGGAGACTTGAAAGCCTTGCTCCGGCGCACGGAAAAGCGCACTACCTCCCAGTAAACAGAACTTCCCCATGGCTGTGATTTCCGAAGACGACACCACCCTTTCCTCCCTGTGCCCCGGCGATGTTCGCCCCGAACTGCTGGCCCCCGCCGGAGACATGGACTGCGCCCGCGCCGCCGTCGCCAACGGCGCCGATGCCATCTACTTCGGCCTGGACCGCTTCAACGCCCGCCTGCGCGCCAACAATTTCACACTGGATTCCCTGCCGGAGCTGATGCGTTTTCTCCATGCACACGGAGTAAAAGGGTACGTCACGATGAACACGCTCATTTTCACTTCCGAGCTTCCGGACGCCCTTGCCTACCTGGGGCACCTGAATGCCGCCGGGGCTGACGGCGTCATCGTGCAGGACATGGGGCTTGCCCGCTGCCTCACGGAATGGAGCCGCAGGGACCCGGCCATGAAACTGGAATTGCACGCCTCCACCCAGATGACGCTTACCTCCCCGGAAGGGCTGGAATTTGCCTCCCGCTTTCTGGACCTGAAACAGGCGGTGCTGGCAAGGGAGTTGAGTCTGAAGGAAATCGGGCAATGCGCACGGCACACGGACATTCCGCTGGAGGTTTTCGTTCACGGCGCTCTCTGCGTGGCTTATTCCGGGCAGTGCCTTACGTCGGAAAGCCTGGGCCAGCGCAGCGCCAACCGGGGGGAATGCGCCCAGGCATGCCGCCTGCCCTATGCCCTGATCGTGGACGGCAGGCACATTCCGCTGGGGGAAAAGCGCTATCTGCTCAGCCCGCAGGACCTGTGCGCCCTTGACCGCATTCCTGAACTGGTCCGGATGGGAGTCAAAAGCTACAAGATAGAAGGCCGCTTGAAGAGCCCGGAATACGTGGCGGCAGTAACGGCAGCCTACCGGAAGGCGCTGGATGCCGCCTGCGCCGGAATTCCCGTGGACCGCATGGTTACCGCACGGGACCGTTATGCCCTGCAAATGGTGTTTTCCCGCGGATTTTCCACAGGCTGGCTGGACGGCACGGACCATCCGCGCCTGACTCACGGCCGCCACGGCAAAAAACGCGGGGCCTATGCGGGCGTCATCACCGCCTGTGGCCAGGGCTGGCTGGAAATACGGCAGGAATCGGACATTCCGTTCGCTCCCGGAGACGGCTTCGTCATTGACGCGGGAGAAGACCGCAATGAAGAACAGGGGGGCCGCATCTGGAAAGTGCAGAGAAACCGCCTTTTCTTCCACGGAAAAGCTTCCCATATTGACTGGAACAGGGTCATGCCGGGCCAGAAACTCTGGAAAACGGACGATCCGGCGCTGAATGCGGAATTGAAGAAAATGCGGGAACATATGCCGGAAGCGGAAACGCCCATTCATCTGGTCTGCACCGGAGCCGCCGGAGAGCCGCTCACGGTATTTTGCCCGGAATACGGATGTTCCGTGCAGTCCTCCCATCCCCTTCAACGTGCCGAAAATCGCCCCCTGACTTCTGAAACGCTGGAACGGCAGCTTGGCAGGCTGGGCGGCACGGGTTTCCGGCTTCTTTCCTGCGAAAACCGTCTGGAAGACGGTCTGATGATTCCGTTGAGCGTCCTTAACCAAACGCGCCGGGCCCTTGTGGAGCGGCTCCAGACTGCGCAGGCTTCTTCCGGAGAAACCCGCCGGATTCCCGCTCCTTACAGCATCCCCGTCATGGCCGCGGAACGGGATGCCCGGGAAACACGGGGGAAACTTTTCGTTCTGTGCCGCAGAATGGACCAGATTTCCGCCGCGGTGGATTCCGGGGCGGATGCCGTTTATCTGGACTTTGAAGACATCCGGGACTATGCGACAGGCGTCCGCGCCGTGAAGGAGGCAGGCCGCCGGGCTCCCGTCTTCCTGGCGACGCCCCGCATCCAGAAACCCTCGGAAACGGGCTATTTCAAGGTCATGGAGAGGGCGGAATCGGACGGCGTCCTCATCCGCAACCTGGGAGCGGCCGAATATTTCCGCCATTCCCCTCTCCTGCGCATCGGTGATTTTTCCCTGAACGCGGCCAATCCATGCAGTTCCGCCATTCTGAAGGAACAGGGGAATCTGGAATACCTCACCATTTCCTATGACCTCAACGCCTCCCAGGTAGCGGACCTGCTTCATGCCGCACCGCCGGAATGGTTTGAGCTCACCATTCACCAGCATATGCCCATGTTCCATATGGAGCATTGCGTTTTCTGCACTTTCCTGTCGGACGGCACCAGCTACAAAAACTGCGGGAGGCCCTGCGAACAATACCGGGTTCAGCTGCGCGACCGCGTGGGCCAGGTCCATCCCCTTCTGGCGGACGCCGGATGCCGGAACACCCTGTTCAACGGGAGGGCCCAGACCGGAGCCGGCTTTTTCCGGGAATTCCGCCAGTTGGGCCTTTTCCGCTTCCGCGTGGAACTGCTGGACGATTCCCCCGCCAAAACGCGCCGGCTCGTCTCCCGCTACCGCGGCCTGCTGGACGGGTCCTGTTCCGCCGCCCAGCTCGTCAGGGAACTGGATGTTGTGGAACAGCTCGGCACGACAGAAGGAACGCTTCGCCCGAAATAGCACGGCGGGCTGTTCCGAAAAACAGGTCCTGGAAAAAAGCCGGGACGAAAAATGCACCGCCCGTGTCTTGAAGCACGGCGGAAACGGCATTATCATGGTAAAAAAGGGAGTAATGAAACTTTCGGAGGATGATTAAATCCCCTCCTTTTCCATACTCCCGACCATTTTGCAATATGAGTACCTCCCTGAAAGACCGATTGATCCGTCACATGAAAGACGGACATTATGAACCGCAGAGCAAGTCCGAACTGGCGCGCGCCCTGAATGTGGATTCCCGCCAGCGCCTGGACTTGCGGAATTTGGTGGACCAGTTGGAGGAAGAGGGCATGCTTGTCTGCCTGCAGAAGGGGAAGTACGCTCTGAAACGGGAACGGCGCGATTTGGTGCAGGGCAAAATCCGCATCCTGAGGTCCGGTAAAATTCTTTTTCTCCCTCAAAAGGGAGATTCCGCGGCGGCGGCCATGGGCTGGGACCTGGATTCCATTCCGGAGCTGGAGCTCAAACCCGAACGGCTGAACACCGCCCTGGACGGAGACCAGGTGGCCGTGCGCGTGGAACGCAAGGCAACCAAAGGCAGGCGCAACGACCGCAGAAGCGGTTCTTCCGCGTCAGACGTAAATCTGAAAGCGCGCGTGGAGGAAGTGACGAAACGCGCCAGATCCCGCTGGCTGGGCGTTTTCCGCACCGGAAAGAACAAATTCGGGCGCGTTCTGGGAGACGGATCGGGGTCTCCGGCATACACAGAGTTGACGGAAGCCCCCGCCATGGAGGTACTGCCGGGGCAGCTTGTCTCCGTGGAGCCGGTTTCCTACGGCGGCGACAAGAAATCACCACGCGGGAAAATCCTGGAAGTGCTCGGTTATGCGGACGAACCCCATGTGGATATGGAAGCCGTCATCAGAAAGTATGATCTTCCCGTGGAGTTTCCCGCCGAAACGCTTCAGGAAGCGGACGCGCTGCCCGCAGAGCCCTCCCCCAGGGAACTGGCCAGACGGGAAGACTGGACGGACCGGACTGTCATCACCATTGACCCGGCAAGCGCCAAGGATTTTGACGACGCCATTTCCATCAGGACCACCCCGGAAGGCTGGGTGCTGGCTGTCCATATTGCGGACGTCTCCCACTTTGTTCAGCCCGGCGGCGCTCTGGACCGGGAAGCGCGCAAACGGGGCAATTCCACCTATCTGCCGGACCGCGTGCTGCCCATGCTTCCTCCGCGCCTTTCCGACGATTTGTGCAGTCTGAAGCCGGGCGTCGTGAGGCTGACGAAGGCATGTGAAATGAAGTTCAACAAAAAGGGAAAAATGCTCCACGCCCGCTTTGCGGACGCCTATATCCGCAGCAGCGCCCGGCTTACCTATCAGGAGGCGTTCGCCATGATGAAGGGCCGCGACAAGGCGGAAATTCCCGCCCTGGTCAGGGAGGCATGGAAGCTGGCCTACATCCTGCGCCGCAACCGTTATGCGAAAGGAGCGCTGGACCTGGACTTCCCGGAAGTGCGCGCCGTCATGGACAAGGACGGCCGCGTGACGGACATTGTCACGGAGGAATACGACGAAAGCCACCAGTTGATTGAAGAATGCATGCTGGCAGCCAATGAAGCCGTGGCCCTGACCCTGAAAAACCGCAACCGCCCCACGATTTACCGCGTTCATGAGGAACCGGACTCCGCCAAACTGTTCGAATTCGGGCAGCTCTGCAAGTTGTACGGCCATCCCGTTCATGACATCGGCCAGCGCCAGTACCTGAATGAACTGATGCAGTCCATCAAGGGTTCCCCGGATGAACAGCTTCTCAAGCTGGCCCTGCTGAAAAGCCTGATGCGCGCCAGATACGATACGGAGCCCCTGGGGCACTACGGGCTGGCTACCCCCAATTACTGCCACTTCACCAGCCCTATCCGCCGTTACGCGGACCTGGTGGTGCACCGCTCCCTGGATCCCCTGCTGGCCAACCCGCCGAAAGGGGCAAAGGGCCCCGGCAGTGTGGCAGCTCTGGAGGAAGCGGCGGAACATATCTCCGAAACGGAACGCGTTTCCGCCAGCGCGGAAAAGGATGCCAACCGCATGAAACTTTTTGAATGGCTGGAAGGCCAGTGTTTCGCAGACCATCCGGAAGTGCACGACGCCCTGATTACGGACACGCGCCACTTCGGCATTCTGCTGGAAATTCCGCGCCTCCAGATCAAGGGGCTGATCAAGCCGGACAAGCTTCCGGGCGGACGATGGGTGTATGAAGCTTTCGCCAACCGTTGGAAGAACGATCAGGGGTACGTCCTGTGCGCAGGCCTGCGTGTGCCCGTGATTCCCGTGAAGGTGGACCGGGAACAGCAGTGGGCGGATTTTGCAATCGTTCCCAGACAGAACCAGGAAAGTCCGGGCAAGAAAATTGTGAAGAAAAAAAACGGGCGGCACCGCCCCCGGAAATAATCCGGGAAGTCCTGTGTCCGGAGCCTTCCGGCCCCACCTGCGGCGATTCTTCAGAATTAACTTGAAACAGCGGAGTTATTTTGTGTATAAGGCGATTGCTGTTTACTAACTACCGACCCCACGCCTATGAAATCAGGATGTTGAATCTGTAAGCAAGCACCATATGAATGCTGAATGCCAAGGCCCGCTCTTGGGTCAGGAGCGGGCCTTTTTCCCAAAAGCTTCGTCATGAAGGAAACAGGGAAGGGCCTTGAAAGTGTCCAACCTGCATGACGGAAATGCAGCATATCCCTGAACAGACGCCTTTTAATTATGCGGATCTGATCGATTACCGCGAGGGGCAGATCACCAGCCTGGCCCTGTTGCGCTCCAAGGGAGTCAACATAACCATTCTTGCCTTTGACGATGAACAGCTTCTGCCGACCCATCAGACGCCGGGGCCTGCCCTCGTCCAGGTTGTGGACGGTACCGCCTACTTCACCATTGGCAATGCGGAAGCAGACTTGTCCCAGGGAGAAGCGCTGATGATCCCGGCCGGAGTCCCCCACTCCGTCATAGCCAGGGAGCGCTTCAAAATGCTGGTTACCTCCATTCTGCCGCTGGACTGAACGTCCTTTCGTCCGGAAGGGCCCGCGCCGGGAACCATTACATGTGATCAAGTCACAATTCCCTGACGGAAAAGGTTGACCTCTGTTTCAGATTCAATTCCGGATGCCGCACGGTAATGACGTGCGTACCGGGCGCCAGCACCGCATGGGCTTCATCTCCGTATTGCACGATTTCCAGCGTGGGGCATGACCAGAACGCTCCCGTGGGCAAGTTGGACCGCAATTTGAGCATGCGGCCGCCCCCGGGCATTTCCGGGTCCATAATCAGGCGGGAGCCGTCCAGAGGAACCAGAATGCGGGGAGGTTCTCCGGACCAGTATTCGGGAAGCAGGCACCAGGCATCCGCCGCCGTGCAGGACGGACTGGTGAACCATTCCGTATAACGGCTGTCCAGATAAGCCCTTCCCCGCGCATCGTAATCCCCGGGGGAAGCTTCTCCCGGCATGTTCGCCGGGGATGCCCATTCTTCCCGCACATAGGCTGCGGGTATCTGCATGGCCCCCGTGCGCTTCCCGGTGCGGGAATCAATGCGGATGTGCACCAAGTCCGCACCGGGCTGCGGGAAGGTCGCTTTCCTGTTCCGGTGCGCCAGTTTCATCACTCCGGCAAAAATGGGCCCCGCGCCCGTCATTCCCCCCACCTGCCTCATGGGGGAAGCGTCAAAATTGCCCACCCAGACGCCAACCGTGATTTCACGGGTAAAGCCTACGCACCAATTGTCGCGGAAATCAGAGGAAGTGCCCGTCTTGCACGCATAGCGGAAGGGAAGATTCATCAACTCATGATCCCAGAATGTAGCCCGGCGCGCTTCCCGGTCTCCCAGGATTTCCGCTACCAGGAAGCACGAGGCCGCGGGCAACACGGGCCGCTCCGGAGAAGATTCTCCCTCCGGAGCCTTCTCCAGATTCAAGGTGACGGCCTTTCCCTCGCGGGCCAGACAGGCGTATGCGGCCGTCAGGTCCCTCAGCGTCACTTCCGCATTTCCGATAGCCAGCCCCAGGCCGTAATGCATGGCATTCCCGTCAATGCCCTGCATGCCCAGGTCCTTCAGCAATTTCAACAGGCGGGACGGACCGCCGAACGAGCCCAGCGCCCGCATGGCGGGAATGTTCTGGGAGCAGGCCAGCGCCTTTCTGATGGAAATAGGGCCCATGTATGTCTTGTTGTAATTTTGCGGCGCTTCCAGGCCGTGCGCACTCCGGTACGTGGTCGGAACGTCCGGCAGGACGGTTCCCGGATATGCCCCCAGAGAGAATGCCTGGGCATACACGAACGGTTTCAGGGCGGACCCGGGGGAGCGCGGCATGGATGTTCCATCCAGAAGCCCCCCTTGCGGATGCTTTCTGTTCGCGGAACCAACCAGGCAGAGAATGTCTCCGGTAGCGTTTTCCACCACCACCACGGCAGCCTGGGTCACATGATGATCCTCAAGGTTGGCCAGTTCCCTCCCTACGATTTCCTGAACTCCGCGCTGCAAGGCGGAATCCAGTGTGGTATGAACTTCTCCGGTCCGGAAGGCGCGGAGAAAGGAGGCCGTCACGTGGGGGGCCAGCGCCTGGCGGCGTTCTTCCGTTCCGGAACTGAACAGGGGTTCCTGCAAGGCGCGGTCCAGCATCTCCGCGGGAAACATGCCTTCCTCCTTCATTCTGCGGAGAACGCAGTTCCGGCGTTCCAGGGCCCGGTACGGGTAGTTGAGGGGGTTCAGACGCGACGGCCCCTGGGGCAGTCCCGCCAGCAGGGCGCATTCCGCCAGGGAAAGATGGTCCATGTCCCTGCCAAAGTAAAAACGGGCCGCAGCCGCAGGCCCGCGGCGCAAATTGCCGTAATCCAGACGATTGAAGTAAGCCTCCAGAATCTCCTCCTTGCTCATGGTCATTTCCAGACGCCGGGCCTGGAAAAATTCCCTCATTTTTGCAACCAGATTCCTTTTGCCCGGAGGATTGGCATTTTTGGCAAGCTGCTGGGTGATGGTGGATGCGCCGGACACGATTTCCCCGCCCGCGGCATTCGTCACAATGGCGCGGCCCAATGCCAGAAAATCCGCCCCTCCGTGGTTGTAAAACCGCTTGTCTTCCGCGGCCAATGTGGCTTTGACCAGCATTTCCGGCACGGCACGGAGCGGGACAGGTTCACAGTGGTAATAATCCCGTCCCGGCAAGGTGGCGATCCTGCCTCCGTCCCTGTCCAGCACGACGGCTCCCGGCTTTTCCGGATGCTCCAGACCTTCCGGGACGGAAAAGAACCACGGAAGCACGTACCAGACAAACAGCCACGCAACGGCAAGCCCTGCTGCCGCGCAAAGCAGTTTTTTCCTTTTAAAAAGCCTTTTTGAAATCAGAGCCTTCATGGTGCCTTTCACGGCAGAGGGATGCCGCCATGACGGCGCCCTCCCGGGTTATTAAGAAAAAACGGGCAGACGGCCTCAACCCCGCACTATGTTTACTTACCATCACCATGCAGCACAGTCAGTTTCTGGGGAATGCTCAAGCCGTATACCTCCGGCCTGTACATCAGCTCCGCCTTGGCGGACGGGGCAATGACGGAGCCGGACTTGGTTACCCGCGCCAGGTAGCGGGCCGTAAAACGTTCGCGTCTCCAGGTATCGGCAAAGAAGCGCACCCTGTCTTTCAGGAACTCCCGGTGCGATACCCAGGAATTCCAGTAGAACCAGCGGTCTCCCTGGCTGGCAGCCTCGTTCTCCCGGCCTCCCGGTATCTGGGAGAGCAAAGCCGGATTGACGGCTTCAAAGGCGGAAGGAAGATAATCTTCCATCACCACATAGGAAAGGGGGTTGAGGCCCTTGTCCACATGCAGCGTGATTCTCACGAGGTCTCCCACCGCAAATTCCGCCGCAGGTTCCCATTTTCCGTCGGAATTGAGTTTCTCATACACGCGGGAAATGGCAAAGCCCCGGTTGACGGCGGCGCCGTCTTCCTGGGTCTTGCTGCCCCCGTGGGCTTCCGCAATACCGTACACGGTGGAACCGGCATCAGGAAGGCTCAGCACGGCCTTTTCTCCTACTGCCGTACGGAACTGCGCGGGGGAAGTCAGGGAGCACGTCCCGCTCGTCACCTGCGCCCCCCGGTCCACCCGGAAGGGCGCGGCAACGGAAGATTCCTTCACTCCCTTGAGATACTCGCCCAGCAACATGACGTCCCATCCGGAAGACCAGGTCGTGTACAGGGGCCTTTCTCCAAAGGGGCGCGACGTCCTGTCCATGATCAACCGGGCCAGGCGAATCCGGGCGGCGGCATCGCCGGAAGACAGGGACATGTCCGCCAGGCTCCTTAAAAGCTGGACATGGGACGGTTCCTTCTTCTCCGGGTCCGTACTTATCAGACGAAGCCCCAGCGTCCCGGCATCCGGCCGGGAAGACAAGGCCACGGCCAAAGCCAGGTACATCCGGTTTTCCGGGCTCAATGAACCGGACCTGTCCAGCAGGCGGTTCAGCAGGGAGTCCGGCAGGCGTTTTGCCCGAGCCAGAACCCATGCTCCCAGCAAATTCCCCTGGGGATTATTGGACAGGCTCCTTGCCAAATAACCGTATAATTTGTCCAAGGGCTTTTCCGGAACGTCAATTCCGCTTTCCCGTGCCAGAGTAAGCACCAGGGCGGCATAGGGGCAATACTCGCTCACCGAAGTTCCGCCCTGCCAGTAGGCCAGTCCCCCGTCGGGAAGCTGGTTTCTCAGAATCTTCTGGATGCCTCCCCTCAGGGCCTTGCTGCGTTCTTCCTTCGTCTTCCCTTTGAAGCCGGGCAGATATTTGGCCAGCAGCGGTTCGTAAATCCAGGGCAAGGTGGATGAAGAAAGCTGTTCCAGGCAGCCGTAGGGATAACGTAGCAGGAAATTCACGCTTCCGTCCGCATAAATGAGCGGCGACGTACTGAGAGTCACCTGTACGGGAGTGCCCGGCAGGAAAGGCGTGGACAGCATTCCGGGAACATCCAGCATGCTGCCGGAGGAAAGGGAGAAACAACGCAGCTCACGCAAATCCGGGAAAGGAGGAACCACCTCAAACGTATTGGCTGCGGCATCCCGCAGCAGGGAGTACACACCGGAGGAATACGGCACTCCTTCCGCATCCGCGGCACGGATTTCCCATACCAGCCGGGCCTCTCCGGACTTATTGAATTTAACATTGAAAATAAGTGTTTTCGGCTGATTCCCTTCCAGCGTCAGCGTCTGAGTGGGCTGGGGAACGGTGGCGGCGTCATTGGATTTCAGCGTTACCGTCCACTTGCCTTTCCTGGTGCCCGTCTGGCTGACAGTCACCGGAATATTCAGGGAATCCCCTGCCGTGGCGGTGAAAGGAGGAGCAGGTTCCAGCATGATGGGCTTGTTCACAACATAAGCCCCTTCTCCATTGCCGAAGTCGGAGTTCCCCGCCAGAACGACGGCCATAACCCGGTAGCGGGTCAGCGTGCCCGGATTCCTGTAGGAAGCCTTGAAACGTCCCTGTTCATCCGTCCGGATGGAGGAAAGCCAGACCGCGCAGGGGTTGAAATCCTCCCTTAAATACACCCCCTGCAGCGCCGCTGCGTTCATGGGTGAACCGAAAGGATCATCCCCGCCCCCGATGAACATGCCCTTGTTATCCGTGGAACGGCTTCCCCAGTCCTCATCCAGAATTTGCTCCAGCGTCGTCCAGGTGCCCACGGACAAGGGACGGTCCGTATAAAAATACCGGATGGGCTGCGGCGTCCGGTAACCGATGACCTGAAGGGTGCCTTCATCTTCCGCAAACAGGCACACGTCCGCATTGCGGACAGGCTTGCCGCGGTGGTCCGTGACCACGCCGCTTACCGTGGCGGTGGAACCCGGAAGTGACATGCCGGCGGGAACTTTCATCTCCACGTTCAGAATATTGTCTGCCGGCTGCACCTTCAGAGCGGCATATCCCAGCTTCAACTGGGGATTCCGAATCTTGCGGCTGCTCAAATCCGCCCCCTTGACCAGGAAAACGGAGACATAAACATTCGGAGCATCCACGTTTTCCAGAGGAACTTCTATAACGGGATTGTCCAGCGTCAGGGTCCTGGTGAAACTCCGCAGTACCTTCTCGCGTTCCACCGTCACGACGACCTCTCCTTCAATGGGCGTCTGGACCAGCAGGCGCGCCGTATCTCCCGGCTGGTACAACTGTTTGTCCGGAATGATCTTCACCTTCAGGCCGTCATGATATTCCCACGGGGAAACGTCGCTGCCGTACACCCAGTACTTCACGGCAGTCCGGAATTCCCTGCCTTCCGGATCACGTCCGGACAGCGTTACTTCATAAATGCCGTCCTGCCCCGTAGGAATGGATACGGGCTTGCCGCCTTCCTGAAGATTGACGGAATCCGACGGAGCGAGAATCAGTTCCTTCTTCTCAACGGTGCTTGTCAATGGTTCGCTGCGCACGGTGGTGGTATGGTCTCCATCATAACGCGTGGACTGGAAGGCGGTGCGGGTTACCTTCAAATTCAACGGCAAATCCCCTCCGGCGTAAGGCTTGCCGTCCAGCCCCACGGCAATCAGCCGCAAATCCAGCGGCGTGCCCTGGCGGCAGATGGAGGAAATATTCTTTACGCCCACGAATACGGAGGTGGGGTTCCACGTGGCGTTGCGCGCAGCCTTGATCAATTGCTCATTCCCGTTGGTAACGGAAGCGGTCAGTATCAATTTCCGGACGCGCGGAAAAGCCTGACCGTCCAGGGAAAACTCTACGGCATTCTTTCCGTTCGCGTCCAGAACGGCGGACTGCTGCTGCATGTCTGAAGAAGGACTTCCGCCGGAATAACCGTAATAAGCGTCCCAATACCCGTAATCGTCATCCCGGTAATCACCGAAACGGTAATCCTTGTATCCTGCCGGATAAAAATTGGAAGAAATGCTGCGCAGCCCCCAGTTCACCTTGCCCCCGGAAACGGGCGTTCCGGTGAAATTCGTGGCTTTTACGTCGGCTTTCAACACCTTGTCGCCGGGTTTGAGGTCATGAATCACGGATTCCACTTCAAACTCATTGCGCTTGAACTCCGCTACCTCCACGGAATAGCGGAACTCCCGGTTCCTCCGGTTGAACTCCCTGCGGTAATAGCGGTTGCTGTCGTACTCGCCGTCGTTGTCTTCATCGGAATCTTCCTCCGCATCTCCTTTCAACCGCAATTTGGCGGTAATGGAATACATCCCCGTTTCCCCTTCCGGGAAGGTGAAATCCAGATCAAACGTACCTGCATCCGACGGTTTCACCTGCCTGACGGCAACTTCACGCTGCCGTCCGTCCCGGATCGTCAGCTGCACTTCTTCCACGGGCGTCACGCTGAGCTTGTTGTCCAGCAGGGTACGCATGATCCCCTTCAAATGCATCGTCTCCGCCGGACGGTACAAATTCCTGTCCGAGAACATGAACACCTTGTTCTCCGCCGTGGTAGCGGGATTCAGGCCAAGTTCATTCCACCAGTAAGGCAGCGTCTCCACGTCAAAAGGCCACAGCCCCACGCGGCCGTTCCAATCCTTCAAGGGGCTCAGGTAACTGTCCGCCCCGGACTGGACACGCAAATAGGCGGCCTTTCCGCTCATGGGCAGGCGGACCGTGCCCTTCTCCACGGAGGCTGATGCAAGAAGATTGCCGTCCGCATCCAGAAGCTGCGCTTCCGTCTTTTCCGCCGCCTTGCCCGTAGCCAGGGAATATACGTACACGAACATGTCATCCGCCGTCTTCTTGTGCAGGACGCCCAGGTCCGTCACCTGCACGACAGCCTGTACGGCATAGGCGGCCTGCTTCTCCTTGTTGAACTCCTTCCTGGTCCCGTCCGGTCCCGGCACGCCGAAAAGCTTGTACGCCGCCAATACCGGATCGCTCACCTGCCCTTCCACCTCAATGAAGTACATGCCCGGGGCCGCCCGTCCGCTGAAAAGCTCGTCCAATCCGATCACGGCTTCCGTCTTGCCGCGCACATCCACCTTCATCACTTCCTTTCTGTCCGCGGAAAGGAGCTCGGCAGGAAGAAAATGCCTGTCGTCCTTGTCCGTAACGGTACGCGGCAGCGAAGCCGCCTGGTCCCGTTCATAAATCTTCTTGTAGGTTGTGAGCGTCCGGTGCTGCGCATCTTCACGAATGCGGTAGCCGCGTACAGTCAAATCCTTCAAATTGCTGACGGAAGCCTTCAACTTGCGCGACCCGGCGGACATGATGCCGTTATTCCCCGCATCCAGAAACAGGGAGGGATTTTCCGGGCGCACTTCCACATGGGAGCCGGCATTTTTGCCTTCCAGCCTCTGGCCGTCCACGGAACGGACGTTTTTCCACCTCCACTTCAAATCAAAAACGGGATTGTTTCCGCATACCAGCACGGGCAGGGAACCGTACCAATCCGGCCGCACACGCTTCATCTTTGCCAGACGTTCACGATCCGGGCGGATCACTACCTCTTCATCCTGCCCTGTAGCCTCATTCTCCACCATGGCAGTAAAGCCGCGGGCCTCTTCGTCATAAGGCATGGAGTTACTATTTTTTCCGATGAAAAACTCGGCATGGTCACGGAAAAATTGATCCACATCCTCTATCTTTACCGGCTGCGTCCATTTCATGGTCAGACGGCCTTCCCGGTCTGACACCGTGCCGTAATACGCGGAGGAGGAAAATTTGGCCACCTTGCCCAGTCTCGCATCCCATTTCTCAGGTTGTTTGCTCTGCGGGGAAACCTCTCCAATATCCGGGATGATGAAATGATAAACGCCGTCATAAGAAAACAGGGTTTCCGGTTCCACCACGTACACGCCTGGAACGGGCGTATCGTCCGGCTTGCCCTGGAACTCCCTGTTCCGTACCCGGGACTTCACTCGGTACGCCTCCGCCTCCCGAACCTCCTTCAACAACGCCGGCCTCATTCTGGAGGCAATCGTATGGGGTTCCACGCCGGCTTTCTTCTGCTCATCCGTCGGAATCGTCGTAAAATAAGTTTTATCCAGCAGGGCCTCTTCTCCCGGAACGTAATCGGGGAGCACCAGGAAGAAACTCTCCCAAGGATAAACTTCATCATTCCTCCAATAACGGCTTGTGGATTCCAAATAGGCATTCAACTTCCTGCGTCCTGTCAGGCGGACGGCATCCTGCGGAATGGGGGAGCCGTCCTGAAAACGTGCTCCTTCCTCCGGTTTCCATTCATAGTTCACCCTGAAAGGGATGGTATCCTGCGGACGACACTCCAAAACATTGGGGGCAATCCATTTGGAAGAAAACTTCAGATCTGGAGAAACACTCAGCAAGCCCGGTTTCAAGGGCTTGCCAACCTCGGAAGGCGCCACTACGGCCTTGTCAAACACGAGCTGGAACGGCTGCCCCGTCGCCAAATGGGAAGGAACGGAAGACGGATAGCGCACCGTTGTGGCGGCAAGGGAGGAGGCGATGCTGCAAATACCTAATAGGCAAGCAGCAATAAAAGAATGAGGTTTCATGCAGGGAGGGGATTCTATACACCCCATCTTCTCCCCCTTTTAGGTTCTCAACACAAGAAGAAAATCCGTGAATGGCAAAAAACACATGCAGCAAAGCATGAGCTATTTGTTGGATGACATCGGCCCCTTGTTCCGCTCTCAGGAAAGCTTCCTTTTAAAGCATGTTGAAAATTGCCCGTTCAATAGCAATTAAACGGGAGATTTTACAATTGCCTCAATTCATACAGTTTCCACATTGTTCAAAAATCTGCTGATAAGGAAAAGCTGTTTCCCTGGTGTCCTTTCTTCTTCCAAGAACCAGGATATTCACCCGTAAACGTATAAGGCGTGGAAACCCTTGTGGCACAAATTGTTGCCACAACCATTCAAGGTAAATCGCTTATAACACCCTCTCCCTTTTCTCTCTTGTGCTGTTGAATAAAACAACTAACTCTGATCCTGATTTTTACATTTTACAAATCATTCACAAACTTGAGTTACAAGACAATGAACAATACCGACAACACCCTGGATCCCCGCTATCCCTTCGTT
>JAJQCV010000038.1 GCA_021202525.1 Akkermansiaceae bacterium | reverse complement strand
GTGAACTTCCTCAGCCCGCCCCCTGTACTACGGGAATCCGTCATCTGCGGCCAGCAGGCCGCACGGACACTTCCGCCACACCCTGCCCCGGAGCCGTCTGAATGCGGATATACCTGGCTTTGGAGCCGGACGGGCAACTCACGGCCAGCCCCGCTCCTTCCGGGAGGGGCTCCGCTTGAAGGGCCTTCCAGTTCCTGCCATCCAGACTGGCCTGAACGGCGGGAATCCCGCCCTTCCAGTCTCCGGCTCCCTTCACTTCAATCCGGGAAAGCGGGAATTCGAACTCCATGTCCAGCCGCCACCACGGCGCCTTGTCGGCAGAGGACGGCATCCAGAAGGAGGAATCGTCCCCGTCGGAGGCTTTCATGGCGTCCTGCGCGTTGGAAGACGCGGCACAGGGACGGAACGCCGCCAGATTCGGCTCTTCCCCGCCCCCTTCTTTCCCTCCGCGGGCCGGAAGCCGGGCATCCCGGTCCTGCACGGTAAAGCGTTTGTAAGGCCGTTCCCTCGTTTCCGCACTCTTTCCGGCCACGTAGGCCGGAGCATCCCTGGAAACAATCCGGAGGGCATCCCCCCTCAACCCGGGGGAGGAGGCGCGGATCACCGTTTCCCCGGCGTAATAGGACCTGAATTCAATGGCTGCACAGCCGTCAACGATATCGATATCCGTTCCGGGCTCAAACGTGATGCTCTTCCCGGTGGGGAACTCTCCGGGGCCGGACTCCACCGCCAGCGTCACGGGAACGGAATTGGAAAGCTGCCGCCCGGAGGCATCCGCCACCTTCACCATGACATGCACGTCGTCCGTGCCGTCCGCCGGGCTGATCACCTTCTTGTCCGCGGACAGCTTCAACTGCGCCGGCGTTCCCTTTTCCGGCCATTCGGGCGGGGGCACATTCCTGAACTCGTTCCTGTACCAGTACCAGGAGCGCTTGGGAATGCGGAAATAATCCACAATACCCATGCGCCCTCCGGACGCCCAGATGCTGCCGTGGTCAAAGCCGCACCAGACGGCTTCCCCGATGCGCCAGGGATGCGTGACTCCGCCTTCCTTGTCCTTTTGCATATCTCCCCAGCCGGGAGAATACGCGCCGGGCCTCCGGCAGCTCACGGAACCGTACTCCGTCACCATGCTGGGCCGTCCCGGGGTCTTCTGGCGGGCGCCGTCCCCGTTGAAGGCGGCCAAGTCCCCCAGCCTGTCAAACCCGCTCCGCTGGCCGCCTCCGGCGCACACCGGGCGGGAGGGGTCCAGTTCCTTCACAAGAGCGATCAGCCTGGAACACAAGAGCCTGGATTCTTCCGTGTGCCTGGTGAAAAACGGCTCGTTGCTGATGCTCCAGATCACGACGGAAGGATGGTTCCTGAACTCCAGAACCATTTCCCTCACCTGGCGCATGCAGCTCTCCTCAAAGGCGGCCCGGTCCTTTTCATCGGAGGGATAGGCATCGCAATTCCAGTACCTGTCCTGCTCCTTGAACCCTCCCATGCCCCAGAAAATGCCCTCGTTCAGCATGCACATGCCCTCCCGGTCGCAGGCGTCCAGAAAGGCGCGGGAATGGGGATAATGGGAACCGCGGATGAAATTGAACCCGGCCTCCTTCATCAGCAGGACGTCCCTGCGGGCCCCGGCATCCGTCACGGCGTCCCCCCACCCCGCATGGTCCTGGTGCACGTTGGCCCCCTGCAGGTAAACGGGCTTCCCGTTGAGGAGCATCCCCCGGTCCGCCGTAAGTTCCAGCGTGCGGAACCCGAGCGGATTCTCGGCACGGTCCAGGACGTTTCCCCGGTCATCAACCAATTCCGTCACCACGCGGTATAAATTGGGAGAAGACGGGCTCCACAACTTCGGATTCACCAGGGGAGGAAGGTCCACCGCCGCCTGCACCGCCTCCCCGGACGAAAGTTCCACTTCTTTTTCTCCGTTCAGCACGGTGCGGCCGCTCTTCCCTTCCCGCACGGTATGGCGAACCGTCACCTTCTTCACTCTCCCGGAATCGTTCTTCACATCCGTCAGGATGCGCACCCTTCCCCGCTCGGCACTTGCCTCCGGCGTCTGCACCCAGACGCCGTGCAGGGGAATGTACACGGGAGAGGATGTATGCAGCCAGACGTTCCGGTACAGCCCCCCGGAAAAGGTGTGTTCCCCGGCTCTCGGGGCAATGCGGGGACTCCAGGTGTTGTCCACCCTTACCGCGATTTCATTCCGCCCGGCTTTCAGGAACGGAGTCAAATCCGTCCTGAATGACGTATAACCGCCTTCATGCCGCCCGGCGGGCCGGCCGTTGACCATCACCTCCGCCACCTGAAAGGCGGCTCCGCAATCCAGAAAAACCTTGTTTCCCTTCCATTCCTTCGGCATCACCAGCGTCTTGCGGTAGGTTCCGCACCCCGTGTAAAAGGCGTCGGACATGAAATAGGGCAGACTGAACGTATGGGGCAGATGCACCGTCCGCCACTCCCCCTTCCCCGGTTCCTCCTCCAGACGGAACTCCCAGCCGCGGTTCCAGACCATTCTCCTGCCGACAGGCGGAGCCTCTTCCGCAGAGGCGGCAAATGCTTTCGCCACGCCCGCCTGCAGGCACAGGACGGCCACTCCCAGCATGAATGCAACAGTCTTCAGCATGGAAAGGCTACCCTGCCGCGCTTCCTTTTCTTTCAAACAAAAAACATTTCCGCCTCCGGGATATTCTTCAAAAAAGCATGCGCGGGAAGAAATGGAAACCGTTGATGGATGAACACCGCTTTTCAGCAAATTTCAGCAAATCCGGCATTCGTCTTTCATGAAACTCCCTGACGGCGGGAATGCCTCCTCCGCTCCTTCGACAGGGGCCATAAAGCAGCCCTGCCGGGAAAAACGCCCGCCTGCATTCCCTCCGGGTCCGTCCCGGATGACGAAGCCATACCCCGGAACGGCAAGCCGCGCACCCCTTCCGGGATGCGCGGCTGGAAAACGCCTTTATTCAGGATCACGGCGCGCCGGGTACGCCGGGCAACCCGTCACTGGGTAATAATGTTCAGTTCGGCCACCGTGGCGCTCTGTTCCCCGCTTCTGACGGGAGACTTGGCATCCAGCTTGAAGTAGCGTGCCTCCACGGGCTTCCCGAAGTCGATGCGCTGCACGGCCGGATCCTTGCGGATATAATGGTAGGTGAACTGCCCCTTCTTGACTTCCTTCCAGTTCTTCCCGTCGTCGGAAATGGAGAAGGCGTACTGGCTGATGAGCCCCTTGTCCTTGTCCATTCTGGGTGTGTAGATAAAGCCCGTGAACTTCATCCTGGTACCCATGTCCACGGCGATGGAGTGGGGGAAGCCCGGCAGGCCGTTGGTGTAGGAAGTGTGCCAGTAGGTGTCCGGCTTGCCGTCAATGGCGAAGTGGGCGAACCCGGTATCCGGCTCTTCCGAGGAAGCGCTGAGGATCTTCCAGTCCGCCTGCCCCTTGATGAGGGGGAACTGGCGTTCGTCCGGAGACGTGGGAGCCGCACTGCCGGTCTTTCCGGCAACGGCCCATGCCCTGACACTGCCCTCCGGGAGCTTGAAAGGCTTTTCATAAACCTTTTCCGGCCCCTTGTTGACGGAATACTTCATTTCCACGCCGGGAGTGGAGGAAGACAGGCTGACCATGCCGTCCCCGTCACGCTCAATCACGGGGGAATGGGGCACCAGCAGTCCGGAGCGGGCCAGGTTCAGCAGGCCGGACGCGGGAGCCAGCACAAAGCCCAGGGGCGTCGCCTCGCTCAATGTCTGGTACTTCACCAGCGGGCGCGGACCGCAGGAAGAACCGCCCAGCCCCATCTGGAAGGCATCCAGATTCACGATCACCTTGTCTTTTTCCGGCAGCCTGTCCAGGCTCTTCGCATTGTTCAGTTCCCTGGGAGTATAGCGCAGAATGGAAACTTCCAGAGGCGCTCCGGGAGAGGCGGACCCCACCCACAGGGCCGGGGCGGACCTGGCCTTCGACAAGGCCACCCAGTCCGTTTCCATGCGGTTGCCCATGTCCTGCGGGCGGGAATAGGCAAAGAACATGGCGTCCACGGAAGTGCGGAACAGGTCCTTCCAGCAGCTGGTGCGGCGGTCCCTGTAATTGTCCCACGGCCCCAGTCCCAGATATTCCACCTGGTCGTACGCCGCGGGCATGCCGAAGGTGAAGCCCAGCCTGAGCAGTTCCTCGCCCTTGGCGGAAGGATAAATTCTGGCGGAGGCATTGATGATGCCGTTGCCGAAGACGGTCCAGGCGATCTGTCCGGACAGGGAGAGCTCGGAGCCTTTCGTCTTGAACTCCGCCGTCACGCGGGCCACGCCGGGGGAAATGACAGAAGCCTGGACGTCGGAACATTCCATCTTCATGTTCTGCATCTTCATCTTCCCCTCCACCTTGCTTCTGATCCAGGAATCGTTGTCAACGGGGGAGCGGTAGGCCTGGAGCGTCACCGGGTAATCCGGCAGAATCAGGTCCTGGCTGCCGTACCGGAGTGCGGAAAGCATGCCGTCCTTGAAAGAGGCGGTAAAGCCCTTCCCCTGCACCACCACGGGATTCCCCTTCCTGACGGAAACGGCGGGGAGGGAAGCCGGAGCCTTGATGGCGGGAGCCTTCTCCACCGGAGCCGGGAACCATTCATAGGCTTCACATTCGTCCACCACGTGTTCCAGCTGCTTGGCCGACAGTTCCTTCACGTCTTCCGGCAGCTTGAACCGGGCGTCCGCCAGCACCATCAGGGAGCCGGACTTCATGGCGGCCGGCGGCAGGCTGACCGTCACGGACTTGCCCGGAGCCACTTCCGGCAGGGGCATGCGTTCCACGACATGGCCGCCGCCGGGTGTGAGGGAGACCAGGTAAAGCGTATAACCCTTCAGCGGCTTGTGGAAATACTTGTTGCGCACGGCCAGCTTGCCGTCCCGGCGGTCAAAGGCCATGTACTGGTACACCTTCTTGACCTCCTTCGTCTTGGCCGTGGTGTTCCGGTTGCCCAGAATAATGCCGTTGTCGCAGAAGTTGGCCTGGTTGGGCCTGTCTCCGAACATGCCGCCGTACGCCTGGGTCACGCCCTTGAACGGAGCGGGCTTGTAAATGCCGTTTCCTGCGGGATTGGCGCGGAGGGACTGGTCCACAAAGTCCCAGATGGCTCCGCCCACCATGCGGGGGGAGGACTCGAAAGCCTCCATGTACTCCTTGAAATTGCCCAGGGCGTTCCCCATGGAATGGGCGTATTCGCACACGAAGAAGGGTCGGGAGGTTTTCTCTTTCCCCCAGTTTTCCACCCGGTCCACGGGCGGGTACATGGCGGAATCCATGTCCACGGCCTTGTGGCCGTGCGGGAATTCGCAGTAATGCAGGGGCCGGGTGTCGTCGTAGGCCCTGATGGCCTCGGAGGCCGCTACAAAGTTGGGGCCGTTGCCGGATTCGTTGCCCAGGGACCAGAAAACGATGGAGGGATGGTTCTTGGAGCGGTGCACCATGCTCATGTTGCGTTCCACGTGCGCCTTCTTCCAGGAGGGTTTCCTGGAAATGTCCATGCCGCTGTTGCGGATGCCGTGGGCCTCGCAGTTGGCTTCATCCATCACGTACAGGCCGTAGCGGTCGCACAGGTCGTAGAAATAGGGATGGTTGGGATAGTGGGAACAGCGCACGGTATTGATGTTGTGCGCCTTGATGATCTGCACGTCCTTTTCCATCACCTCCCGCGGAATGGCGCGGCCATAGTCCGGATGGGATTCATGGCGGTTGACCCCCTTGAACTTGACGGCCTTTCCGTTGACCAGCACAGCGCCGTCGTCAGCGATTTCCACGGTGCGGAACCCGATGTTGACGGAACGGGAATCCTTGCCGTTCAGAGAATAGGTCACCTTGTACAAATTGGGCGTTTCCGCCGTCCACGGCTTCACGCCGGGATACTCCTTTTTCAGGGAAACCTGCACTTCCCCTCCGGCGGGAATGGCGGGTACCGTCAGCGTGCCGGAATCCAGCCTGCCCTTGTTGTCCGTCTTCACGCTGCCGGAACCGCTCCTGCCTTCCCAGTTTAGATTGGTGGAAACCCCGTCGATGGAATATTCCAGCTTCATCCCGGCGGGAATGTCCTTTTTCCCGGAATTGCGGATGGTGAAGGTGCCGTCCAGGGTGCCCGTGGTATAATTCTTCCTGTCCAGCCCGGCTTTCAGGAACAGGTCGCGTACATGCGCCTGCGGCTGGGCGAACAGGGTTACGTCCCGGAAAATGCCGGAAAGGCGGAGGAAATCCTGGTCCTCCAGATAGGAGCCGTCGCTCCAGCGGTACACTTCCACGGCGATGGTGTTCCTGCCGGGCTTCACATACGGCGTCAGGTCAAATTCGCCGCCCGTATAGGAATCCTGGGAATATCCCACCTTCCGGCCGTTCACCCAGATATAAAAGGCGGATTCCACCCCGTCAAACCGGATCATCACCTGCTCACCCTTCCACGTGGCGGGCAGATTGAAATCCCGGCGGTAGGAGCCCACGGAATTGCGCTCCTTGTACGCCGGCCAGTTTTTGGGCGGTTCTCCCATCACTTTGGGGGGATTCGGCTTGAAGGGATAGGGAACGTTCGTGTAAATGGCGGTTCCATAACCGGAAAGCTGCCAGTTGGAAGGCACCTTGATCGTGTCCCAGGAGGAGACGGAATAGGAAGGCTTGTAAAAATCGGCAGGGCGCTCGTCCGGTTTCATGGAAAACTTGAATTTCCAGTCGCCATTCAAACTCATGGTTTTGTCTGCCGCCGGGAGAACGGCAGCGCGGGGCGCCTCCTTGTTGATTCCCGTTACCTCTTCATTTTCCCAGTCCGGAGCCTCCCCCAGCAGGGGAAGGGCCGGAGCCAGGCACAGCATGGAGAACAAAAAAGCTCGTGCCGATTTCATATGGATGCAGTGTTGCAAGCTGAATGCTTATTTATATTTTTTGATGGACGGGTCCTGATAGCGTTCCGAGCCTTTTTCCCCCTCCTTGCCGGGTTTCAGCGTCCACTTGCAGGAATCCGTGTAGGTCCTGCCGCCGATCGTGGCCGTGGCCGTAATGGTGTTGACGCCCGGCTTGAGGGCCACCTCGGGCCAGACGGCGCGCCTGAGTTCATCCGGCCTGACGCTGCCCACGGCCTTGCCGTTGACGCTCAGCTTCACGGAGGAGGCATTGCTGTACACCTTCACGGGCACCGTTTTTTCCGTACGCTCCGCAAACCTGCGGGACGTGATGTAAACCGTGGGTTTGGAGCTCCAGTTGGCCTTGTAGAAGAAGTAGGCGTCCTTGGGTGTCTTGCGGTCATAAGTCACCAGCCCCTTGTCGTTGATGCCGGGATTTTCCCCCTCAAAACGTCCGGCGGACCCGAAGTCGAACATGTTCCAGACAAAGGAACCCCATACTTCCGGGCGTTCCTTGATGCACTTGTAGTTGATTTCATGCGCATGGGTCTGCCATTCCTCCGGATGCCAGAATCCCGTGGGAGAAGGGCGCCTGGGAGGATTCTCGTGCATGCCCGTGCTGGCGCCGTGGCCGTACTCGCTGATGGCGACGCCCTTGGAGGCATGGTCGCGGATAAATCCGTTCAGGTTCCCCTTCATGGTTTCCGGGCCGCCTCCGTACCAGCCGGGGTAGGAATTAAAGGCGATGTGGTCCGGAATATTGTTCAGCTTTTTGCGGCCGGGCTGGTTGCTGGCTCCCACCGTCATGCGGGTGGGGTCCGTTTCCTTCACGAATTTGTTCAGTTCAACCAACTCCGCCTCCATGTCCACCCCCTTGGTGGAGGCCTCCGCCTGGTGGCCGATTTCATTGAAAATGCCCCACATGCAGATGGAGGGATGGTTCCAGTGCTGGTAAATCATTTCCCTGGCCTGGAGGCGGTTGTTTTCCCGGAATTCGGGAGTGTCCCGCACCAGGTTGACGTTGGAAACCTCAGACCAGACGACGAGCCCCGTCCTGTCGCACAAGTCATAAATGTTCGTGGAAGCGGGATAATGCGCGGTTCTCAGGCCGTCCGCCCCCATGTCCGCAATCATCTTGATATCCTGGGCTTCATCTTCCGGAGACAGGGCCCAGCCCTTGCCCTTCCGGTCCTGGTGGCGGCTGACGCCCTTGATCTGCATGGTTTTGCCGTTCAGGACAAAGCCCTGCTGCGGGTCAATGGAAACGGTTCTGAGCCCCAGCGGCTGCACCATTTCATCCGTCTGGCCGTCCGCCGTCCGGATGGAAACCTTCACCTGGTACAGATACGGGTTTTTGGTGGCATTCCACGGCACGGGATTGGAAATGGTCAGCACGGCGGGAACCTCCAGGCTCTTCTTTTCCTCCGCGGACGCCTTCACCGTCTTCCCGGCCACTTTCTTCCCCTGCTTGTCCAGAATTTCCACGGCAACGGTCACATCGCCCCTGGCTTCGGCGGCATTCAGCAGGGTTTTCACTTCCACTTCCGCCCTGGACTTGTCCAGGGACCGGGTGGTGATGAACACTCCGGGAGAAGCGTAAAAGAGCGGGTCAATGCAAACCTGGTCCGTCTCGATCAGCTCAATGGGGCGGTAAAGGCCGCCGAACATGGAAAAATCTCCCCGCTGGGGCGCGATGTGGTCCCGCTGCGTATTGTCCACCATAACGGAAACGGTATTGTTCCCCTTTTTCAGCAGGGGCGTGATTTCATGGCAGAACGCGGTAAACGCCCCTTCATGCCTGCCGGCAGGCTTTCCGTTGACGGAAACCTCGGAAACGATGCTGGCCCCCTCTCCGCGGATGAAATACCTCTTGCCCGGCTTGGGAGTCACGGGCAGAGTACGGGTGTAAACGGCGTCCCCGCGCTTGTAAATTCCGCTGTCCACGGATTTGGCGTCCCCGCGCTTCCCTTTCACGCCGTCCGCCGCATCCGCCGCATTCCAGGTATGCGGCACGGTTACTTTTTCAGAAGGGCCTCCGTCAAAACGGTAATCCCAGGAACCGGTCAGGGGATACACTTCACGCGCATCCGCCATTGCCAGGAGAGAACCCAGAGCGCAGCACAGGCCCGCGCATGGCACATTGAGAGAATGAATTCGGATAACCATGGTATGGATAATGAGTTTACTGCATACGTTCCCTGCCGTCAATATCTTTCATGATACCGGACCGGCATTCCGCCGGGGGACGTTTTCTGCCGGAGTAAGCGTTCCGGCGGCTTTCCTCACGGAATTAAGGAAGGGCGGCGGCTTCCAACATTTTTCCCACTGCTTCTCTGGAACCTTGGATTTTCCGATCGGATCAAAGAAACCGGAAGTAACAACATAACCTTGATGGTTACGCGTTTTCCGATAGAAAACATAATTTTTCTTTACTATAAGGAATGCCTTTTTCGTTAAACCCGTGTTTGTGACAACACGTGAACCAATATGAGAAAAACACCGAAAACGAATAAATTGCGATATGTTGGAGCCGCGCTTCTGGAGGGTGAATCCGTCACTCTGATTCAGGCAGCCAGGCTGGTACTGGAAATCAAGGAGGCCCTGGGTGACGAAATCTGCACCATCAACAGATGCCGGGAAGTCGTTTCCCTGGGGCTGAACGCCATCAAGAACAAACACCATACGGTCAGCTTCGGGACGGCGGTGGTGGAATGCCTGCGCTCCAAAAGCCACCGCAGGCCCCGCACGCTGACGGACATCAGGAGCATCATCCAGAAGCTCAAGAAGAGCAATCCGGAGCTGGAGCAGACGCCCCTGCGGAACATCAGCGTGGAGGACTGCCAGAGCATTCTGATGAATACCTTCACCACCTCCCGCCAGAGGCACAAGGCAAGGCTGATCCTGAGCGGCATCTTTTCCTTCTCCGTCAAGCGCGGCTGGTGCGACGAAAACCCGATCCTGAGGGTGGACACGCCGTTCCTGAAGGAGCAGGAGATTCCCGCCCTGACATTGAAGGAAGTGACACTCCTGCTCAAGACATGCATGGACGAATTCAACGGAAGCTGCGTTGCCGGCGCGGCCCTGATGATTTTTGCTGGCATCCGTCCGCAGGAAGTGGAGCGCCTGCTCTGGGAAAACATCGCCATCCGGGACGGCTGCGTGATCCTGAATTCCAAACATACCAAGACGGGCGGCGCGCGCCACGTCACCATTCTGCCCGTGCTGGCCAAATGGCTCAAATTCTGCCGCGACAGGGCAAAGCCGGGCCCGCTTACGCCCATCTGCCCGAAGGGATGGACGATCAAATGGCGCAAAATCCGCAGAAGAGCCGGATGGGGCAGCAGAAAAAGATCATGGGTGCCGGACTGCCTGCGGCATACCTACGCCAGTTATCACGCCAAGCATTTCAAGGACTATAATCTGCTGCAAATGGAAATGGGGCACCGCTCCTCCTCCCTGCTCCGCACCCGGTACCTGAACATGAAGGGAATTTCCGTCCAGACGGCCAACCGCTTCTGGGCCCTGACTCCGGCAAAGGTGATTGAGGAAATGGAGGCCCCTGCGGAAATGCCCCAGTAACCGCTGTTCCGGCAGGGTTCGGAAGAGTACGCCGCGCCGGAGCGGGGCTTTTCCCTACAGTTCGTAATAGGTATAGCCATTCAGCCCGGAACGGAATACTTCCAGGGCGCGGCGGCGTTCGGACGGCGTGATTTTTCCGGAAGCTACGGCCTGTTCCGCAAAAATGCGGAACTTGTTGACGAGTTCCTTGGGATCGTATTCCACGTAGGAAAGCACGTCCGCCACCGTATCACCCTCCACCTCATGCGTGTACACGGGGCGGCCGCCTTCCAGGTGCACGCCGACGACGTTCGTGTCCCCCAGCAGGTTGTGCAGGTCCCCCAGGGTTTCCTGATAGGCGCCTACCAGAAACACGCCGATGTAGTAGTCTTCCTCGCCGGGCTTGATGGCGTGCAGGGGAAGGGCCGTGGCCACGTCTTCGCGGTCGATGAAATGGTCGATCTTCCCGTCGCAGTCGCACGTGATGTCCGCCAGCACGGCCTTGTTCGTGGGCCGCTCGTTCAGGCGGTGAAGCGGCATGACCGGGAAAAGCTGGCGGATGGCCCAGGAATCCGGCAGGGACTGGAACAGGGAAAAATTGCCGTAATAGAAGTCCACCATGGAGCAGGAAAGCTCCCGGAGGTCTTCCGGAATGGTTTCCATCTCCGCCAGCATCCGGGAAATGCGGCTGAGGATGTGCCAGTAATACGCCTCTCCCAGCCCGCGTTCCCGCAGGGTGGCGTTTCCGTAAAAGAACTGGGCCCGGAGCTGGTCCCGGTAATAGCAGGCGTCATTGTAGCATTCCTGCATGTTTTTCCGGGCCAGGGTCCTGTCCGTGTCCGCAAAGGCCTTGAGCAGTTCGGGCGCGTTTTCCGGCAGTTCCGGGGGCGGTTCCTCCCCCGGGGCGCTGGTCACGTCCAGCACGTTGAACACCAGCACGGAATAATAGGCCACCACCGCGCGGCCGGATTCCGTTACCAGCGTGGGGTGCGGAACCTCGTACTTGGTGCACATGTCCCCCACCACTTCCACCACGTCGCGGGCGAACTCCGCAATGGAATAGTTGCAGGAGGAATGGAAGTTCGTCTTGGAGCCGTCGTAGTCCACAGCCAGGCCTCCGCCCATGTCCAGCGTGCCCAGCGGAGCCCCTTCCCTGACCAGGTCCACGTAAATGCGGGCGGCCTCCGTCAGCCCCTCGCGCACCACGGAAATGTTCGGAATCTGGGAACCCTGGTGGTAATGGAGCAGCTTCAGGCAGTCCAAGGCCTCCATCTGCTTGAGCTTGTCCACCACGTCCAGCACCTGGGCCGCGTTCAGGCCGAAGACGGATTTGTCCCCGGCGGATTCATGCCACAGGCCGGACCCCTTGGCCGCCAGCTTCACGCGGAGGCCCAGGTTGGGGCGGATGTCCATTTTTTTGGCGCGGGCGAAGATGGCGTCCAGCTCGGAAGGCATCTCCAGCACGATGAAAATATTCAGCCCCATTTTCTGGGCCGTCAGGGCCAGGTCGATGAACTCGTCGTCCTTGTACCCGTTGCAGATCAGGTAGGCGTTCGGGTTGTGCATGTGCGCCATGGCCGCGATCAATTCCGGCTTGGAACCGGCCTCCAGCCCGTAGTCGTACTTGGTGCCGTATTCCGCGATCTCCTCCACCACCTGGCGCTGCTGGTTCACCTTGATGGGGTAGACGCCCTGGTAATGGCCCTGGTAGTCCGCCTCCTTGATCGCCTTGCGGAAGCTCTCGTTCAATTCCGCAATGCGGCTGCGCAGCAGGTCGCGGAAGCGGAACAGGACGGGAACGGTCGTGCCGCGCTCGTTCAGCCCTTCCAGCAGGTCGCACAGGCTGATGTCCTTCTTGCCGCCGTCCTCATCATTCAGGCGGACGGTCACCTCCCCTTTCTTGCTGATCCGGAAATAGCCGTTGCCCCAGTCGTTGATGCCGTACAAATCTGCGGAATCATGATGGCTCCACCCCCGGACTTTCTGTTTAATGCCTTCTTTAGCTGCTGCCATGTCAATAAGTCTTGTCAAATGTTTCAGCCCAGGCGGGCTTCAAAATCCTCGTAGGAAAAACGGCGCACTGTCTCCACGGAGCCGTCGTGCTTCTGCACGGCTATGTCCGGATGGCGCACGCCGTTGAAAAAGGTGGTCTTCACCATCGTGTAATGGGCCATGTCGTCAAACACAAGCTCGTCTCCCGGGGAAAGGGGCTCCGCAAAGGAATAATCCCCCAGGCGGTCCCCGGCCAGGCACGTCGGCGCCCCCAGGCGGTAGGTGAAAGGCCCTTCACCCGGCTCCCCGGCCACGGCATAGCTTTCCCCCTGCATCACGACGGCGGGCTGCTGCCCGGACCGCAGGGAGGAATTGTTCAAAATCTGGAACACATCCGGCCTGTAGGGCATTTCCAGCGTGTCCGGCATGTGGGCGGACGCGGAAACGTCCAGAATGGCGTGTTCCACCCCATCGGAGGAAAAAACGTCCAGCACCCGGCAGCGCAGCACGCCGGAATGGATGGCGACCGCCTCCCCCGGCTCCAGCCATACGTCCACGCCGTAGCGGGAGCGGATGCCGCGCACCAGGTCCGCCAGCAGTTCCCGGTTGTAGCCGGGCTTGGTGATCCAGTGGCCGCCGCCCATGTTCAGCCAGGTGATCTCCGGCCGGGACAGAATGGAGCCGAAGTACTGTTCCACGGCCTCCAACGTATCCGCCAGGTCCTCCGCGCTCTGCTCGCACAGGGTATGGAAATGCAGTCCGGAAATGCCGGACAGGTCCGCGCCCCGCATCAACTCCGGCGTCACACCCAGACGGGAACCGGGCGCGCAGGGATCGTAAAGGGGCGTATGGCCCGTGGAAAATTTGGGATTGATGCGCAGGCCGCACTTCAGTTCTCCGGACAGGAAGCGGGGATGCCCCGTTACCTCCTCCCGGAAGCGGTTCCACTGGGTCAGGCTGTTGAAATCGAGGTGGTCGGAAATTTCCGCCAGTTCCGCAATCTCCTCCGGGGCGTACGCGGGGGAATAGGTCAGCACATGCTTGCCGAACCTGCGCCGGGCCAGAAGGGCCTCCCACAAACCGGACGCGCAGCAGCCGTCCAGCAGGGGGCGCAGGCCCTCAAAACAGGGCCAGGTGGAAAATCCCTTCAGAGCCAGCACGACCCGGCACCCCGCAGCATCCGCTACCTCCCTGAGGATGCGGGCGTTGCGTTCCAATGCTGGCTGGCTGACGATAAAGGCGGACATGAAGCAACGACAACCTAAGCGATCTGCAACTATTTGCGAGAAAAATTTTAGTAATTTCCCATCATACCTTCAATTTAAGATATACCAAAGACTTCCGGCCCCGGCGGCCTGTTTCTCCAGGAAGCGGAACCGTAAAAAAACGCCATAAAACGGCACAACCCGCATTCTTTTCCTTGAAATGGGGTGGATTTTCCTCTTTTATAACACAACCATTGCGATTGCCATGACTAACATTCATCCCTTCACCACAGCAGCAGCCTGCATCCTGACCGCAGGGACAGCGCTCTTCACCAGCTCTTGCCAACCTACCTCTCCCGAGAGCTACGCCCGCCAGTTCGCCACCGCGCAGAACGTATCCGTGCACGGGTACAACGGCCGCGAAACGCTGACCAGCAGAGTATATGCGGACTGGGGCGGCATGCCGGACAATGCACGCCGGGCCATGACGGAATACATCAAGGGAGCCGAATGGAAAAAGGCCGACTACATCCGGCCGCAGTACTTCGTCCAGGTGGACCGCTCCTTCTGGGTCATCTGCATGGACAACGACGGCAACCTCGCAGGCATCATTCCCTTCCGCAACGGCAAGGACGCGCGCAAGATTTCCGTCAACAACCACTTCAACATGCTGGTCAACACCACGGACAAGGCTCCGGCCCTGGGCTACGCCATCCTGAAGAACCTGGCCTATGCCGACGGACTGCGCGTCAGCACCCGCAAGGCTGACGGCCTGACCACCCCCATCCCGGCGCCTCCCGCCGTAAAAGTAGTCGTTCCTCCCAAGGAAGCCGCTCCGGCAGCCCCTGCTGGCAAGCCTGCCGCCGCCCCGGCCGCTAATGCCGATGCTGATGTGAACGCGGAAGATACCGACAATGCGGCGGAAACGCCCGCCGACGACGCCACGGCAACCGACACGGAAGATACTACCGCCACGGATGCTCCGGCTGCGGACAACGCCGCCGAAGGAGACGCCCCCGCTGCGGACGCTCCCGCGGACGATTTTTAAGACAGCCGTCCCTCCGGGGAATCTCCCTGAACAGGCACTTTGCATCAACAGCCCCGCCCGGTCTTCCGGAGCGGGGCTGTTTCCTATCCTCCGGACGGGGGTAAAAACACCGCACGGAGACGAAACTCCGAATGGACACCGGGCGTGGAAACCAGGGGGAAACCTGCTCTGCTCTTAGCAGAAAATCTCCACGGCTCCACGGAGCTGTGCAAGAAAAACGGCTTGCAAGGACAGCGGCGGAACACTGCACTTCCACGCAGGAAATACGGAAGCGGAAGCACAGCACCCGGTAAAATTACCGCTTCATCCGCATGAACAACGGCATGCCCTCCCACCCCGCTGCCGGAGACCGGAAAACATGCCGCCTATCGTCTAAAGCGGATATGGCACTCTCCGCGCAACAACACCGGAGAAACCTCGATGCCCGGATCACTTCACCTGGTCAGGCCACGGCACCGGGGTACCCTCGGCCACTCCCAGGGAATTCCCTTTCTTGTAAGTGGGCATCAGGGCCTTCCTCTCCCGGAGCAGCCTGCCCATCATGGAAGCCATTTCCTTCACTTTTTTCGGTTCCGCGGAAGCCAGATTGTTCTTTTCGCTGATATCCTTCCTCAGATTGTACAATTCAAAGCTCTGGTCCGCATGGCGGTAGATCAACTTCCAGTCTCCCCGGCGCAGTGCGGTGGAAGCTCCGTACTGCCGCGCGGAGTTGCTGCCTTCCCCCCAGTTGTTGGGCTGGTGGAACAGAAGAGGACGGTCGGCGGGGAACTGCGCGCCTTTCAGCAGGGGCACCAGGCTGAGGCCGTCCAGCTTCTGCGGCGTTTTCAAATTCCTGCATCCCGCCACATCCAGCAGCGTCGGCAGAAAATCGTCAATAATGACCGGTACGGAACACCGGGAACCTCCCTTGGTGACGCCCGGCCAGGAAACGATCATCGGCTCGCGGATGCCGCCCTCCATGCAGCCTCCCTTGCCGAAGGCAAGCGGATAATTGGAATCCACGTTGCCAAGTCTTCCGGAGAGGGCCAGTCCCCCGTTGTCAGACATGAACACCAGCACCGTATTTTTATCCAAATTATTGTCCTTCAGGTACTTCAGAACGTCTCCCAGGCTCTTGTCCATTCCTTCGATCAGGCCGGAGTAATGTTTTTCCTTCTGGGACCACGGGTGGCCGTCCTGCGGGTCCTTGTAGGCATCCGCAAACCTCTTGTCATAGGCGCGTTCATCCAGCGGGGAATGAAGGGCATACTGGGCCAGGTACAGGTAGAAGGGCTTGCCCGCTTCTTTGGGATTGTTCCTGATGGCGTCCAGCCTCTTGATGGCCTCCTGGGTCAGCGCTTCCGTCAGGAACACGTCGTCCTGGTAATAGTTATTTTCATCCAGTCCGCGCACATGGTTGAAGCCCGTTCCGTAATGTTTGGCGCCGCGGTAATCCGCCGGATGCCCGATTTCCGTTCCGGCGATATTGTAGTCAAACCCCATGTTCAGCGGGTTGGAGCCCGGCGTTCCCTGCGTGCCGAAATGGGCCTTCCCGCAGTGCACGGTCACGTAGCCGCATTTTTTCAACAACTGGGGCAGCGTGGCCGCCGTGGCGAAGGGGCGGGTCATGTTATAATGCATGTCCTCCCCGGAAATGGGGCGCTTCGTCACTCCCTTGGCGGGCGTTCCGACCGGCTGAAGGCCGTTGAGGGCCCAGTCCGGCGGCTGGAGATTCTTGTTATTCTGGTCTGTCGTCTGGTTTTGCTGCCTGACCCAGTTGGTCACCCGGTGGCGGCTCGGATTCATGCCGGACATCAGGCTCACGCGCGACGGCGTGCAGAGGGGGTGTGCATAGGCATCCGTAAACGTCATGCCCTGGGCGGCCAGCTTCTCCATGTTCGGCGTCCGGTAGCGCTTGTTCAGGAATGTCTTGATCGGCTGGCCCTTTTCATCCGTCCAGAACGGCAAGGACGTATCCTGCCACCCCATGTCATCCACCAGGAAGACGATGATATTGGGCTTTTTTCCGGAAACGGCATGGGAGGAATCCTGGGCGGACGCCCCCGCAAGCAGGGAGGCGGCACCGCAGGCGGCGGAGAGGAGGCAGGCTGTGAACTTCATGGTCTTCTAGTTAATAACGTCAGGAAAAACCTTTCAATGTCAAAATACGCCTCATGCGTCCCTGATCTTTCTTTTTTTCCGAAAAAAGGGATTCATCCCCCTGAAAGGTCCGGAAACGCCTGACGCCGCCGGGGTTTAGGCTTGATCGCCCCCCGGCCGGAGTATACATTCCTCCGCATCATGTCCGAGCGCAAGAAACCATATCCTTTTGACGTCTTTGAGCCCAAATGGCAGCAGATCTGGGACGAACGGAAGACCTTCAAGACAGGCAACCCCGGAGACGAGAGATTCGACGCTTCCCGGCCCAAGTGCTACGTGCTGGACATGTTCCCCTACCCCAGCGGCGCGGGCCTCCATGTGGGCCATCCGGAAGGGTACACCGCCACGGACATTGTGGCGCGCTTCAAGCGCATGAACGGCTTCAACGTGCTTCACCCCATGGGCTGGGATTCTTTCGGCCTTCCCGCGGAGCAATACGCCATCAAGACCGGGCAGCATCCGGCCATCACCACCTTCCGGAACATTGACAACTTCCGCCGCCAGCTCAAGATGCTGGGCTTTTCCTATGACTGGGACCGGGAAATCGCCACGACGGACCACGAATACGTGCGCTGGACCCAGTGGATCTTTCTCCGTCTTTACAACTCCTACTACAACAGGGAACTGAAAAAGGCGCGCCCCGTCTCCGAACTGGAGGCTCAGGGCCTCACCCGCGAGGAAATCGACCAGCGCCGCCTGGCCTACGTGGCGGAAGTGGCCGTGAACTGGTCCCCGGACCTGGGCACCGTGCTTGCCAATGAGGAAGTGGAGGAATGGAAGGCCAAGGGCCACCACGTGGAACGCCGCCCGCTGCGCCAGTGGATGCTGCGCATCACGGACTATGCCGAACGCCTGATTGACGAACTGGAGCCCCTGGACTGGCCGGAATCCATCAAGCTGCTCCAGCGCAACTGGATAGGGAAGTCGGAAGGGGCGGAAGTGGACTTTGAGCTGGGCGGGGAAACCATCACCGTTTACACCACCAGGCCGGACACCCTCTTTGGCGCCACCTACATGGTCCTTTCCCCGGAACACCCGCTGGTGGACGCCGTCACCACGCCGGAACGGAAAGAAGCCGTGGAGCAGTACCGTGCCCAGTGCGCCTCCAAGAGCGATCTGGAACGTACGGACCTTTCCAAGGAAAAAACGGGCGTCTTCACCGGCGCGCATGCCGTGAACCCGGTCAACGGAGAGCAGATTCCCGTCTGGATTGCGGACTATGTGCTGATGGGCTACGGAACCGGAGCCATCATGGCCGTTCCCGCCCACGACGAACGCGACTTCGAATTTGCCGGAGTATTCGGCCTTCCCGTCCTGCAGGTGGTGCAGCCGCCCGCCGAAGACACCGACTGGCGGGGCTACTGTGGGTATGAGGGCACCAGCGTGAACTCCGGCTTCCTGACCGGGCTGCCCACGCCGGAGGCCAAGGAAAAAATGATCCTGTGGCTGGAAGAGCGCGGAAAGGGACGCCGCAAGGTGAACTACAAGCTGCGCGACTGGCTCTTCTCCCGCCAGCGCTACTGGGGGGAACCCTTCCCTATCGTCTGGGAAGACGGCCGCCACCGCGCCATTCCGGAAAACGAACTCCCCCTGCTCCAGCCCGCCCTGGACGACTTTGCCCCCACGGGAGACCCCCGCGGACCGCTGGTCAAGGCCACGGAATGGATCGCCTACACGCCCACGGTGCACCGGGAAACCAACACCATGCCCCAGTGGGCCGGCTCATGCTGGTACTACCTGCGCTATCTGGACCCGAAAAACAACGAACGCTTTGTCAGCCGCGAGGCGGAACAATACTGGATGGGCTCCGCAGGCACGCCCGGCGGCGTGGACCTGTACGTGGGCGGCACGGAACACGCCGTGCTCCACCTGCTTTACGCCCGCTTCTGGCACAAGGTCCTCTTTGACCTGGGCTACCTCAGCACCAACGAGCCGTTCCAGAAACTCGTCAACCAGGGGCTGATCCTGGGTGAAGACGGGCAGAAAATGTCCAAGTCCCGCGGCAACGTCGTCAACCCGGACGACATCGTGCGCGAATACGGAGCGGACGCCCTGCGCCTGTATGAAATGTTCATGGGCCCGCTGAAAGACGTAAAACCCTGGGCCACCAAGGGGGTGGAAGGCATCTCCCGCTTCCTGGCCCGCGTCTGGCGCGTGGCCTTCCAGGAAAACCAGGAAGGGAAATGGGAAATCAATCCCAAGCTCGTCTCCGGAGCGCCGGAAGCCGCCGTGCTGCCCGTCCGCAAGGAACTGCACAAGACAATCAAAAAGGTGACGGACGACATTGAAAGCATGTCCTTCAACACCGCCATCGCCAAGATGATGGAATGCACCAACGCCATGACCTCCGCAGACGTGGTGGACGTGCAGGACTACGTGGCGTTCCTGACGCTGCTCAACCCCTTTGCCCCGCATATCACGGAAGAAATCCATGCACGCCTGCAGGAAGGCTTCCCCACCCTGCCGGAAACGCAGCTCTGCCAGAAAAACTGGCCCGCCTGCGATGAAGCCCTGCTGGTGGAAAACACGGTACCGATGGTCATCCAGGTCAACGGCAAGCTGCGGGACAAGCTGGAAGTGCCCAGGGACATCTCCCGGGAGGAACTGGAAAAGCTGGCCCTGGCATCTCCCAAGGTAAAAGTCTTCCTGGACGGCGTGACGGTGAGGAAAGTCATCGTCGTGCCCGGCCGCCTCGTCAACATCGTAGCCAACTAACCTTTACAGGAAAGGACTCCCCGACCATGACCATGATCGCCCCGTCACTGCTGGCCGCCGACTTCACCAGAATAGGGGAAGAAGCGCGGCGCGCGTTTGAAGCAGGAGCCGACTGGCTGCACCTGGACATCATGGACGGCCACTTTGTGGACAACATCTCCTTTGGTCCGGAAATCTGCGCCGCCGTCAGAAAAGCGGTGGGGCCGGACCGCTTTCTGGATGCCCACCTGATGATCGAACGGCCGGACCACTACTTTGACCGTTTCGTCAAAGCGGGCGTCAACCTCATCTGCTTTCATGTAGAACTGGGGGATGAATACTACATCCGCGACACCCTCAGGCGCATCCGCAGGGCGGGCGTGAAAAACGGGCTGGCCGTCAATCCGGCCACCCCCTTTGAAGCCGTGCTGCCGTTCCTGGGTGAAATAGACCTGCTGCTGGTCATGTCCGTGGTGCCCGGATTCGGCGGCCAGTCCTTCATGCCCTCCGTGCTGGACAAGGTGGTGAAAGCCGCGGAATGGAGAACGGAACACCGGGCATCATTCCTGATCCAGATGGACGGCGGCATCGGCAAAAACAATGCTGACCAGTGTGCGCTGGCGGGAGCGGACGTTCTGGTGGCGGGATCCTCCACCTTCAAGGCCGCAAACATGGCTCAGGCCATTGCGGAAATGAAATAACTGCCGGAGAACCCGGCATTTTCCTTCCTTTCCCCCTCATTTTCCCTTTCTCCCTTTTCCCGGCGGCTCCGCCAATAAAAAACCGGCATCCCTCCACGAGGAATGCCGGACTCGACAACAACTGAAGAACAGCCGTCAGGCCCTGCGCCTGCGCATCAGCAGAGCCGCCAGCCCCAGCATCCCCAGGGAAGCGGTTGCGGGTTCCGGAATGGGCGCCACGGTCACTTCCGCCTTGAATGACGGTCCCCAGCCTCCCGACTGGATACTGGTAAACCCTGCATTCGTATAAACATCCCCAATAGCTACTCCGTCGGCTTCCTTTCCAATCCTCAGCCGGGCAGTGACAAAATTCACACCGTCCCAGGCGGTATCATCCGTAATCTGCACCGTGGTGAAAGCCACGTAATAAGTCACTCCGCTATTGAGCTCAAGATTATCAAAAGAGGCATTCTGCCATGAGGCGGATCCATCCCCCGCACCCTCCCCGGCCATGTCGATCGTCGTGGTGGACTGGCCTACAAACGTAGTGCCGTTCTTCGTGGTGGCGGAGGAAAAAATCGTGACATACAAGCCGTTGTTGGCATCCGTCCTGTTGGTGGCCTTGGCGATATCCAGGGACTGGAGGTATACCGTTGAATTCTGGGCAATGCCGGCCCCGGAGGAAACAAGCATATGGTCCAGATCAAAGGAAAAACCGTAATAGGCGCCATATCCCCCGGAAGTCAGGGAGGAAGGATCATCCTTGGTTGTCGTGCTCAGAATGGTGGCGGCCTGTGCCGTTGCCAGGGACGCCAGCATGCCGAGAATGCATAAACATTTCATAACCTTTATCTATGGGGGGTGAAATACGGAAAAAATACCGCAACAGGAAGAAAATAACGGATTCCTAATCCGTTAACAACGTGAATTGTTAATGATAAATGCCTTGTTTTTCATAAAACATTGAAAATGATCATTCTAATTTAGGTCTGGTCTTTTTTTGACCATCTCTCTTTGCCCATGATCTTCTTGAAGTTATACGGTCGGGCAAGCGGCAAAATAAATGTGCGGATTAGGAATCCGGGAATGCCGTTTCACTCCCTTTCCCAGGATATCTGCCATTAAACAGACTTGCCCATCATATCGCCCTGACGAGCAAACATTTCCATACCTTCTCCGGTTTTTTCCAGCAGATCGGAAGCCAGCCTGATTCTGCCCGGTTCAAAAAAGCACATCACCGTGGAGCCGCCGAACGCAAAATATCCCTTCTCCGCCCCCCTGGCAGCAAACTCTCCCGGAATGTAAGTCTCTTCAATAAGCCCCACCCCGGTGGCACCCACTTCCAGCATGGCCACCTGTCCCCAGGGCTCCGACTGGACGAGCGTCAGATTCCGCTTGTTCGTCCACAGCCATGACAGGCTCCGGCCCAGGCAATACGGAGACACGCTGGCCAGGGGGCCGCCCATTCTCCTCCACATGCCGGGAATTCCGGAAACGGGAAAATGGAAGCGGTGATAATCCGTAGGGCACAGGCGGGAAAGAACGACGGCGCCCTCCGCATACCGCTCCGCCAGGGAGGCATCCCCAAGCAGCGCGGAAAGATCAAAACGCTGGCCTTTCACAAAAACGCCGCTGATCCGGTCCGCCCGCTCCCAGCCCATGTGGCGGGCGTCCGCCGGAAAAACAGCCGTCTCCTCCCCTCCGGACAGCGGACGCGCTCCGGGCTTCAGGCGCCGGTAGAAAAAATCGTTGAAATGCTGGAATTCTCCCAGTTCCTTGAGGGACTCCTCCATGTTGATGCCGTACTCCTCCACAAAGGCGGCAATGCCTTTGGCGCTGGAAGGCCGGTTCTTCCACCATCCCATCAGGGCGGAAAACATGCCGCGCTTGATCAGAGCGTGCAGGGCAAGCCTCCCGGAAACGGTGCCGTAAATCCACTGGAGGTACTTCTCCCCCAGCACCTGTTCCTGCTCCACCCGGCCCGTATAACGGTTGTAATAACTTATGCCCTCCATGAAAGGCATAGAGTGTCGTCCCCTTCCCTTTTTGTCCAGCCGAAAGACGGCCTCCTGACGCACTAGGAGTCCTTCAGCCGTTCCAGGGCTTCCTCGGCGCCGGACGCCAGACCGCCTGCCGCACGTTCATACCATTCCCTTGCAAGATTCAAGTCCTGCGGCACTCCGTTGCCGTGTTCATAACAGGCGCCCAGCAGGTACTGTGCATCCTTCTCGTCCCTTTCCTCCGCCGCTTTTCTCAGCCAATGCATGAATAAATCGTCATTCTTTTCCACCAGTCCCCCTTCCCGGTACTCCAGGGCCAGCGCAAACATGGCCTCCGGCTCCTCCTGCTCCGCGGCGCGCTGAAGCCAGAACAAAGCCTTGGCGTCATCCTTCTGCACCGCCAACCCTTCCCTGAAACACTCGTACAGGCAAAAGGCGGCGTCCCTGTCCCCGGCATCGGCCTCCCGCTTCAATCCGGGAAGCGCCTTGCGGAACCACTCATCCGCTACCATGGCATCCCTGGAAACGCCATTCCCCTTCTGGTACATGCGTCCCGCCTGGAACTGGGAATACGCATCGCCCGACTCCGCCTCCCGGATAATGCCTCTCCATAACTCCTTCAGCGATCTGTCCACCTTCCTGAGCTGCCACTTGGAAAACACCCACAGCGCTCCCCCCGCCAGAAGCACCAGGAAAAGGGGGCTCCATTCCAAAAGATCTTTCAACCAATCCTTTTGCATACCGTACCTATCTCACCCTTTTGCCTCCTTCCTGTCCATCACAAACTGCAAGTATGCAACATGTGACGGAGCTCCGTGTTGTAATCCACGCACCCATGAGGGTGCGACGGTTATGTTATGTGAGCTTGTAGTGAGTATGCAATGTTTCAATCCACGCACCCGTGAGGGTGCGACCTTTTGAGAGAGCCCATAGGAGCACTTTTGGCACGTTTCAATCCACGCACCCGTGAGGGTGCGACGGCCTGAAGCGCAGGGATTGAAGGCCAGCGGTTCAAATGGCGTTTTGCGCCAACCTGTTCAATCATCCTGCGCCTTGCAGGTCGTAATGATGAGTGATTTGTTTATCAATCTTCGAGCCTCAATGGCTTACAGAGTGCGCCGGTTTCCCGGTGATTTTCTGTGAGCTTGGGGTTGGCGCAAGGGGCCGCAGCAGAAAGGACATGCAAGGATTGTTTCATGTTCCTGCCATGGCCGGCTTGCACATAGTCAGGTGATATGACGACATGCTAGCCATTCCCTGACGGAACGTCCAGAAGCTTCTTCACACGGCACCGTCATTCCCGGCTTGTCTTTCATCCGCATTTCCGGTTCCTTTTTCCAGGACAGTCCCGGCATTTGTCCACGGAGTTTTCAAAGGTGAGGGCCGCCTTTTTATTGCCTTCATTTTTTATTCCCCCCAATTTGTTAGTTTCTCTTCCGCCAACATGAAACGGGGCCGCCCTCAAGGGCGGCCCCGTCTGGAATGATGGTGAACGGGAAATGTTTTCCGCCCTACAGGGCAGTCGGGATTTCCTTGCCGAGTTCGGACGCCTTTTTGGCAGTGCCGTCTCCGGCGATGCGTTCCAGAATCACGTCCTTGTAGCTCATGCCACCCAGAATCATCGGGAGAACATGCACGTCATGGGGGACCATCACGTCCAGAACGTATGCCTCCGGGGATTCAATCATGCGGGTGATTGCTGCGGGAAGTTCCTCAATGCGGAGCACACGCTCGCATTTGACGCCGAACCCGGCGCAGATGAGCGGATAGTTCGGGTAAATGATGTCTTCCGTCTTGTGGGTGGGGTCGTAGTCGTCGTGCGGGTCCGCCAGAAAGGTCTGCGCCCGGTTGGAGTCGTACTTCAGGTCTTCCCACTGCACCACCATGCCCAGGTGCTGGTTGTTCAGGATGATGCATTTGACGGGCATGCGCTCCACGTGGATGGTCGCCAGCTCCTGAATGTTCATGAGCATGGAGCCGTCTCCGTCTATGTTGACCACCAGCTTGTCCGGATAGGCCAGGCAGGCGCCCATGGCGGCGGGCAGGCCGTAGCCCATGGTGCCCAAGCCGCCGGACGTGGCCAGGCGGCGGGGGTTGTCAAATTTGAAGAACTGGGCGGCGAACATCTGGTGCTGGCCCACGCCGGTGCAGATGATGGGGTCCTTGTCCGCCGTCTGGCGGTAGAGTTCCTCAATCACGGACTGCGGGGCGATGTAGCCCTTGCGGTCTTCATAGGAGAAGGGGAATTGTTCCTTCCAGCCTTCGATCGTCTTGAGCCATTCCGGCGTACGGGTGAAGCCGGAGGATTTGCGTTCCCAGCCCTTCTCTGCCAGGGATGCGTTGAGAACGCCGAGGGCGTCCTTCACGTTGGCGCGGATGGGATGGGCGACTTTTTTGTTTTTGTTGATCTCGCACGCGTCAATGTCAATGTGGACGATGGTGGAGTCCGGACAGAACATGCTGACAGCTCCCGTCACGCGGTCGTCAAAGCGTGCGGCCAGGGCGATGACCAGGTCCGCTTCATTCACGGCGTTGTTGGCGAACACGGCTCCGTGCATGCCCAGCCAGCGGAGGGAGAGCGGATGTGTTTCCGGCATGGCCCCGATGCCCATCAGCGTGGTGGCCACGGGGATCTGGGTGCGTTCCGCGAATTCCAGCAGGTCCGCGGAGGCTTCCGCGGTGATGATGCCGCCGCCGGCATAGATGACGGGACGGCTGGCGTTTTCAATCAGGGGGATGAGGGCTTGCAGCTCTTCCTCGGGAACGGGCAGCACCGGATTGTAGCCGGGGAGGTCCATTTCCATGTCGAAGTCCGGGGTGAAGACGGCTTCCTGCACGTCCTTGGGCATGTCAATCACCACGGGGCCGGGGCGGCCCGTGGAAGCGATGTAAAAGGCTTCCTTCATGATGCGGGGTAGTTCTTCCGGTTCCGTGACCAGGTAACTGTGCTTCACGATGGGGGCGGTCATGCCGAACACGTCCGTTTCCTGAAAGGCGCCGCGGCCGATCAGGGAGCGCATGACCTGCGCGGTAATGGCCACCAGGGGTGTGGAGTCCAGATAGGCGTCCGCAATGGAGGTGATCATGTTGGTGGCGCCGGGGCCGGAAGTGGAGATACAGACGCCCACCTTGCCCGTAACACGGCCGTAGCCTTCCGCTCCAAACGCGCCGCCCTGTTCGTGGCGGGGGAGGATGGTCCGGATTTTGGGCTGATGGCTCAGGGCCTGGTGAATCGGCATGCTGGCGCCGCCGGGATAGGCAAAGACGACGTCTACACCTTCACGCACGAGGCATTCCACGAGCACTTCAGCTCCTGTCATGCGGGTTTTCGTCGGGGCGGATGATGTTTTGTCGTTTGTACTCATGTGCAAATAATATTTTTATTTGTTGCGTAGGAAAAGAGGTTCTAGCGCATTCCGCGCGCAATGTGAAGCCTTTTCATCGAAAAGTCAGGGGCGTGCCGCCTGCGGGAATACGCCGGGAAAAGACGCCGCAGCGCAGGCGCGGCGGACAGTATCAGGCGAGGGACGGCCTGCGCACCCGCACGCAGTCCATGCCTGCGGCGGCAGCGGCGGCAATGCCCGGGACGGCGTCTTCAAACACCACGCAGCGGGAGGGGGCGGCCCCCAGCCGTTCCGCGGCCAGCAGGAACATGTCCGGGGCCGGCTTGCCGTGTTCCACGTCCTCAGGGGTTAAAATCACGTCGAACAGCCCCGTCAGCCCGGCGGCGGCCAGGGTGCGGCGCGCGCCGGGAATGGCGCTGCCCGTGGCAATGGCCTTGGGGGCATCCCCCAGGGAGTGCACGAATTCCAGCACTTCCCCGATGGGCTGCATGCCTTCCTCCTCCAGCATTTCCAGATAAATGCGGCGCTTGTCCGCCGCGGTGGATTCCGCATCCATCACCAGCCCGTAGCGTTCATTGAGGAAGTACACCACGTCATTGGCGGATTTTCCGCCGCAGGAGTAGAATTCATCCTCCCGGAAGACGGATTCGGGAGCGCCTGCGCGGGCCAGGGCCTTGCGCCATGCCTTGTAGTGGAGGGGCATGCTGTCCACAAGAGTGCCGTCCAGGTCAAAAATATATCCTTCATATTTTTTCTCAGGCAAATCCACGCGCTTGTTCATGACGGCGCCTATGATGCCACACCGCCGTTTTCCGGTAAAGCCCGCAGTCTGACCGCATGCGGCCGGAATGGCTTAAAAAATACATCCGGAGCTTGACATTTTATCCTGTTATTCTAATGTTTCTGCCACCTCGAAACGAAAACCGAACCTTTTTTCGAACATGGCCAATACCAAATCCGCACTCAAGCGCATCCGTCAGACCGCAACCCGCACCGCCCGCAACCGCGCCACGACTTCCAGGCTGAGAACCCTCCGCAAGAAGATTTCCACCGCTGTTGAAACGGCTGACAAGGAAGCCGCCGCCGTTGCTTACAACACGTTTTCCTCCGCAGTTGACAAGGCCGCCAAGGTAGGCACCATCCCCGCCAACCGCGCCGCCAACTACAAGAGCAAGGCCGCCAAGGCCATCGCAAAAATCGCCTAAGTTTTCACTTCGGTTTTCTGTCGATCTTATGGCAAGCCGCTCTGTTCAGCTGAGCGGCTTGTTTTTATTATGACTACCATGCAGCAATCCCGCCTGGATAAAGCCAAACTGATTATCGACCGCCCTGCGGATTTCAAGGTCTGCGAAGCCTGCGGCTCCATCGTGTCCGAAACCACTGCGGCATGCCCCAACTGCAACGCCTACCGCTTTGATGCCAATCCGGATTACGTCGTGGAACAGGCCGCGCTGCTCGCCTCCCGCGAGCAGCGTTCCGTTACGCCGGAAGACCTGGAAAAGTAGGATGTTCGCCGCCCGGCCCTCCTTCCTGGCCGCCATTCCGCATCAACAGTTTTTTCAGGAGCCTCCCCTTCCGGGGCAGGCTCCTTTTTCATCTCTCCATGCAGAGACGGCAGGCCGTTTTTATTTGCGGAGGTCCGCAATGCGCAGGATAGTCGCCTCAATCAGGTTGGCCGGGCACGAGGCTCCCGCCGTAATGCCCACTTTCAGGGATTTGCCCAGATTCTGCACCACGGGTTCCGTGGTCATTCTCCGTACTTCCCGCGTTTCCGTATCAAAGGCGTCCACATACTGGATAGATTTAATGCTTTCAGCGGATTCAATGAAGTAGGTGGGGACGTGCTTCCTGGCTATGTCCACCAGATGCGTGGTATTGGAGCTGTTGTAACCGCCCACCACGAACATCACGTCCAAGGGGTTTTTCAAGAGATCGTACAGCGCGTCCTGGCGGTCCTGGGTAGCGCCGCAAATGGTGTCGAACACATAGAAGTTGTCGTCGTCGCCGTCGCGCTGGACGATGGCGTCCCTGATCATTTTCTGGAGCGTCTGGGTTTCCGTCTTGAGCATGGTCGTCTGGTTGGCGATGCCCACTTCCTCCAGATCGCGGTCCGGGTCAAATCCGGGGGAACAGCAGCCTTCAAACCGTTTCATGAAGGCTTCCCGGCTGCCTTTGCCGAGGATATAGTCGCACACGGCGGCGGCATCCTCCAAGTCATAAACCACCAGGTATTTTCCCCTGCCCTTTTCACCCAGGGCGCGGGAAGCCGTCGCGCTGGTTTCCTCATGGGTGGCCTTGCCGTGAATGATGGAGGTGATGCCCATGGAGGCGTAGTTTTTCACCCTTTTCCACACTTTCATGACGTCCCCGCAGGTCGTGTCCACGATCTGGACTCCCTTTTCCTCCAGAGCTTCCATGAAGGAGGTGGGAACGCCGAAGGCAGGGATGATCACCACGTCGTCCGCTGCAATTTGATCGTAGGAGGCGTCCAGATGCTTCCAGGGGAGTTTTTTAATGCCCTTCCCCTCCAGCTGGCGGTTTACCTCCGGATTGTGGATGATGTCGCCGATCAGGTAGATCTGCCGGTCCGGGAAGACCTTGCGCGCCGCATAGGCGATGTCGATGGCGCGGCGGACGCCGTTGCAGAACCCGAATTCCCTGGCCAGGAAGAATTCCGTATGGCCCAGGTTGTACACATTGCCCGCGGCGCGGATGTGGGAAATCAGTTCGCTCTGGTAATGCTGCTGGATTTCCTTCTCCACCAGTTCCATCACCTCGGCGCGTCTCACGTTCACTCTGGCTTTGCGGGTTGAGTCCTGATTCATGCTCACAGCTTCCACACTTTCCTTCTTTCGTCAAGACAATCACAGCTTGCCAAGCCGGGCTTTTCACGGTATGCACAAGCCCATGCTCCTGGCCCTAGCCCCGATGAAAGACCTTACGGACCTGGCTTTTATCAAGACGTTGAATGACTTGAATTCCCTGCCGGATTATTTCATTACGGAGTATTTCAGAGCAGTGGCCCATCACAAAAAGATGGACCCGTACATCATGCGCTCCATAGACGAAAACCCGACCGGACGCCCCATTTACGGCCAGCTGGTGGGCCAGGAGCCGGAGCACCTGGTCCGGGACGCCCTGAACCTGATGAACCACGCCTGCGCCGGGGTGGACCTGAACATGGGCTGTCCCGCCCCCATCGTGTGCAGGCGGGGCGCAGGCGGCGGCATGCTGCGCTCCCTCCGGGCCATGGATTCCGCCCTGGGAGCGCTCCGGGACGCGCTGCCCGCCGGAGCCTTTTCCGTCAAATGCCGCCTGGGCTACGAGACCCCGGACGAGTTTGAACGCATTCTGCCCGTGATCGCCCGCCACGCTCCGGACCGGGTGTGCATTCATGCCCGCACCGTGCGGGAGGGCTACCGCTCCCCCGTGCATACGGAGTGGGTCAAATGGGCGGCGGCAACGCTGAAATGCCCGGTCATAGCCAACGGGAACATCGTGGACACGCAGACGGCGGACGCGTGGGTGCGGCTGGCGTCCCCGGCGGGCCTGATGGCAGGCAGGGCCGCCTTGCGCAATCCGTGGATTTTTTTCCAGCTGCGCGCCCACTTCCGGGGAGAATCCGTAACCATCCCCACGTACCGGGATATCCTCCGCTACATCCGCAGCCTGTATGAACGCACGCTGGAAATGCAGGACTATTACGTGGAGGAAAAGCACATCCACCGGATGAAAAAGTATCTGGTCTATACCGCCCGGGGCCTTCCGGAAGAGTTTGACCACCACATGAAACGGGCCAAAACCTCGCGCGATTTCATGCACATCTGCGAGGATGTTCTGGACAACGATACCCCCTTCCCGCCCACCCCTCCGGAAGATACCCATCTGTTCGCTCATTTCAACGCCCTTCTCACCCAAGAGAAGGCTTGTCTCCCCGCCGGAATTCAGCTATGAATGGCGACGTTCATGAATCTGCTGCCGCATGTCTTTCTGCTGGGCGTGACTGCCGCCCTTTGCTCCGCCCATGATTCCGTCACCCAGGGCATGGAGTTTTTACGCGCCTACATGCCGGAACAGGACAAGCCGGTGATTACGGAAGAGCGGCTGAACAGGGAGGTCAGGCTGGCCCTGGACGTCCGCAGCCGCTTCCCTTGGGCCGCCAGAGTCCCCTGGGAGGTTTACGAGAACGACGTGCTGCCTTATGCCGTGGTCAACGAACCGCGCGACGAATGGAGGGAACAGTTCCGCAACCTCTTCGCCCCACTCGTCTCCTCCTGCAAGACCGGGAGGGAAGCCGCCCTCACTGTAGCCGCCTGCATACAGAAAACGCTGAATGTCAAATATTCCACGGAGAGGAGAGTTCCCCACCAGGGCGTGAAGGAGTCTCTGGAGTCCGGCAAGGTTTCCTGCACCGGACAGAGCATTCTGCTCATTTGCGCCCTGCGCTCCATCGGCATTCCGGCCCGCATGGCGGGCGTGATCACCTGGAACCACGTCCGGGGCAATCACAACTGGGTGGAAGCCTGGTGCGACGGAGAATGGCGGATGCTGGAGTACAATGAGAAAGATTTCAACACGCCCTGGGTCATGTCCGCCATCAGCATGCTGGACCCCCGCAAGCCGGAGAACGCCATTTACGCCACATCCTGGAGGAAGAAGGCGGAAGGAATGTTTTTTCCCCTGGTCTGGGAGGCGCGCTACGACAGGAAAAGGAACGCGCTGGAGTTCCCCCCGGAAAGTCGGATTGTCCCCGCCGTCAACATCACCAACCGCTACATGAAGCTGGCTTCCTCCTGGGCGGCTTCCCAGCCGGAATACGTTCCCGGCAGCAAATTGATGCTGGACATCACGGAGGATGAGGGAGGCAGGCGCCGGAGGCTGCCCGTCCATGTCGCCCTCAAGACGGAAGAGGGGGAAGTTCTGGCGGAAGGCGTCACACCCGGTCCGTCCGACGATATGCGGAAGTTTCTGGAGATTACGCTGCCGGAGAAAGTAAGCCGGGGCATGCTGGAATTCCTCCTGCCTGACGGGACGGTGCGCAGGGAGGCCATCACGCACACGGAGGCTCCGGTGCAGATTCTGAATCTTTCCGCAAGTCTCCGATGAAGATACCCCTGTTCTTCAACAATACGGCGCGCAGCGCCAGGGCGGGACGCTTCCGCCGGTGGCTGGAGAGATATGGCGCCGTTTTCGATGTCATGGAGCCGGAAAGCAGCGAGGATATGCTGAACCGCCTGGCTGCCCAGGCGCATTCCGGAGCGCCCGCCGTGGCCGTGGCGGGCGGCGACGGCACGCTGAGGCTGGCGGCCCGCGCCCTCTGCAATACGGATACGGCCCTGGCCCTTTTTCCTGCGGGAACGGCCAACGTTTTTTCCCGTGAGATGGGATTCCGGCAGAATTTCGACCACGCCCTGCACGTGTTGAAAACGGGCCGGACCAGGGAAGTCGATTTGTTTGCCTTCAACGGACAGCCTTTTATTCAAATGGCGGGCATCGGAGCGGACGGCCGTTCCGTGGAACTGACGACATGGGAGATGAAGAAAAAGTGGAAGGCCTTCGCTTACGTGATTGCGGGAGCCAGGGCTTTCACGGAACGGCAGCCGCTCCTGACCCTGACGACGGATGACGGCAGGGTGCTGGAGGGGCGCTCCATCATCTTCGGCAACGGCCGCAGGTATGGCGGCCCCATGAAGCTGTTTGCGGAGGCAAGCAATGAGGACGGCCTTCTGGATGCCGTGGTTTTCAAGCATGCCGCTCCTTCCATCCTCAGGGAGAGCCTGCTGGCGAGCGTTCACGGAGGGTTTCATTCCCTGCGGTACGGCGGTTTTGAATATGTACGGATGACGGGCGGCCATGTTGCCGCCATCGGCCACGCGGCTTGTGAACTGGATGGAGATTACGCGGGAAACGCCCCCGTGCAAATTACGCGCGCCGGCAAGCTCAAGGTGTTCGCTCCGTAAAGGTCCCACCGGGAGGGGAAAAACCGCTCCGACTCCCTTTCCCCGTACCGGGAAAATGCGTTTCACGCCGCCCTACCAAAACAGGAGGCGCGAGAACGTATCCAGAATATGGGAATAGTGAAGAACATGGTTTTCCGGCACGCCGAAGAATATCAGAATGATGGCGGCATCCAGCACGGCCGCGACGGCAACCCATTTAATGAAGGCAGGCAGCAGGGAGGAAGAGTCATGCAACATGATCCATTCCTGCATCACGAATGAATAGTCCGCTCCGGAATCAAAAAGGCGGAATTCCTCAGACAGTTCCTCAAAGGTCATCTCGCGGGGGCAAATGTAATTCTGGGTTTCTATTCCCACCCCGCAACAATGCAAGCCGCTTCCTGCCAGAGAAGCTTCCATATAGGCGCCCTCCCCGTTGAGCAGGGAAATACGGGAGTCATGGGCGGCCATACGGTATTGGTTCAGCATCTCCTCCAGGCTGCTGCATGCCTCTCCGTTATATGAATAACGATGGGGGACTGTCACGCTTGAACTTTAATCAACCGGAAAGCGGCGTGCAAGATTTTTTTGTCCTGAATACAGGAACCCCGGCCCTTTCATCCCGTTTGACATAAAAAAGCCGTGCCGACAAGCGGCACGGCCCAAAGGGAGAATAAAATCACGGAGCGTTACATGCCCATGATCTGGTAGCCTCCGTCCACGTAAATCACCTGGCCGGTGATGGCGGCGGCGCCGTCGCTGGCCAGGAATACGCCGGTAGCGCCCAGTTCCTCGCCCGTGCAGGAACGTCCCAGGGGGGCGTGTTCCTCATACACCTTGAACATGGTGGAAAAACCGGAAACGCCGCGGGCTGCAAGCGTCTGCATGGGGCCGGCGCTGATGCAGTTGACACGGATGCCGCGGGAGCGGCCCAGGTCGTACGCCAGGTACCGGGTGCAGGCTTCCAGGGCGGCCTTGGAAACACCCATCAGGTTGTAGTTGGGCACCACCTTTTCAGCACCCAGGTAGGACATGGCCAGGATGCTGCCGTTGTCGGACATCATCGGCTCCACGGCGCGGGAAAGCGCCACCAGGGAGTAGGCGGAAATATCCAGAGAAATCTTGAAGGCGTCCCGTCCCGTTTCCAGGAAACTGCCGCCGCCAAGGGCTTCCTTGGGGGCAAAGGCTACGGAATGCAGCATGCAATCCACCTTGTCCGTGTGCTTGCGGACGTTTTCAAAGAAAGCATTGATGGATTCGTCACTACTCACGTCCAGATCATAAACGGGAGCGTCCTCACCGAAGTTTTCATGAATCAATTTGATCACGCCGTCCTTGAGGCGTTCGCCCTGGTAGTTGAAGATGAGCTTTGCGCCCGCTTCATGCCATGCCTTGGCAATCGCGAAAGCGATACTGCGCTTGTTCGCCACGCCGACTACGACACCAACTTTGCCTTCGAGTAATTTACTTGACATAATGGTAAGTGAATACTGCCCTACTTTCCCTCTTTTGACAAGAAAAACGGGCGTCACCGGAAATGGGCTACGCGCCCGTCTGCTGGCGGCAGGCCTTGACCGTGTTGGCCATCAGCATGGCGATGGTCATCGGCCCCACGCCTCCGGGAACGGGCGTGATGGCGCGGCACCTGGGCGCCACCTCGTCATAGGCCACGTCACCCACAATGCGGTAGCCGCGCTTGGCGGACGCGTCTTCCACGCGGTTGATGCCCACGTCGATCACGACGGCTCCGTCTTTCACGAATTCTGCCGTTACAAAGGAGGGGCGGCCGATAGCCGCGACGATGATATCCGCGGAACGGCAAAGTTCCGGCAGGTTTTTCGTGCGGGAATGGGCTACGGTCACCGTGGCGTTGGACTGCTTGGACATGAGCAGATGGGCCATCGGCTTGCCCACGATCATGCTGCGGCCGATCACCACGGCATTGGCGCCCGCGGTTTCAATGCCGGCGGCCTTCAGCAGCCTGATGCAGCCCAGCGGCGTGCAAGGCACAAAGCCTGATTCGTCCTCCATCACCAGCTTGGCGACGTTTTCCGGATGGAAGCCGTCCACGTCCTTGGCGGGGTCTATTTCCAGCACGACGGCAGCCTCGTCAATGTGGGGAGGGGGCGGGCTCTGCACCAGAATGCCGTGGATGGAGGCATCCGCATTCAGTTCCCTGATGACTTCAAGCAGTTCCTCCTGGGAGGCATCCGCAGGGAGGACGATTTTCCGGGAATGCATGCCCAGTTCTCCGCATTTCTTCACCTTGGAATTGACATATACCTGGGAGGCGGGGTCATCCCCCACCAAAACCACGGCCAGGCCCGGCGTGATCCCGGCCGCCTTGAGCCGGTCAATGTCTCCCTTAACCTCTTCCAGAACCTGGGAGGCCACTAGCTTTCCGTCGATGATTTGCATAATTTTGATTGAGTAAGTGGAGGAAAGTCCGGGACACCTTCCTGCATCATGCCGGCCAGCAGCCGGCCATATTCCGCCACTTGTTCATCCGTGATGCCCGGAGGGATGAACAGCCTTTTTTTCCAGAGAATGTTCACGTTGGAACCCGGCTTCGGGATGGCGTAATGGTCCCACGCCTTGTTCAGACGCCAGCAGCTTTCATATTCTATGCAGACGGGGATAATGGGCAGACCCGTTTGCGAGGCCAGCCTGACGATGCCCGGCTGCACCTGGTACATGGGGCCGCGCGGACCGTCCGGAGTGAAGCAGAAGCAGACGTTCCCCTCCCGGATTTTCCGGAGCATTTCCATGTAAGCGAGAGCGCCCCTGCGCCCGGAAGAACCTCTAACGGATTCCAAACCAAAGTATTTGCAGACGGCCTCCACCAGAGCCCCATCCTTGCTGGCGCTCGTGAGCACGCACATGTTGAGCGGTTTCTGCGCCAGGGACCAGGCATATCCCGGCACGACGGTACGGTTGTGCCAGAGAGCCACCAGGAAGGGCGTCGTGTACACGTCGTCGTGCTCCTCCTTGATGGAGCGGATATTCAGACTCATGCACAAGGGCTGCAGGAGCGACCACAGGCCCAGTCCGGCCATCTGCGTCCACCAGCGGGTCCGCTTTTCAGTCGTTTTCCGTAAATTGGGAAGGGGGGGAAGCATGAAACGGCAGCAGTATTACATGAATCCGTCCACGGTAATGCGCCCGGGAGACGGAACGGAAGGAGCCGGAGAGGAATCGCCTGCCCCGCCGGACGGATAGGCGGGGGGAAGAATGCCGGATTCCGCGGCGGATTTCAATTCCTGAAGCATGCCGCCGGAGTTGTCCGTGGGTGAAGCCGCCGTCCCGGAAACCTTCACGGGAATAACGAAGTCATGGCCATCCTGCGTGACTCCCTTCGGAATGCGGCGGCCATTCGCCATGTAGGAGGGCAGTTTGAATACAAGCTCCCCGGATACATTGGGACCGCTGCAATGCAAGTTGCCCGTAACGCCCAGGAAGCTTTGTTCAAAGAGGGATATATCCTTGAGGGAAACGGACTGGTCCGTACCGTCGCTTTCCAGAATAAAGGAACCGGACGAGAATACGGGGGAGGAATACGGCAGGCCGGTTTCCATTCTGCGTTCCGTCATGGCCCTCAAAAGCTGAAACACGGGAAGGCGCATCATGGAAGCCTTGATGACGGAACCGCTGGTGCCCTGCAGGGACGGCCTTTTCTGTTCCGGTCCTATGGGAAGAGAGAAGGTTACGCTCAATTCACTCTTTTCCTCCACGGGCTGTTCACCCATGCGCACCTTGATCAGGGAAGAGAAGCATTCCCCGACAAGCTGGGACAGGTCAAAGTTTCTGCCGGTCAGCGTCCAGTGACGGTGGCGGAGATCGTTGTCCAGGCGCATGCTGCCCGTAATCATGAAGGGGCTCAGGTCCGTAGGCTTGTTGAACATGGCCCCCTTGTCCACAAAACCTGAGAAAGTGAGCTGCTTGATGCCGAAACTGTCCAGAATGACGGAGCCCGCATCCATGGCCAGCAGAGGCCACCCCTTGATTTTCAATTTTTGCTGGGAAAGGTCCAAGACGTATTCCGTGGATGCTCCGCCAGCCCTGGAAGTACGGATGTAGGCTTCCGCCGTCAGGTAAAAGGGCCCTGCGTTCCTCTCCAGGGTGAAGGGTTCCTGCTCATGGGCATACCCCACTTCCAGGCGCGGAGCCGTATAACGCTGAAAAGCGAACGGCAGTTCCTTCCCCGTCCGGGGCAGCGAGAATTTGGTGTATCCCGGACGCAGGCCGATGGTGGCTTGTGACACGTTGAGGCTTTCCCCCTTTACCCTGCCCAGGAACAGGGAAATCGCGGAGACTTCCCCGGAAACCCCGTTCAGCGTGATGAAGGAAAGGCAGGAGTTTTCCGGGAAGGTGATCCTGATGCGGGAGGCTTTCAGGGAACGGCCGTCCATGGCCATTCCGGAAACTTCCACATCCCCCCCCCAAGCAGCGGACAGTTCCTCTTGCATGCGGGTGGAAAATTCCACCGTATTGAATGAAGTCAGCCGGTACATGTACGTTCCCACCAGTCCTCCGACGACAAGCAGAATCAGAATGCAGAGACCGATCAGGAAACGCTTGTTTTTCAACGCGGCCTTTTTGTCGCCCTGGTGTTCATCACTGTAGGAGCGGCGGCGCTTTTCCACACGGATGACCTTGGAGCCGTCCGGACGCACCACCACTTCCCTTTTCCGCTCCACGCCGCGGGAATCGGAGTCATGCAGCTGGCGCATGATATTCCCCGCACCCTGGGGGAATTCAGGATCAGAATCACTGTTTTTCACAGGCTTGATTTTTTAAAGGTTTACTCAACGGCACTGAGAGCGGGAAGTCCCGCACCGCCTCCCGGAGTTTCCGGAACGGGAGTATTCGGCGTATACAGTTCCTTGCCTCCCGGATCCACAACTTCCGCCTTCACCATGATGATGATGGCCTTGCGCTGTTCCTTGGAACCCTGGGAACGGAAAAGACGCCCTACCCAGGGAATATCCCCCAAAATGGGGATTTTGTCCTCATACTGGACGGAGGTAGCTTTTTTCAAGGCCCCGATCACCAGGGTATTGCCCGTGATGACGCGGACGGAAGAGGTCATGCTGCGCCTGGAAAATACGGGCTGGAGAATGAAGTTGTCCGACGCCTTGGTCATGGTTACTTCATCCTTCCCCTTTTCCTGGGATACCAGGGGCAGGAAAATAGGGGTGCCGTAGTTGATGAATCCGTCAAAATCCACGATTTCCGGGGCAACCGTAAGATCCACCATGGACTTGTCCTCGCTGATGCCGGTCACCTCCACATTGAATACGGTACCCAGCTGCCTGGTTTCAAATGCCGTAGGATGAGCGGGAGTCATCGGCATAATGGGAATGCGTTCGCCTACGTCGTCATCGTCACCCCAATAGTCGTCATTGTTGTAATCCCTGCCGGTGCTGTTGGGGATTTCGGGCGGATCGTATTCCGTGGGATAAATCAGTTCCCTGCCGCTGAAGAAGGTTGCCTTTTCTCCGGGGCGAACCACTACGGAGGGATGCTGCATGATGTCCGTGCCTTTTTTCTGGCTCAGGCCCCGCATGATCATGGTGACATCCGCCTGGCTCCACATGCCGCGCATGGTCAGGATGCTCGGCGCTCCGCCGGGGGTGTAAACGGCGTCCGAACTTCTGGCGGAAGTGCCGCGTTCGATCATGCCGTCAATACTGTCTTCCGTAAATACCTGGTTGCCCGACCTCAGGCCGCCCACTACTCCTGCGGGAGATGCGGCCCCCGCCACTCTGGCGGCGCTGTCCAGTATGGTATTGTTATAATTGTTCTTGTCCGTCCCTGCCCCGCCCATGAACCATTTGTTGGGGTCAAGGTTGAGGTTCACGATCCAGTTGAATCCCAGTTCTTCCAGATCCGACTGGTTGACTTCCAGAAACGTGGCGCTCACAATCACCTGCAGGGGCTGAGCCGCCGACTTGGCCGCCACCAGTTCTTCCAGGAAGTTCAGGTCCCTGGGAGTTCCATGGAAAAAGAGTGTGGAGTTGCCTGCGTTGTATTTCACGGAGCTGCCGGCCGGCAATTTCAATCCCATGGCGGCCAGCATTTTTTGCGGGTCCACCCGTCTCAGCGTCATTCCGGAGGAACCGGAATCACCGGAAGCGAACGGGTCCAGATCGTCCGAACCTGATGAAGAATCCGTCCCGGAGAAGAAACCGGGAGGAACGGGAATGGTCTTGGAGACCATGTAGGACGTTCCGGCGGATGGGGTGACGAGTTCCGCGCCATAAGCGTTCGTACGGAAAATCAGCCCGGAGGCGCGGGCCACGTATTGCAGGGCTTCACGCAACGGAACGTTTTGAAGATTGAGGGTGATTTTCTTGGCGGCAATGTCCTTGGCGGTAACGCTGTCGGGGGAACCGGGGTCCAGGGAAATGTTAATCCCCCTCTCGGCCTCGGTCTGGGCCGTTTCATCATGCACCCGGGACTGGTTGCGGAGGTAGTCCACGGCTTCCTCCACCGTGGCCTGCTCCAGCTGCACCCTGGGCAGACGGATCATGCCCAGCTTCCGGTCCACGCTCACCACGGGATTTTCCAGGGGCTGGGAGAAGGATTCCGGTTCTTCGGGAACTTCCGTAACGGAAGAACGGCGTTCCCAAAGGCCGCTTACCTCCGCCAGGGCGTTCCCGCGGGTTTCATCCCGCGCAGAGGAAAAATAACCGGCGCGCGCACGGTTCACCTGCTCCATGCCGCGCCGCGCCGCCGTATTGTAGGGATCAATGAGAAGGACGGAGTTAAATTCCTTCAGGGCCTGGTCGTACTGTCCCAGCTCATAATACCCGAATGCCAGGCGAAGAAGGCCGTTGACCTTTTCCACGTCCACGGCATGCTGCGGGGTCAGGGCGGGATTCGTCCGGATGGGGTCCTTGAGCAGTTCCAGAGTACGCTTGGCCAGGGCATGGTTCGGAGTCGTTTTCAGCGCGGATTCCAGCAGTTCCGAGGCTTCGTCATAACGTCCCACCTTGATGTATTCCTGGCTCACGGCCACACTGGCATCCGCAATGCTGGTTTCCAGAAAGCGGCGCCGGGCCTCCATGTTGGGAGCTTTGGGCAAGGTATTCAGACTTTTACGGTAAAGTTCCAGAGCCTCCTGGTACTTGCCCTCGGAATATTGCTGACGCGCCTGGTTCAGAAGCAGCATGGAAGCCTGCGCCTGTTCTTCCATCCGGGCAGCAGCGCGGCGGGCGGCGCCTGCGCCGTCCTGCGCCAGGGCAGGACAGGCTCCGGCAACGGCCAGCGCCAGAGCAATCTGCTGAATGGTAGACATGGAGTAAGGAAAACGTCTAGTCATAGGAATTTTCGGGACTATAGCGAATTAAATTCCGTCCGTCATTATAAAAACGCCCACAGGAGCAAAAAATATCGAACGTGGAAAAGCGGGCTCCGCGCCCCGGTTCCTCCTATGCTCCGGACAGCTCCAAAACGCCTACTTCTCCCGGTTTCAGAGGATAGGGAAGCCCCCTGTCCATCAGTTCGCTCCTGTCAAAAAATCTGTCCTTCCCATCTTTCTCCATCAGGTTTCTGGCGCGCACTTTCGCCGTCTGGATGCCGCACCAGTTGAACGCATGCTGGGGAATGGAGATGCAGAGGTTATAGAAATTGATGGCTGGAGAAAGATTTCCCACCACCAGCACCGTGGAATGGGCATGGGCATGATACCTGAGCATGGCATACACCCAGTGTCCGGAAGTGTCTTCCGCCGGTTCCCTGCCGAAAGTGGTGTTTTTCATATTGGCCCAGTTCAGGCCATAAAAATCCCCGCGGTCCAGCGCGGGATGCTGGAGGAGGGGCAGCAGGCGCGCGTGAAAGTCCCTCAATTCCGTGGAATCCTCGTCCAGCAGGGAGGCGTCAAACCTGCCGCCGGCCACCCAGGGCTGCAACTGCGGCAGACAGGTATAGTCAAAGATGCTGGTCCGGCCATTATGACCGCCAAAGCCGCCCGGAGCTTCCGCGCGTTCCCCCACCTCCTGCCCGTTGTACACCAGCACGGGGCCCTTGCCGGAGGCATACACGAGCGTCATGATCGCCGGCAGAATGGTGCGCCCCGTCCCGCCCCACGCTATTGGCGAGCAGACGCGCTTTTCATCGTGGTTTTCCACATAACGGACGCCGTGGGTCAAATACTGGGGCTCACTCCGGAAGAGGCGGTCAAAATCATTGGCCCAGTTCCCCCGCGTATAGACATGTTCCGCCAGATGGTAGCAATCGGCGTCATAGACGGCATTGAATCCGGATTCCAGCAGGGCGGTACAGGGATCGCCCGGAGTGGTTTTCAGATGGTCATTGTACGCCTCCGCCATGAAAAACACGTCGGGCAGACGCACGCGGGAGCGGGCAATGGCCCATTTCCAGAACGCCATGGGAATCATCTGGGCCATGTCGCACCGGAACCCGCCGATTCCCAGCCCCTGCCAGAATGAAAGAATATCGTCCATGATCCTCCATGTCTTGGGGACCTTCTGCTTGGGGCTTGTCCAGTCCGGCAGCAGGCGGAGGGCCGGGAGCCCCGCCAGAAAGTTATAGCCGTAATTGAGCTTTACCGTTTCATACCAGTCGCACCGGTCCGGCTCCCATGTCACTGCATTGTTCCCCGTCACCCTGCCGAAGGTCATTTCCCCTTCGAACAAGCCGTCCGGGAGGCGCAGGGGGGGGCCGTCTCCGGGGCTGTTGGAGGTGAGGTAGAAATATCCCTGCTCCGGTGAAAAAAACGTATGGTGGTCGTCCCCTTCCCCAAAGTCGTCATGGCCGTCCCAGTCCGCCAGGTAAGCGCGGGATACATGGTTGGGGACAAAGTCCATGAGAGGCACCAGCCCCACGGTCCGGCACCGCCTGACCAGGGCCTTGAATTCCTCCATCCTCAATTCCGGAACGGAGCCCAGGTCCGGGTCCACGTCAAAGTAGTCCAGAACCGCATAGGGACTGCCGGCCAGCCCCTTTACGATGGATTCCGGCTGCGCGGGCAACCCGGGATGGGCCGTCTGCGTGGCATGCCTCAGCACGCCCGTCAGCCAGATGTGGGTAAAGCCCATCCTGGCAATTTCCCGCAGAGCCTTGTCCGTCACCCCGTTAAATGTGCCGCAGCCGTTTTCCTCCCGGCTTCCCCAGTCCACTCCGTGCATTTCCATGTTGGAGAAGTGGCGGACAAACAGTTGATAGATGACCGGACGCATGAATTGATATGACTTGATGCAACCCTTCCCCGGAAAAGAAGGGGACAGGCGATGCCCTCTTCCTTCCGCAGGAAAGGAGTCCGTTTATAATGCTAGTTTTTCCAGGTACTCTGCAAGTGTATTCTGATCCACCGGGGCAATTTGCCCCAGCCGCAGCAAGGCCTCCCTTCTGTTCCGCAGCGTGCCTTCCAGCTGGAGTTCCTGGATATGGGAAAGCCATTTTTTGAAATCCGGCCCCGGAGAAAACCCCAGCGCCATCAGGTCGCGCCCGGTCACCAGGGGTGGCGGCACCAGAGGCTCCTGCCGGTAGAATTCCCTGGCGTCCCGAACGAATTGCCAATTATCCATCAATCCATTGGAGGAAAGGCAGTCCAGCCGGTGCAGCTCCAGTTCGTCCCGGAAGAAGGGAGAATTCATGAACATTCTCAGGGTGGATTTCTTCATCTGCCGGACATGCATGAAGCGCATGTGGCGCTCCACCATGTCCGCCACGGCATCCACCACGGCATTGGAGTATTTCAGCCTCCGCAAAATGACACGAGCCAGCACGGCGCCTTCCTTGTCATGACCGGAAAAACGGATTCTTCCCGTTTCATCCACCTCCCGGCAGGCGGGTTTTCCGATGTCATGCAGCAGCACGGCCAGGGCCAGTTCCAGGGAAACGGAGCTTCCGTCCGCCCCCAGGGCTTCCAGCATCATCAGGGTATGCGTGTACACATCCCCTTCCGGGTGCCACTGGGGGGGCTGCCCGCAACCGACCATTCCGTACACTTCCGGGATGATGTTCTTCATGAGTCCCGTTTCCACGAGCATTTCCACCCCCGCCCTCCTGCGCGGAGCCAGCAGTATCCTGTCCAGCTCCTCCCGGATGCGCTCCGGGGCTATCCGGGCCAGCAGACCGGAGTTCCTGCAAACGGAGGCATATGTTTCCGCTTCCATGGCCACTTCCCGGGTGACGGCAAAGCGGACCGCCCGCATCAGGCGCAGGGAATCTTCCTCAAAGCGGCAGTCCGGATTCCCGATGGCCCTCAGAATGCCCGCCTCAATGTCCGCCACGCCATTCACATAATCCACAATGCCGCCGGGAGGGTCGGAGAAAGGTTCTTCAAACAGGCCGTTCATCGTGAAGTCGCGGCGCCGGGCGTCTTCACACGCATCCGTAAAATAGACGGCGTCCGGGCGGCGTCCGTCGCTGTAATTCCCATCCCTCCTGAACGTGGCCACCTCAAAGCAGAAGCCCTTGTGGAGAACCAGCACCACGCCGAAGGCGGCGCCCACCTCCCACGAACCGGGAAAAAGGCGCAAGACTTCATCAGGCCGGGCGGAAGTGGCAATGTCTATATCCTTCACGGGATACCCCATCAGCCGGTCCCGGACGCATCCCCCGGCAAAATATACCAGGTGGCCGGCCCGGGCCAATGACCGCGCCACGGCTTCCGCCGCCGCTCTCATCGGGGTTCTTTCCATGAGACGGCTATTCCGGAATGGGACGCAGAGGGGGAGCGGATACGGGAGGCGCTACCGGAACAGCCGGACGAACGGGCTGCCGTGAAACCGGGGACGGACGGGACGCAGGAACACGCGTGTCCGGTGAATTGATTCTTTCCGGAATCACGGCGGCAGGTGCAGCCGGCGGAGCCTGGGGAGCCTTTTCATCCTCCTTCCCTCCGAATTTGTTCATGGCGGCATAAAGATTGGCGTCAAACAGCATATCCGGGGTGCCGCGCATCAGAATCTTCCCCTGGGGGTCCAGCAGATATACCCGGGGGGTATGGGCCACGCGGTAATCCTTGAATGCAACCGCCTGGGCGTCCACCAGGGAGGGAATGTCTAGATTCAAATTCAGCAGCGCCTTTTTCACCCCTTCTTCGGAGACCGGAGCCACGGGCATCACCGTCATCCCCGGAAATTCCTTGCGCAGAGAGGCCGCCTTTTCCAAAAACTTGACGGACATGGCATCCCAGGGGTCCCAGAAAACCAGCAGAACGGGCTTGTCTCCGGAGGGGATTTCCACCCAGGTTCCGGTAGCGGAGGAAGGCAGTTTGATTTTAGGCCCCGTCTGGCCGATGTTGAGATTGAGGATTTCATACAGTTCCTCCTTGACCAGGTCCTGGACGGGAACGGGGCCGAATTTGGCATCGTAACACTTGATGATGGCGTCCTTCAGAAGCCTGCCCCTGGCGGCGACAAGGCGGGAGTCATCCTGCTGCATCCCGGAACTTTCCTTCATGACCATCGCCAGTCCCAGGGAAGCCAGCCCCTGGTCTTCCGGGAACTGGTTCAAATCCTTGATCTTTTCCAGGATGGTGCGGCAGCGCAAATCGCGCGAATTGCTCAGCGCGTGGGCCGCCTGTCCCGCGCCCTTTTCCATCACCATATTGTTTTCCAGGGCATTCAGGCAGTTCAGGAGGATCTTCCTGGCAACATCTCCATTGGGAAATGCTTTCTCAAGGGCCTGCGGATGGTCCAGGAACCAGACAATGGCCGGAAGGGCATAAGGCTTGGAGAGATCGCGGCCCACCTGCCTCCACAAGTCGCTGGCTACGGAGACGGCGTCCGGCTGGCTTTTCAGCAGTTCCGCTCTTTTCGCGTCCGTTTCAGCTATCTTGAACGCAGATTCCCAGTCCGCCTGCCTGCTGTTCCAGACGGACAGGACATTCTTCATGCCTATCTCGTCCGCAGAAGCCCATCCGAGCAAACCGCATGTACCGGCGATCACGCAAAGCACTCTCTTCATACCGCGCCACTATGCCCTGACAGACACTCCGCGTCAATCAAACGTAACGACAATTCATGATGAAACCGTTCAGGCAAAAATGCACCTGCCATTTCCTCCAATTCTTAAAAATCTCCGGTACGCCCCCATGCTCTGCTCCGTTTTCCGGCACAGTATCCATTGCATTCCTTCCCGGATACGCTCCTGCCTCCCATCTCCCCTTTTTCTCCAAAGGAGCCATCAACGGACGGCAATTCGTGCATCCTTATAAAATGCTTTGACGGAAATACGTTTTCCCGCATTAAAAGCGGAAAAGAAGCATCTTTTCCCCCCTAATGAAACATGGCCTCTGTAATAACCGGGCAGTTTTTGACGGCATCCGGACGCGCCCGAATACCGATTTATTTCAAAAGGAACCGTAACGGCCTATTTGTCAGAGACGGCAAATGTCCCCATGCGGACCTTTTCCACAATATCACGGCCTAGCTGGATACCTGACGGCAATTTTCACCCAACTTCATGAGAATGTTATCCATAGAAACGAACAAACCCCGGCGAATCACTTCGCCGGGGCTGCTGTTCAACTAACTACCTATGAAGACGGAGAGATCCTTGGTGGATGAAGTGCTCTCTCTTTCACTGCATCCGGATCGTAACCGTTATGGGTGAGACAGCCGGGACGTGAATATGTTCAAACATTTCTCTTTTTTGTATGACACAAGCCTTAAACAGTATCTCCGAACGGAAAAACGGCTGCGGATTTTTTCCGCAGCCGTTTTTCCTTAATTCATTGTAAAATCAATGCTGTTCAAAAAAGAAAGGGGCTTCCGTTCTCCCCGTTGCCGAATGATTCTTTTCTGTCAAAATAACCGGGAAAAGAATGGTTCAAGACTATCCCGCCTTTCCTGAAGAAAATAAGGAAGGTCCGTTCCCCTCCCCCGAATATCCCGCTTACGCCGCCACGAAATTCCTTTCATCATTCGTCAGGGCACGCACCTGGACCGCCATGAATCTCATTTCATTGAGCATGTTCAAATACAGCAGGGAGGAACGCGTGCGCGTCTGGTTGCGCTGGGTTCTCTTGATCTGGCGCTTGGTGGCCTTGGCCACAAGCTGCAGCAGTTGCTCCTGCGCCACCATCGTGTAATCGAACTGGGTGTAGGTTCCCGTCTGGAGCATTTTGCAGTATTCGTCCAGCAGTTTCATCAGGGCCGAGTGGACTTCCCTCAAGTCGCCCACCTGGTCAATGGTGAAGGGCGTATGGTTGTTGTCCACATAGGTAAAGATGGATTCGGAGAACTGGGCCAGGCTCTGCGTGGCTTCATTCAAATGTTCCAGCGCCTGGACGTAGTGATAACCCATGTCCAGGGAACGGGACTGCATTTTGTAGAGGATGGGAAGAATGTCGTACTTGTGGTGCTCGCTGCTGGTGAGCGCCAGGCGTTCCGCGGCTTCCGACAATTCCTTGAGCGCCTTGCGGTCTCCCTGGAAGAAGTTTTCCACGGTATCGTTGTATATTTCCCGGAGCTTGAGCGTGCTGTCCACGATCTGGTGGCTGCATACGTCCAGAATGTTTTCCTCCGTGATCTGGTCGAACCGTTCGGGAGAAAGCTTGTTTTCCCGCTTGCGGTGCATGACGGTGGATTTCACCAGAATGACGGCCACCAGCGCCAGCAGGCCGAAAATGGCATATATTTGTCCGTAATGCAGCACCGTAGCCATGATGGCGGCCAGCGTAAAGGCGGCCAGGCCCGTCATGAACCAGCCGGAAATAACCGTAAGCACGCCGGTAACCCGGTAAACGGCGCTTTCCCTTCCCCAGGCCTTGTCCGCCAGGGAAGAGCCCATGGCTACCATGAACGTCACATACGTGGTGGATAACGGAAGCTGCTTGCCGGTGGCCCAGGCGATCAGCAGGGAAGCCACGGTCAGGTTCACGGTGGCGCGGATCAGGTCAAACGCCACGCGGTCCTTGGGATTCAGGGGCTGGGGAGCGGGGTCCCACTGGTGGTTCATGCGCACCAGCATGCGGGCGGGAATGAGTTTTTTCACACCGCGCCCCAGCGCAATGGCGCTGCGCACGATGGCGCGGGCCGGAGGCACGGAGCCGAAGCGCTCAATACCGCCCTCCCCCTGCCGGGAGAGTTCCACGCCGGTGGCGATGACCGTCTTGGCCTTTTTGGAGAACCACAGCGCAAAGATCATCATGCAGCCCGCCGCAAAGAGGATGTAATGGTTCACGGGGCCGCCCTTGCCGGGCATCAGGCATTCCATGGCGGTGATGGACGCCGTGCTTCCGCCGTCCGCCACCACGCCCCGGGCGTACTGGAAGGAGTCCAGGCCGCCCATGAAGACCCCGATGAAGTTCACCAGGTCATTGCCCGCGAATGCCAGGGCCAGGGAAAAGGTTCCCGCCAGGACGGTCAGGCGCAGGATATTGGTCATGAACAGGTGCTGAAGCAGGAACATGAGTACGGAGAAGCCCGCGAAGGCGACCAGGACCGCCAGACCCAGATTCTGGTCAATGTAAGCAATCATGCCGCGGTCCAGCAGGGTGGATTCCTTCAATCCCTTGAATACGGCAAAGTAGGCGATGGCCGTCATGGCAATGCCGCACCAGAAACAGCCGAACCATTTGAAACGGGACTGGTATTTGAACGTGAACGCCAGGCGGGAAATCCACATGACGATGGTACCCACCGTGAAGGCAATGGCTACGGAGAGAAGAATGCCGGTGACGATTTCAAACGCCTTGTCCGTGTTGATGAAGTCCCACACCGTTTCCGCCAGGTGGAGCTTGGAAATCTTGAAAAGGGCCGTGGCCACGGCGGCGCCGAGAATGCCGAATACCAGGGAAACCGTGGTGGAGGTGGGCAGGCCGAATGTATTGAAGGTATCCAGAAGAATCACCTCGCTGATCATCACCCCCAGGAACAGCAGCATCACTTCATGGTAGCTGAACATGTTGGGATGGAAGATGCCGTTGCGGGCCACTTCCATCATGCCTCCGGAAAAACAAGCGCCCACCAGGACGCCGATGGAGGCCACGGCAAGGATTGCCCGGACGGGGGCGGCCTTGGAACCGATGGCGGAGTTGAGGAAGTTGACGGCGTCATTCGCGACGCCATTGATCAAGTCAAACGCCGCCAGAAGCAGCAGGGCTACGATAATAATCCAGTAAATTGAGTCCATAACTGTCTCTTGTGTATGGTGGGCGGAGGGCGTCCGCGAGCTGCACCACCGCCTCTTTACACGGAAAAGGGAGATTTTGCCACTGTTTTGTTACAGAAAATTCACCCTTCCCGGCCCGTCAGCGGGAGGGACGCAGAAAGTCCAGTTCGGAGGGGTCCGGCCAGCGGTGCCGGGGGTAGCGCCCGGCCAGGTCTTTTTTCATTTGGCCGTACCCGTTGCGCCAGAAACTTTCCAGGGAGCCGGTCACCTGCCACGGCCTCTGGCTGGGGGCCAGCACTTCCACTTTCACGGTCACGGCGCCGCGCGCAATGCGGGGTGATTCCGCCACGCCGAACAACCTCTGCACCGTCAGGCCGATCACCGGCGTGGAATCCTCCTCATACCGGATTTTGGCATGCTGTCCGTTGGGGAGCGTGAGGCTTACCGGGGCGTAGTCGTCCAGCGCCTTCGCCTGCCAGCCGGAAAGCCAGTCCCGGAGCACGGGCATGATCTCCCGCTCCTTGATGTCCTTGTACCCCGCGGCGCCTTCACAGACCATGGCGATGGCCACCAGCTTGTCTTCTTCCCCGAACAGGGGCAGTTCCAGCTCCGGCATCCAGCGGCTCAGGCCGTTCAGACGGCGTATCCACTGCTCCACGGCGTGGTCCCACTTCACCAGCTTCAAGGTGCCGTCCACCACTTTTTCCGCCAGAATGGGAGCGGCCAGTTCCGCCGGGGCGTCTCCGCGGTCGCGGTCTTCCAGCACCAGGTCTTCATACATCAGGCGCTGGTGCAAACGCACGCGGCGCAGGCCGGAGTCAAAGACGGCCATCTCCCCGCCGGAAAAACGTTCCGGCCATACGGCGCGCAGTTCTTCCGGGGTAATGAGCGTGCAGCGGCCTATGCGGGTTTCCACCGCCTTTCCGGACAGTTCCGCCATTTCCGCGGCCACAAAGTGCAGACCGTGCAAAGCCACGCTTCCTTCGGACAGCCTGCCGCCCATGCCGCCCGCCATGCGGCACGTGTTGGCCGCCACTCCGTTCCGGACGCCCACATGGTCAGCGAACCCTTCCATCATCGCCCGGACCACGGAAGAACGTGCCGCCAGGAAATCCGGCTCCGGCACTTCCCGTGAATGCCCGCGGCTGCCGATGGACAGCAATTGCCGGTAAGCCATCCACACTTCCCGCGCACCGCGGGCGGAAATGCCCAGGCGGCTACACGCTTCCGGATCAAAATGGGAATCCAGGGCCTTCCCCACAGCGCGCCATTCCGCCTGAAAGTCCGTATAATCGCCGGAATCCCGCAGATCATCGTTCAGGCCGCCCTTCGCTTCCACGCCTTCCCCCTGCATCAGCGCCGCAATGGCGGCCAGTTCCACCGCGCACCGTTCATCCTGCCCGGCCACGATCAGGCGGGCCAGCCGCGGCGGCAGCGGAAACGCCGTCATTCTCCTGCCCGTCTCCGTCAGGCGCCCATCCCCGTCCACGGCTCCCAAAGAGGCAAGGAGATGGCGCGCCCGCTGAAGAACCAGAGAGTCCGGCCTGTCCAGCCAGCGGAATTCTTCCGGGTCCGCCACGCCCCAGGAACACAGATTCAGAACGGCTCCGGACAAGTCCACCCGGAAACACTCTGGAGGGTCGAATTCCGCCTTCTTCGCCTGCTCGGCCTCGCTCCACAACCGGAAGCAGCGGCCTTCCGCCACGCGGCCCGCACGGCCCGCGCGCTGGGCGGCGGACGCCTTTGAAATCCTGACCAGGTGCAGGGTGTCCATGCCCCGGTACGGATCCCATCCGGACTGGCGCACCCAGCCGGTGTCAATAACGGTCCTCACTCCCTCGATGGTCAGGGAGGTTTCCGCCACATTCGTAGAGACGATGACGCGCGGCCGGCTTCCCTTTTCCACCGCGCGGTTCTGCTGTTCCGGACTCAATGCCCCGTACAGGGGGAAAATGTCCCGGTCCCCCAGCCACGGTTTGCTCTCCAGCAACTCCACCGTGCGCCGGATTTCATAAACGCCCGGCATGAACAGCAGAATGTCTCCGCAGACGGCATCCTTCACCGCCTCACGGACAGCTTCCGCGGCTTGGTCCCAGACGGTTGGAGGCATCACCCGTCCGCGTCCGTCGCTGACCGGCCGGGAAGAACGGTACGTGATTTCCACCGGGTACTGCCGTCCGCAGGCTTCCAGCTCCCGGCAGGATTTCCCCATGTACTCCCGCAGGCCGGACATTTCCAGCGTGGCGGACATCACCACCACGGCCAGGTCCGGCCGCGGGCCTTCCTGAAGCTCCAGCACGCGTCCCAGAGACAAATCCCCGGAAAGGCTCCGTTCATGGAATTCGTCAAAGACCACCGCGCTCACCCCTTCCAGACAGGGGCGGTCCGTCAGCCAGCGTTCCAGCACGCCGTCCGTCACGTACGCAATGCGGGTACGGGAGGATATGTGCCGCTCAAAGCGGACCATGTACCCTACTTCCCGCCCCAGTTCCACTCCACGCAGCCTGGCTACGTGCCGGGCCAGCAGGCGGGCCGCCATCCGGCGCGGCTGAACGACGACGATGAGGCCGTTTTCCCCCAGCCCCGCATCATCCATCATCGGAGGAATTCCGGTGGATTTCCCGGAGCCCGTGGGCGCTTTCAGCAGAATGCGAGGGGACGCCCCCTTCAGGGCCTCCAGAAATTCCCCGCGGATTTCCTCGATGGGAAGAGACGTACCAGACATGCGGCTTTACGGATTTTTTTCCCGGAGTTTCCGCTCAATACACTACCGTCATCATCAGAAGACACAGGAACGGAACGGTGAAGGACGGACTGTCAATGAGATCGAAGAGGCCGCCTATGCCCGGCAGCAGGGAGCCCGAATCCTTCACGGACAGGCTGCGCTTGACCAGAGAGCCCGCCAAATCCCCATAAACGGCCAGAATAAAAATGAGGGTAATGCCCAGCACCAGCATCAGGACGGATGTGGGAGAGAGCGACACCACGCCGAACATCGGGAATACCAGGCCTATCCCCGCGGCATTCGTCAGCAGCCAGGAACCGATGATGCCCTCCCACGTTTTTTTGGGACTGATATGGGGAATTAATTTTTTGGTGAAGAATTTTCCTCCCAGCAGCAGTCCGCTGACGTAAGCGAAAATGTCGGTCATCTTCGTCACCAGGATCACCCACAGCACCATCATCACAATGCGCGGAGACCCGGCCCCCACCTCCAGGTAGCCCAGATGGATGGCGGGAATGGCGAAGGCGAACAGCCAGCCGGGGTAAATGAAAGACAGCAGAGTGGTAGCGACGGAGCGGAGCGCGCGGCTCCCGACGACGGGACGGTTCATCTCCCGGATGAACGCCACCACGACCAGGATCACCGGAGCCGCCACAACCAGCAGCAGGGGATCCGGCATCATCCTGAATTCATCCCGCATCGCGAGGCGGAATTTGTTGAAAAAACACGCCACGGACAACAGCACCGGATAAGCCGTCCCGAACAGGAAACTCAAACGGGCCTGCCCCGCCTTGCCGGACCGGATGAGCATGTGGCGCCATTCCCACGCGGTCAGAATGCAGAAGATGCAGACCAGCCCATAATAGCCGGCTTCACGGTTCCAGACCAGGGCGCCGGCCAGCAGACCCAGCAGGACAAGTGTGCTGAACAAACGCTGAAACAGCACGCGCATCTTGCTTCCGGCAGGGGCATTTTCCCGGGGTGGTGTGGTCATACTCGCGCAAAGTGTACAGAAAACGTTCCTGACCTCAATACTGAATTGGCTCAGCGCAACGGCTTCCTTCAGAAAGCCGCCGTACGGGAGGCCCGCCGGAGCAGGAAGACGCGGCTTTTTCCCCCGTTATTTTTTTCATACATGCGAAAGAGTCCCATTTTCCCCATTTTAAAAGGCTTCCGGGAACACCGTCAAAAATAGCGTCATGTGGACGTTTTATGAGATAGACATTCACACGCAAATCAGTAACACTTACAACCCAGCACTACATCTCTCCGTGAATGGAGGGATTACGCATCATTTTCCCCATGAACACGCACTCATTCCGTTGGATCAGACTTACAGCGTTTTCGGCCATTGCCGCGGCAGCCATCACTTCCTGCGCCTCAGCGGCCACCGATTTCAACCAGGTAGGCAAGCAGATGTCCCTGCTGCTTCAGAACTTCCACTTTTCCCGCAAGGAATTCAGCGACGATCTTTCCAACAAGTTTCTGGAAACCTATCTGCGCAAGGTGGACCCCAGCAAGATTTTCTTCACCCAGCAGGATGTGGACGCCCTGAAGAAGAAGTACGGCAGGGAACTGGACGACTACCTGATGTCCGGCCAGATGATGGACGCGGCCAAGGCCATGCACGCCCTGTACCGCCAGCGCGCCATGCAGCGCATTGCCTATGCGCGCGATCTGCTGAAACAGGGCGGCTTTACATTCACACAGGACAAGACCATTGAACGCTCCCGCCGCAAGATCGACTCCTGGCCCAGGGACGAAGCGGAAATGCAGCAGGTCTGGAAAGACATGGTGGAGGAACAGCTCCTGTCCGAGACCCTGCGCCGCGAGACCGTGGCGCGCCTGGCCAAGGAACAGAACAAGCCCGATCCGCTGGCCAATGAAAAGCCCGTGGAAGAAAAGCTTCTCATGCGCTATGAGCGCATTCAGCGCAATATCCAGGAAACGGACCTGGAAGACGTGGCGGAAACCCTGCTGAGCGCGGTGGCCCTGACCTACGATCCCCACACGGACTACATGGGCGCCCGCCAGGTGGACCGCTTCAAGATTTCCATGAGCCCGGAACTCACCGGCATCGGCGCCCTGCTGGGCGGCGAGGACGACGGCTCCACGAAGATCAACGGAATCGTCGTGGGAGGTCCGGCGGATAAATCCGGAGAACTCAAGCTCAACGACCGCATCGTGGCCATTGACTCCAACAACAGCGGGGAGATGGTGGATATCCTGTTCATGAAGCTGGACAAGGTGGTGGACATGATCCGCGGATCGGAAAACTCCCAGATCCGCCTGAAGGTGGAACCGGCGGACGCTCCCGGACAGGCCAAAATCATTACGCTGACCCGCTCCAAGGTGCCGTTGAAGGACGAACTGGCCAAAGCGGAAATCATTGAACTGAACGGTGCTCCGGACGGCCAGAACCGCATCGGCGTGCTGAGCCTTCCTTCCTTTTACGCAGACATGGACGGCGGCGACCGCCGCTGCGCCGCAGATGTCAAAAAGCTCCTGGAACGGATGAACAGGGAAAAAGTGGACGGCCTCGTGATCGACCTCCGCAACAACGGCGGAGGCTCCCTGGAAGAGGTGCGCCTGATGACCGGATTTTTCACCGGACGCGGTCCCGTGGTGCAGATCAAGGACACCCGCGGCAATGTGGACGTGAAAACCGCCAACAACCGTGAAAAACTCTTCAAGGGCCCCATTGTGGTGCTGATCAACAAGCTCAGCGCCTCCGCCTCGGAAATTCTCGCCGCCGCCCTTCAGGACTACGGCCGCGCCGTCATCGTGGGTGACACTTCCACCTTCGGCAAGGGAACCGTGCAGCAGCCTGTGGACATCGGGCAGTACCTGCCCTACTTCTCCGCCAGGGACCGGGCCGGCCTGCTGAAAGTCACCACGCAGAAGTTCTACCGGGTGCCGGGCGGCTCCACACAGTTGAAGGGCGTGGAAAGCGACATCCAGCTTCCCACCGCCACGGCGGCCTTTGAACTGGGAGAGGAAATTCTGGATTACGCCATGCCCTACGACCAGATTCCCCCCTGCCATAATTACAAGAAGGACTCCGCGATCGCCGGCATGCTCCCCGCCCTGAAAGCGGCCAGCGCCGAACGCGTGGAAAAGGACCGCGACCTCCAGATTGCCAAGGAAGACATCGCCATGATGAAGCAGCGCATCAAGGACAACAAGCTCTCCCTGAACAAAAAGGTACGCGAGCAGGAAAACGCCTCCCTGGAAGAGCGCCGCAAATCCATCAACCAGGAGAGGAAAACCCGCTTTGCGCAGATGGCCAAGGACGACGCCGCGAAGTACAAAATCTACCGCCTGACGCTGGACGACATCAACGCGCCCGAACTGCCCCTGGCCAATCCTGAAAAGGACAATGAACAGTTCATGCACGTGGCGGAAGACCCCACGGCGGAACTGGACGATTCCCCGGAATATCCTTCCGGACTGGATCCCGAACTCCGGGAAGGCATCAACATCGTCCAGGACATGCTGAAACAGCAAACACCTGCAAAATAAGGGAAAGACTCCCCGATCTTTAAAACACGCCCCGGTTTCCGCCAGAAGCCGGGGCGCTTTTCATTATTCAAACTGCGCTTCCGGAAGCTTTAAAATGGAATGATTCGATTCTTCATCCCGGACTTGCCAGCCGGAAAGAAATGAGGCAGAATATTTCCCCGCCAGCAATATGCACCATCATGAATACGACATTTAAAATTGCCATCGGCTCCGACCACGCCGGAGTCGACCTCAAGGAAACCATAGTAGAACTCCTCAAGGCATGGGGTCATGAAGTGACCGACATGGGTACGGAAACCAAGAATTCCTGCGATTATTCCGACTACGCCAATGCGGTCGCAAGCAGCATTGCTGACGGTACCAATGAACGCGGCATCCTGATCTGCCGCTCCGGCATCGGCATGAGCATTGCCGCCAACCGCTGGGTGGGCGTGCGCGCCGCCCTCTGCCGCACGGCTCCCGCCGCGGCCCTTTCCCGCCAGCACAACAATTCCAACCTGCTCTGCCTGGCTTCCGCCTACGTGGACAATGAAAGCGTGGAAGACGTGCTGGACGCCTGGCTGCACGCCGACTTTGAAGGCGGCCGCCACGAACGCCGTGTCGTCAAGTCCTCCGGCAGCCCCCTGCAATGGAGCGATCCGGAACTGGCCGCCTTCATTGAAGAAGAAGGCCGCCGCCAGAGCAACAACATTGAACTGATCGCCTCGGAAAACTTCGCCTCTCCCTCCGTGCGGGAAGCCCAGGGCTCCCTGCTGACCAACAAATACGCGGAAGGCTATCCCGGCAAGCGCTGGTACGGCGGCTGCGAAGTGGTGGACAAGGTGGAACAGCTTGCCATTGACCGCGTGCTGAAGCTCTTCGGCGGAGAGCACGCCAACGTGCAGCCCCATTCCGGCTCCCAGGCAAATATGGCCGTTTACTTTTCCGTCCTGAAGCCCGGGGACACCATCCTGACCATGGATCTTTCCCACGGCGGCCACCTCACCCACGGCCACCGCGCCAACTTCTCCGGCAAGCTGTACAACGTCGTGCATTACGGGGTCTCCCAGGAATCGGAATCCATTGATTATGATGCCTTGGAAAGACTGGCCATGGAAGTGAAGCCCAACATGATCACAGCCGGCGCCAGCGCCTATTCCCGCACGATCGACTTTGAACGCATGGCGAAAATCGCCAAGGCCTGCGGAGCCTACCTTTTCGTTGACATGGCCCACATCGCCGGTCTCGTGGCTGGAGGACAGCACCCCAACCCGGTTCCCCATGCGGACTTTGTGGCGTCCACTACGCACAAGTCCCTGCGCGGCCCCCGCGGCGGCTTTATCATCTGCAAGGAGGAATATGCCAAAAAGATTGATGCCGCCGTGTTCCCCGGCATGCAGGGCGGTCCGCTCATGCACGTCATTGCCGCCAAGGCAGCCTGCTTTGGCGAAGCCCTGAAACCGGAATTCAAGGACTATGCCGCCCAGGTCGTGAAAAACGCCCAGGCCATGTCCAAAAAAATGACGGAGCTGGGCTTCCGCGTCGTTTCCAACGGCACGGACAACCACGTATTCATGGTGGACCTCCGCAACAAGGGCATCAATGGGGCGGAAGCCCAGGAAGCACTGGACCGCGTAGGCATCACGGTGAACAAAAATGCCATTCCGTTTGACACCGGTTCCCCCATGAAGCCCTCCGGCATCCGCATCGGCACGCCTGCCGTTACTACGCGCGGCATGAAGGAACAGGACGTGGAACAGGTGGCGGAATTCATCGCCCGCGCCCTGGCCCTGCACGTGGGCGAACAGGTTTGCCCGAATCCGGAAGGCTTTAACCAGCTCAAGAAGGAAGTCTCCGCCTTCAACAGAAACTTCCGCCTGCCTCATTAAATAAAAACAGGTTTTTCTTTTCCAGGGGCTGCCTCTCGCAAGGGGGCAGCCCCTTTTCTTTTCACACCCGCCGGACTTGGCCAATGATCGGGCGCGCCGTAGCGCCTTCCGGCTACGACCGCCGCTCCTCCATCAAAAGCCTGACGTGCGAAGACAACAACCTCCGCTGCGCCAAAACCGATATTCTTCAGCGTGAGCGCTGCCATGAACATGGCCGACAGGATAAGGAAACCGGTGATTTCCCGGTATTCGAAAGGTAGAGAACTTTAGAAACCGTCCAACCGAATAGAGAAAAATAGCGGCCAGCAAGTAGACCATGTTTCAGATTTACAAATACCCACCCGATATTGAAAAAAGTAATTAAACCTGATCACGATATGGCCCGGATCTTCCGAAATCAGACTGTTCGCCGGAATCAAGTGTTCCAAAAGACAAAAAACAGGTTTCTTCCTCTTGCAAACAGAACAAAAAGAAAATGATGAGTACTTGGAAAACGTTATTTTTTCTTTCGAATTTATTAAGGTTTCCTTCCTTCAAGTGAATATTGTTCTAGATTTTTTGTAGAAAACCGGATTTAAAATCCGGAGAATAGATAAATTAAGACCAGGCCATATCTAACATGCTATTCATGAGACTATTTAAAAATTGTCTCCATGATTCTTTTTCTATTCCATCGGTCCCTTCACCCTCTCCCTTAACCTTTCTAAAACATTTGCCATCAAAAATTATCATTGACTCCGGATTTTAAATCCGGTAATAGTATAGCCCAATATAAGCTGGTTTATTTTTCATTATTAATTTCCAATAAGTTATACATCATGCGTCCGCACTTACCCCTCTCTCTTTTGTCCGCCCTTCTGGCCTGTTTCGTTTCTCCGTCATGGTCCGGTCTTTCCATTTCGGGAAACGGAGAAACCAATGTTAATTTCAGTGATGGCGTCTATACCATTGAGACGCCCGGACAAACCATTGATCCTTCGGAAAACAGCCCTGGAAATATTATATTGACAGAATTCATTGACGGTCAAACTTCTTCTGATGAAAACAATGATTTGTTCGAACGTACGTTGAATCTGAAGGGGGGTACTTATACAGGCGTCTATTTGGTTGATTCAAGCCTTGTAGGGCAGAAAGACTTTCCCAAACTGATGAATGACGATAACAAATTTGTGATCAATTTCTCAGAAGGAGCAGGTCTTTCCCGAGCAGGAAGCGCCAATAGCTTCCTGCTGCAGTATTCAGGCAGAGACCGTATCATCCACGGTGACGTGACAGTCAATGTAGCCCAGGATGCAGGGTCTTTCGGAGGTCTCGCTGTTTCCGGCAGCAATAACGGAGGGAAACTGGAAACATATGGGACCTATACATTGAATATCAATGGCGGGACCTGGGAGGGAGCAACGAATAATGATGGATGGTGCCTTGCCTTTGGAGGGAAAGGATTTACACATTCCGGAACAGTCAATTACAATATAGGGGGAGGCACTTTTGCCGGTTCCATCAGCGTCGGCGGCGTAATAGACGGCGGCAATAGGATCAAGGGGGATGTAAATATTGCCATTACCGGAGGAACTTTTGGCGGAGCATTGTCCCTGTTTGGAACCAACGGAATGAATTATG
>JAJQCV010000051.1 GCA_021202525.1 Akkermansiaceae bacterium | reverse complement strand
GTATAAAAGATATGGAAATCGTATTCCTACACGTCATGAACCAACGAATTTTGCTCATGATGAAACAAGAGGATGTATATATGACATGTGTGGTATTAAAACAGATATAATTCATTCTCTTAATAAACCGCAGTTATGTGATGATTGTGTTCATGATATAACTCATAATGAAAATCCAAGGATCGATAGAAGTATTATTGATAAAGTTCAAATTGAGTTAAAGAAAATACATAAAGAAAGATATTATCAAATCTTGGATTTTGTAAAAAGAAGACCTGTTTTCACTCTTATTTTATCAACAATTATAACAATTGTTCTTGGTGCTGTCGGATCAGTTTTAGCGACAATATTATTAGAATATTGGAGGTGATCTGTTGGATGGTTAGTCAAGTATGTAGGTCCCAAAATTTTTACTTCTCCCGTTGAACAGGTGAGAAAAAGGGGTGACGGCTTTTGGATGAACAATTACAGAAATTTTTTCACCGATAAGATGACTGTGAAGAAGAAAGATGACCGGAAGAAATTGAAGTCTGCTCTGAAGAAGTGGAATAAAAGGCTGTTTCCCAGGTTTTAAGAAAAGTGGTGATTATAGCCTGCTATTTGTTTCCTGCCTGTTGCCATGCGGCGGGAAACCGGGCAGCCATTTTGATGGGCAGGGGAAGAAAGAAGCTGGTAGTTCTTCCTGGCAAGACTGGAGGAACAGGCAGCTTGAAGAGGTCATTCCGATAAGATGCTGCTCCATTTGTTGAACCGGATGGTCGTAGCCAATCAGGCCGGGGAAGAAATTGACGGGATTTGAATGGGAAAATGGTGTTTTCCCGTCAGGCTCGTTCTCCTGTTGCAAGGACGGCCGCAGAAGGAGGGGATCACACTTGCAGTTTCGTCCAGCTTCGTCCTTTGACGATTTTATAGAGAATTACGGATTGCACAGCCATTTCAAAGGCGAAGAGCATCCAGATGCCCCACAGGGTCATGGTTTCCGGGGCCAGCTTGAACCAGGCCCAGGTGCAACCCACGCGGAAGAAGCCCATGATGCCGTAGGAAACGAGCATGACCCGCCGCGTGTCTCCCGCGCCGCGCAGGGACATTTTCATCACGATGCAGGCGGCAAAGAAGGGTTCCACCAGGAGCATGGTGCGCAGGACGGGGATGCCCGTGTCAATGAGTGTCATGTTTCCGTTGGAGAATATCTGCATGAAGAGAGCGGGGAAGGCGCAGAAGAGCACACCCAGGCCCGTCATGAAGATGAGGGCGTACCGCATGCATTTCCAGATGGTGATGCGGGCCATCAGCGCATTCCTGGCGCCCAGGTACTGCCCCACCAGCGTGGAGGCCGCCATGCCGATGGCGAAGCCGGGCAGGAAGCTGAGGGATTCGATGCGCACGGCGATGTTGTGGACGCCCAGCACGCCCGTGATGGGAAGCTCGCTGATGATGGAGAGGCAGAACATCTGGATGCCCCACATGCCGAATACTTCCACCGCCTGCGGGAGGCCGATTTTCAGAATGCGCTTCTGCATGCCCATGTCCGGCCGGAGATGGGAGAAGGAGAGGTACAGAGGCGGCGCATAGTGTTCCCCCTTTTCCTTGACCAGTTCTTCCAGGGACATGCCGGGATGTTCCGCGAAGATTTTTTTCCTGCGCCGCAGCATGATGAAGAGAAGCAGGCACATGCTGATGCCGTAGCCGCAGACCGTTCCCGCCGCGATGCCGCTGATGCGCCAGCCGCCCAGAGGAGCGTCTGCAAAGACGAAGAGGACGCTGAAGATGACATTGAGGATGCCCACATTCATCATGATCCAGAAGGGCAGCCTGGTATCCCCGGAACCGCGAAGCGCCGCATTGACGGCAAAAACCACGCCGCTGAAGGGGGCCGCGAATGCGGCTACGTACACGTATTGCAGGGCGTATTCCCGCGCGGCTTCATTCATGGTCAGCACGTGGGTAACCAGGAATCCGCTGCACGCAAAGAGCAGCCCGCAGGAGATGATCCCGGCGAGCAGGCCGAGCATGGCGGCCTGGTGCAGCCCGTGCTGGGCCTGGGGGTAGTCCCTGGCCCCCGTCATCCGGGAGACGATGGCTGTGGCCCCCATCATGATGGAGCCCTGGATTACAAAGCCGAACCACATCAGGAAGACGACGGCTCCCATGCCGTCGGAGATGTTGATGGTGTCCTGGGCGTTCACCCCTATCTTGGTGGCGATGAAAAGGTCCGACGAGGTGACGAAGAAGCTGAGGAGCTGTTCCAGAAAGGGCCAGAAGGCAATGACGGCTATCTGCCGGGGCAGTGAAAGCCCGGCCAGTTTGCCGCCCAGCCGCGCACGGGAAGCCCGGCCGCGGATGATGCCTTCTCTTGCGTCTCCCGCACTCATTTCTGGGCCGTGTAAATGCTGGCGATGCCTCCGTTGAGGGGTTCCGCCGTGATATTGGTGTATCCGCAGTCCCGGAGCAGGTTTTTCATGTCCTCTCCGCAGGGGAACGCTTCAATGCTGTCGGCCAGGTAGTCGTAGGCCTCGCGGTGGCCGGTCATCCATCCGGCGATGAGCGGAAGGATGCGGTGGAGGTAGAAACGGTAGGGGCGCTTCAGCAGGTTTTCAGGCACGGAAAAGTCCAGGATGAGCAGGTGCCCTCCGGGGCGCAGCATGCGTCCCATTTCCTTCAGGGCGTCCGGATAGCTGGCCATGTTGCGCAGCCCGAAGGCTACGGTGACGGCGTCGTAGGAAGCGGAGGGAAAGGGAAGGTTCATGGCATCCGCGCAAACCAGATTCGTCAGTCCCCGTTCGGCGGCTACATCCAGCATGGGCTGGCAGAAGTCAGACCCCGTCAGGCGTATTTCCGGCATGGCGCGCAGGATGGCCAGGGCCAGATCGCCCGTGCCGGTGGCCAGATCCAGCAGGCGTTCCGGCTTCCATTCCGACACCAGCTGAACGACACGCTGCCGCCACAGCAGGTCCACCCCCATGCTCAATACATGGTTGGTGGCTACATAACGCGTTGCAATGGCGGAGAAGGCGGCTTTGACGAATTCGGGATTGCGCATGCGAACGGAGAGGGGGTGAAGTAAAAAAGAGCACCGGAAGTGCTCTTTTTAAGGAAAGGGATGGGGTGTCGGACGGGGCTCGAACCCGCAACAACCAGAATCACAATCTGGGGCTCTACCATTGAACTACCGACACCATGTAGTGTTGTGGTGCGGCAAAGATTACCCGCGCATATTCATTTTGGCAAGAAGAAAATAAGTTTGGCGATCGTTTTTAGAGAAAAATTTTCCAAAGATGAAAATTGCTGTTTCGTTGGGATAAATATTTGTTTCCCGTTTGGAAAACTATGACAGTGGGGAATGATGTTTTATTGTGTTGGCGGGGTTTTCAGGTAAACTTTTTTATTATGCTCGTTGACATGGTAGATCCCTCCCCTGGGGCCGACCCGGTACACCTTTGTGTTTCGGGCGGAGAGGAGGGATTGTGCCGGACGCGTTCCGGGTACCATATGGGTGCAGAGAGGTTCGTAATCCGGCAGGAGCGGCTTGCGGACGCATTGGGAAAGGAGAGGAAATGCCATGATGACAGAGGCTGTGAACAGAAGCGGTGGTTTTATGATGACGTCAATTTCTATTTCGGGAAGCTGCTTTGTCAAGCTTCCGAATGGAAGTGAATGCTTTGGGAAAAATGAAAAGGAATTTTTCTTTATTTTTTGAAAACGTTTGTTTGAATTTATTTTGTTTCCAATTATTATTACTGCTGTTCCAACGCTCTCACGTTTCGCAACAAACTAACTTCCAATAATTATTGCCTATGAACATTCTTCCTCACATTCCTTTGCTGTCTACTGTGTTTGTAGGAATGGGCTATTATTTGTTCCCGTTCAGCATTGTTTTATTGTGGTTTTTGGCTGATTCCAGAAAAACAAAATATTTGCTCCTTGTCGCCTTGGTCCTTCTGAGCATGATCTGCATGTTTCTTGAAGAGGCGTGCTGCCCCAGCAGGGAGTATCCGTGGGACTGCATGGTGGAGTGCATATTCAAGGGGATATTGGTTCCTTTGCTTTGCCTGCTGGGTTATACCGTATATGTGTTTTTGTGTACCTGTCTTCCTTCCGGAAAAAATAAATGGAAAGGCGTGGGGTTTGTGGCCCTGGGCGTCATGAGTCTGGCGTTCGAGTATGTGAATGCCAGTTTTTCAATCATGCTGCTCACGGGGTATTTCCTCCTCTTCATCATGAGGAGGAAGTTTCAATCCCATGTGCCTTTGTTGAGGAAATGCAATGCCGTGCTCGCCTTAGGCGTGATTCCGGGCATTTGCGTGATCGGCGTCGTGTGCGCCGTTTTGTTTCCGCCGCCCCAGGATTACCTCTGTGAAAGAATCCAGGAGGAAATGAAGCGGGATATGGCCGTGTGGAATTACCGGAACAACCTGATGCTGCTGTCCTCCCGTTTTCTGGGCATGGAACAGGGAAGCGACGGCATCACCGTGAAGTATTATTGTGAGACGAACATGGGGCCTGCCGTGTACAAGGCATTCTGCAACGGCTATGGAGGCTACAAGCGGGCTGAATGCGTTTTGCTGAAAAAATAGGCAGGGACGGAAGCAAACGTCCCTGCCCGTCTCCTGGAATGCAGATGGTTCAGACTTCAATGTCCCCTTCAAAGACAAGGTCCGCCGGCCCGGTGAGGGTAACGTTGGTGAAGTGGTCTCCCGTGCGTGTGAAGCCGACTTCCAGCGTGTCTCCGCCCGCTACGTCCACTTTGATGGGGGAGGGAGCATCCGTCAGTACAGCGTGAATCAGGGCGCTGGCAGTCATGCCGGTGCCGCAGGCAAGCGTTTCGTCCTCCACTCCCCGTTCATAGGTGCGTATGGCGATGTGGCGGGGAGACAGCACTTCTGCGAAGTTGGCATTGGTGCCCTTGGGAGAGAAGGAGTCATGGTAGCGGAGATAGGCTCCCATGTTGACGATGTCCGCGTCTTCCAGGCTGTCCAGGAAAGCCACGGCATGGGGGACGCCGGTATTCAGGAAATGCACGTCCGTTCCGACGACAGGGTCTGCATTCAGCACGAAAAGTTGGAGGGAGTGCGGTTCCGTCAGGTTGACGGTGACATTGCCGTCCTCCCTGAAGGAGGCAGTGACGATGCCCGCCATGGTTTCGAAGGGAAGGGGCTTGGTGCGGTCATGGCGGAGCAGGGCTGCGGCAAAGTTGCCGAAACAGCGCGCTCCGTTGCCGCACATTTCCGCTTCTCCGCCGTCGGAATTGTAGTAGCGCATGCGCACCACACCGCCTTTTCCCTGGGAGGGCTCCACGGCAATCAGGCCGTCCGCGCCGATGCCGAAGCGGCGGTCGCACAGGGCTTCTATGGTTTCCTTGTCCAGCACGGAAGAGAGGCTTTCGTCGCGGTTGTCCACCATGACAAAGTCATTGCCGGCGCCCGTCATTTTATAGAAATGAAGTAGCATAACAGTAAGTTGCGTTGTGCGGAAATCCTAATCCCGCCCCCCTGTTTTGGCAAGACAGGTTACATGAATGACATGGCGTCCACGTCGATGACGGCCGTCAGGTCGTCTCCCAGTCCGGCTTCCTGAACCAGCTTTCTGAGTGCCCGGGAGATGGCGCGCGCAGAAGGTCCCTTGACCGTGATCTGGTACCTGAACTGGCCGTGGGCGCGGGGAATGGGCGCGGGCATGGGGTCCGTCATCGTCGTGTCCGGCGGCAGCATTCCGCGGAGCCTGGCTCCCAGCGTGCGGGTGGCGAATTCCGCCATGTTTTCATGCTGGGAACGGATCGTCAGCACGGCGATGTGGGTGAAGGGCGGAAGATCGAAGGCACGGCGCATTTCCAGTTCCTGAGCCGCGTAGCCGTCCGTATCATGATGCCGTGCATATTGCAGGGAGGGAGATTGCGGGGTGAACGTCTGGATAATGACTTCCCCGGACAGGTCGCCGCGGCCTGCGCGGCCCGCCACCTGCGTCAGGAGCTGGAAGGTGCGTTCCCCCGCCCGAGGGTCGGGAATGTAAAGGCCCAGGTCCGCATTGAGCACACCCACCAGTGTGACGCCCGGAAAATCCAGGCCCTTGGCAATCATCTGGGTTCCCAGCAGAATGTCTATTTTACGGGCCCGGAACTGGTTCAGGATGTCCCTGACGGCGTTTTTCCTCCGCGCCACGTCTGCGTCCACGCGCGTAATCCGCGCCGCGGGGAAGGTGCGGCGCAGGATTTCCTCCACTTTCTGGGTACCGTAACCCTGGAGAAGAATGCTGGCGGACTTGCATTCCGGGCAGGTTCTGGGCACCAGGGACTTGAAGCCGCACAAATGGCACATCAGGCGGTCTTCCGTGCGGTGGTAGGTGAGGGGAAGGGAACAGTGCATGCACGTGATGACGTGCCCGCAGTCCGGACACTGGATGGAACGTGCGAATCCGCGGCGGTTGAGCAGCAGGATCACTTGCTCCCCTCTGTCCAGCCGACGGTCGATGGACATTCTGAGGCGTTCCGAAAGCACATTGGGGCCGGCTTTGTTTTTACCCTCCGTTTTCATGTCCAGAATGCGGATCAGCGGGAGCTGCTGCCCGTCCGCGCGTTCCGTCAGCCTGGCCAGGGCGTATTTCCCGGTCTGGGCGTTGTGGATGCTTTCCAGGGACGGCGTGGCGGAACCCAGGACGACGGCGCAACCTTCCAGATGGGCGCGCAGGACCGCCAGGTCGCGGCCGTGGTAGCGGGGCGAGCTTTCCTGCTTGTAGGAGGCATCGTGCTCTTCATCCACAATAATCAGGCCCAGATTCTGGAGAGGAGCGAAGACGGCGGAGCGGGGCCCGACGACGATACGCGCCTTTCCGGACCGGATGGCATGCCATTCGTCGAAGCGCTCTCCGTCGGAGAGCAGGCTGTGAAGTACGGCCACGGAGGAAGGCATGTCCGCAAATCGGGATTTGAAACGCTGGACGGTCTGGGGCGTCAGGGAGATTTCCGGCACCATGATCAGGGCGGATTTCCCATCCTGCACGATTTGGGAGACCGCCTGAAGGTAAACTTCCGTCTTGCCGGAGCCGGTGACGCCCTGCAGGAGTACCGGCCTTTTGGTTTCCGCCCGGCACATGGCCGTGACGGCTTCCAGGGCTTTTTCCTGCTGGGGATTCAGCTTCATGGACAGGCTGGGAGCGAATTGCTCCCCGGTCGTAGGGTCCCGGTGGACGGATTCCTCCCGCAAGGAAATGAAGCCTTTACCTACCAGGCCGCGGGCGACGTTCAGGGCTCCGGGGCCGAATTCCGACAGAGGCGCCGCCTTCTGTTCCGTCGTTGAAAAATAATCCAGCATTTGAGCCTGGCGGGGAGCCTTGCGGTACAGTGCGTCCAGTTCTTCCCGGGTAGGCTGTTTTTTCAGATGCACCATTTTGCGGATTTTCTCCGCCGTGTTTTCCTGCCGGACCGTTTCCGGCAGCAGGCAGCGAATCATCTGGTCCAGGGCTACGGAATAATAGTCGGCCGCCCATGCAGCCAGGTCCATCATCACCGGGGAAATCAGCGGTTCCGGATCAATCAGCTTGAGAATCGGCTTGAGCCTGTCCTGCCACGCCGGGTCCGGTTCGGAAAGGGTGAGAACGGTTCCCGTAGCCGTTCTGTTGCGCAGGGGAATCTGCACGCGGCATCCGGGCCGGACGTTTCCGGCTTCCGGAGGAATGCCGTAATCCAGCACTAGGTCGCTTTGACCGTCAACCAGGATACGCGCCGCCAGCATGGGATGAAAAAGGACAGGGATTAACGATAAGCGAAGGGAAAACGGGAAATGCCGCTCATATCCTTCAGCACTTCCATGTGGTTGTAGCCGTAGCCGTCCATGATCCGGGTGACGGCGGCGGCCTGGTCATGGCCTATTTCCAGGGCCACGAATCCGTCTTCCGTCAGGTAGTTGCGGGCCTGGGAAAGAAAGCGTTCAATGATTTCCCACCCCTGGGGGCCGCCGAACAGGGCCGTGTGCGGGTCTCTCATCACTTCCGGGGCAAGTTCCTCCCCGTCCGCAATATAGGGCAGGTTGGCCACAATGACGTCAAAGCGGGTTTCCTGCACGGTCCTGGGCTGTTCCACGTCTTCTTCCGTATTCGGTTCCGGCTTTTCCGCAGGCTGCCGTTCTTCGTCGGCCGGAACGGCGGGGAGGTTCTCAAACAGGTCTGTCTGGATGGTGGAAACCCTGGCTCCCAGCCTCATGGCGTTTTCCAGGGCCAGATCCAGCGCCTTGGGAGAAATATCCGCCAGAACGACTTCCCGTGCTCGGTCCTTTAATTCCAGGGCCAGCGTGATGCCGATAATTCCGGACCCGGTACCCATGTCCAGGACGCGGACGGGACGGGCGGGAATCCTGTTCAGCACCATTTCCACCAGTTCTTCCGTTTCCGGCCGCGGGATCAGGGCGCGGGCGTCCGTCAGGAACTCCCGGCGGAAAAACTCCGTGGTTCCCAGCAGGTGCTGCAGCGGTTCTCCGGCGGCCCTGCGCTTCAAAAGCTGGCGGAGGGGAGCCAGTTCCTCTTCCTCAACAGGCCTGTCAAACTGGGAATAAAGGGCCGTGCGGTTGCAGTGCAGAACGTGGGCCATCAGGTGCTGCATGGTGGCGCGTGCCTCGTCGCAGCCCTGGCGTGCCAGATACTCCGTGCCGGCCTGCAAAACTTCCAGTAAGGTTTTCATGAAAGGGGGGAAGGGGGTTAGGACATGCCGGCTTCTGCCAAGCGTTCCTGCATTTCTTCATGCTGCAGGGCCATGATCAGGTCCTCCATCTGGCCCATCAGAATGCCGTCCAGATTATGGGACGTGTAGCCGATGCGGTGGTCCGTCAGGCGGTTCTGCGGGAAATTGTATGTTCTGATTTTTTCTTCACGGCCGCCGGAACCGATCAGGCTGCGCCGCGCGGCGGAGTACTTTTCCGCCTCCTCGCGCTTTTTGGCTTCAAACAGCTTGGCACGCAAGATTTTCATGCCCTTTTCGCGGTTCTTCATCTGGCTGCGTTCTTCCTCGCACCGGACATAGACGCCCGTGGGGATATGCCAGATCTGCACGGCGGATTCCGTCTTGTTCACGTGCTGTCCGCCCGCGCCGCCGGAGCGGCATACTTCAATGCGGAGGTCCTCCGGACGAATTTCTATGTCCACTTCTTCCGCCTCCGGCATGACGGCCACGGTGGCGGTGGAGGTGTGGATGCGGCCCTGCGTTTCCGTGGCGGGCACGCGCTGGACCCGGTGGACGCCCCCTTCGTATTTCAAGTAGCGGAACACCTCGTCCCCGGCAATGCGGCAGACGACTTCCTTGAAGCCGCCTACGTCGGACGGGCTGCTTTCCATGTGTTCAAAGCGCCAGCCGCGTTCTTCCGCAAAACGCTGGTACATCCGGAGCAGGTCGCCCGCGAACAGAGAAGCTTCATCGCCGCCCGTGCCGGCGCGGATTTCAATGATGGCGTCACGGTCTTCCGTAGTGTCCCGGGGCAGCAGGCTGTATTGAACGTCGCTACGCAATTTTTCCAGCCTGGCCTCCAGCTCGGGAATCTCCAGGGCAGCCAGCTCCGCCAGTTCCGGATCATCCGTCTTCGCCAGTTCCTGGTTGTCTGCCAATTGCTGTTCCGTGCCGTTCAGCTCGTCCCAGGTTTCCAGCAGTTCTTTCAGGCGTCGGTGCTCTCTCATGATCTCCGACGCTTTTTTCTGGTCGCTGAAAAAATCCGGTTCTGCAATGACTGTTTCCAATTCTTCCAGGCGCTGGCGGCGTTTTTCAATGAGAGGCGTGTAATCCATGGCGTTTTCGTGTACGGAATACTAAAAGATAACGTGACTTTCTGAAAGTCAAATCCGGGAAGATGTAAGACATGGCCGGCTTAGGGAGGAACAGCTTCCCGCCTCGAACATGAAGCTCGGAACGTTCCTGGTTCTGGAAAAGCCGGGATAAAGAAAAACCGCATCTTCCCAAGATGCGGAGAAACTTTCCTGCAGAGTATATCCGATGACACTGAAGAATGCTGGATTCCGGGAAAGGGCGATTTCAGGAGCGTATATGAGTAAGTATGCTTTCAACGGTTCCAATTCCCAAAGAGTATTTCCTGCTGGCGGAATAAATCATCCGGGAGAGTAATGGAAGACTTCGGGAAACTAATGGAGATGAAGAGACTCAAATCATTGCATATCCTGTATTATCTACTGGATATTGAAATACAGAACATCATTCTAGATGGGAAAGTTTCTATCGTAATACAGGGAGTTATTGACAATAAAGCCAGCGAATATGACTTGTCCAGAAGTGCACTTCCTTGAAAGATCCATGTAAGCGCGGGCTTTATCGATGACGACAGGGGTTATTCCTGAAGCGCTTTTCTTTTCATGGTGAAGTATGCATTCTGTGCCTGTCCCTTCCCATTACCTGAACAAATTATCCTGTTTGGGGCGGTTGGTGATTGAATTAGTTATTTATTTTCCGTTGATTTCAAGAGGGCTAAAAGTTCCTGTGTATGCTCGGCAAGGATGAAAAGATCAGAGAGGTTTAACCTTTTATTGCCCATGGTTGATGATAAAAATAGCGTGCCGCCTTCTATCCCTGCTTCCAGGGTTAAGGAATATCCACGGCTTCCCAGAGTAATTTTATAATCCCCGATTTGAGGGTAGCCGTACGGGCTGGCAACAATCATGCCGGAATTCCATGTTTCTTTTTCGGTTTCCGTGACATGAACCGCGGTGTCTGTTTGATGAGCGTTGAAAGTGACTGTATCCACTTTGGAGTCAAGATCGACTGCATCTGCCTTTTTATTCCATGCCGTACGTTCTTTTTCTGTAATATGGGAAGTCGTGTTTTCGGCGTGTTTGGATAAATCATTCTGTGTCGCCACAAGGATTCCGTTTACTGTAGTAATCTTGTTCATGTTCCTTTTTTGCTGGTTGTTGTGAAGTGGTTGAGAATTCCACTGCCTCCGCCTTAATGAATTTTGAATGGTCTTCACTAATGGAAAGTTCCCGTCTTTTCTGACCATTAACTCTTTTTACAGGTCAAAATTACTAGGTGGAGGATTTCCGTGGTTGATGTTTTTCGCCTTGGTAGGGCAAAACGGCAATGGTTGATATCACTTCACTGGAAATCTGCAACAATTCGGCAGGCATATCACCACGCGTAAAGCGTCGAGTCTGAAAAAGGCCATTCCAATAAAATAGTACCGTCCTTTTCCGCTCTCTTCCGGCAGCTTCATTCAAAATAGAAAAAGCCTGATAAAATCAGGCTTTACATAAACCAGCATAAAGGGGAACTGGCATCGCGTACGGGACTCGAACCCGTGTTGCCCGCGTGAAAGGCGGGAGTCCTAGACCGCTAGACGAACGCGACTTTTAGGTTTGCAGGGACTGCGCGGCGAAGTAAACACCATCACTGTTCCAAAGGCAAGGATTATTTGAACAGGGAGTAAAAATTTATGCTATTTGCCTTCCGGAACGTGGGATTCGTCATATTCGTCCAGCCTGTGCTGCCAGAGGTAGTACCGGGTTTGCTGGACCAGCACGCCGGAGAGTGCGATCAGGGAAATGAGGTTGGGCAGGGCCATCAGGCCGTTGGCACAGTCCGCAAAGACCCAGACCAGATCTATTTTTGAGATGCAGCCCGTAAAGACGGCCGCCACCCAGATGACGCGGTAGGGTTTGACCAGTTTCAGGCCGCCCAGGTATTCCAGGGCTTTTTCTCCAAAGTAGGACCAGCCGAGAATGGTGGATACGACGAAGGTAACCAGGCTGAGCGTCAGCAGGGGAGAGCCCATGTAGGGAATTTTGCTGAATGCCAGCGTGGTGAGGCGGGAGCCGTCGCTGCATGAAATGTCCGGATGGGCGATGATACTGGTGGTGAGCACGATGCCCGTCAGGGCGCAGATGACCACCGTATCCCAGAAGGGGCCGCTGGAGGAAATGAGCGCCTGCCGGACGGGGTTGCGGTTCTGGGCCGCAGCGGAGGCTATGGCGGCGGAGCCCAATCCGGCTTCATTGGAAAACAGGCCCCGGGCTACGCCGGTCCTCATGGCGGTCATGACGGCGGCCCCCACGACGCCGCCCGCAGCGGCTTCTCCCGTGAAGGCGCAGTCCAGAATGTACCGGATGGCGGGAAGAATGTAGTCCGCCTGGACGATCAGAATGTACACGCAGCCAAGAATGTACAGGACCGCCATGACCGGAACGAAGAAGGCGCATACCCTGGCTATTCCCCGGATGCCGCCCAGCATGACCAGCGCCGTCAGCGCCGTCAGCACCGTGGCCGTCCCCCATGCAGGAATGGAGAAGGCGTGATAGAGCTGTTCCGCGGCGGCGTTTCCCTGAGTCAGGTTGCCGATGCCAAAGGCGGCAATGGCCGTGAAGACGGCGAAGAGTACGCCCAGCCATTTGCATTTCATGCCGCGTTCCAGCACGAACATCGGGCCGCCGCTCATGTTGCCGTCCTTGTTTTCCACACGGTACTTGATGGCAAGCAGCCCTTCCGAGTAGCGCGTGGCCATGCCCAGCACCCCCGTCAGCCAGCACCAGAAGATGGCGCCGGGTCCCCCCGCGGCAATAGCCACTCCCACACCGATGATGTTCCCCGCGCCGATGTTGGCCGCCAGGGCCACCATCAGGGAACTGAACGGGGAAATGTCCCCTTTGTCCGTGTGGTCCTTCACAAAATACAGTTTCAGGGCCTTGAGCAGATAGCGCTGCGGAAAACGCAGAATGACGGTCAGGTACAGATGCGTGCCCAGCAGCAGAATGAGCAGGGGCCATCCCCACAGAAAGGAACTGAAGGCGGACAGCCGGGAGGTGAGCATGTCTCCGGCTTGGAAGAAAGCATTTTGCAGAGCGTCAAGCATACCGCAGGAACTCTAAGGGAAAACTGTCTTGTGGCAAGTTCTTTAATGGATTGACGGCGGCGGGTTGAAGAAAAAGACGGGCCTTGGAAATGAAAAAAACGCAGAAGAGCTTCTTCTGCGGTTTTGAAGGCTGGATAAGCATCCTGTGAGCATCGGCGTGGCAGCAGTGTTCAGAACCCCAGCAGGAACAAAGTGCAGGAGGGCGGTTCCGGAACCTGTTGGGGAACCATCCAGATCATGGCCTTGTTGACGGCGGTTCCCTTGGAATTTCCCGTGATTTTCAGGGGCAGGGTGCCGTCGGTTATCTGGATGCCCGTCAGGTCCATATACAAAGCCCGGCATTGGTGGGCGCGGAAAAAGCAGGCTGCCCCGTCGTCATGGAAGTCCGGTTTCCGGGGAAATTTGCGGTCATTTCCGTATTGATCGCATAGGAAGCGCAGCTGCCATATTCCACTCCTCCCGCCATAGCGGAAACGTTCCTATTGGCTACGTTGTTATTTGCCGCGCACCATCAGGCTGGACAAATTGCAAGTACCATTTTCCTGTCCCGTAAAGCTCACTTCAATATAGCCGTTGCTGGCATATAAACTTTGAAGTTTTCAGTCACTTGCCCGTGCATCAGGGCATCTTCCGGTATTCCGGCACTCCAGACAGTGGCATCTTCTCCAGGACCTCATTGAGTCACTTGGGAAGTAGCTGTTACTACGGCATTTCCCAGAACATGGAGAGATCGGTCGAGCCGGAAAAACTGATGCCTGCAACAATCCATTTGTCTGTATGGGCGGAGCCGTCCCACGCAATATAAGCGGTAGCCGCCCCATGTGAAAGGAGAGCTGCCGCCAGGATCATGGCCAGGAACATGATTTTTGATCATAAATAGATTAGACGGGTAATGGACAATCCTTTTTTACCCGCATTACCAAGAATACTGGAGGGAATAAAACGGATTTAGAATCCGGTACGGAGACCATTGATACCATGGATATTTTCTATTCGTTGAACATAAGAATTTTGCAGCTTCATGCCTCCATCATCCCCGGAGGGACACTTTCCTCTGAAAGCGTGTTGGCATTTTTTTAAGATACTTGCCTGGCGTTTTTTATATTGATGCCGGATTCTAAATCCGTTAAGGTACCAGTATGTTCACTCTCCTTCTCTCTCTATCCTGTTCATTATTGGTAAAATTGTCATCTACCATCACCCCGGCGCCTGCCGGGACCGGATCCTCCATGAATCCGGTCTCATCCGCCCGCGCCAGGTAACCCGGCCTCAAATCATTCCTTCTCTCAACCCATCAACCATCATCAACCATATGAAGTACACTACCATGATTCAGGCGGCTGCTATCCTCACGGCATGTTCACTGCCCTGGGCTGCTTCCGCCGACCAAAAAAACCTGGAATGTCTCCGGCACTTCCGGCGCCTGGGATTACACCACCCCCAATTGGGACCAGGACCCCACCAATTTCGAACAGGGAGACAGCGCCCTGTTCGCGGACTGGTCGGGCACGGTGACTATCTCCTCCGGCGGTGTGGAGGCATCTTCCCTGTCCATTTCAAATGCGGAGCCTGCTTCAGGCTGGATTACCTTCACGGGCGGCAAGATCACTCTGACGGGGGACCTCACCGTTTCAAACGCCCATGTGGACCTTGAGGGCATCGGTTCCGGTTCCGTGCTGAACGGCAGAGTGACCCTGACCGGAGACTCGGAATTGAAAGTGGGCAGTTCTTCGCGTCCCCGGCTGGGCAACATTTCCATGACGGGGGCTGATACGAAACTGCTGTTTGCTGGCGGCAGCCAGGATGAAAAACTCACCTACCGTTTCGACGGTTCAGGAGACAACGCCGACCGCCTGTCTTCGGAGTATGTGAACATGGAATTCGGGGCGTATGCCGGAGCGGATTTCAGCAATTTTACTTCTGAGACTGAAGGCGGCGCGATCTCCAGCGCTAATTCGGTGACCCTGAAATCCGGTCAGGGACTGAGGTTTACCGGCAATAGTGCCGGCAGGGGCGGCGCGATTGATGCCGGAGATCTTGTGAGCATAAGCTCGGCGAACGGAGCCATACTTTTTGATAACAACAAATCCTTGAATGGCTACGGCGGAGCGATTTACGCCGACGGCGATGTGATCCTGGAGGGCAGTCTGGGAGTTTCATTTATTGGAAATAATAGTTTCGGCAACTACGGTGGCGCGATTGATGCCAGCAATGGCAGTGTGAATATAAGCTCGGCCAATGGAGCCATACTTTTTGAAAACAACAAATCCGTTGGCTACGATGGCTACGGCGGCGCGATTGATGCCGGAGACGCTGTGATCCTGGAGGGCAGCCGTGGAGTTTCCTTTATCGGCAATAGTGCCGGCAGAGGCGGCGCGATTGATGCCGGAGATCTTGTGAGCATAAGCTCGGCGAACGGAGCCATACTTTTTGACGGAAACTCCTCCGGTAGCGACGGCGGCTCGATTTCTACCTACGGTGACCTCTACATCAAGGGCGGGGCTGCAAGCAGCTTTACAAACAACTCCACGAGCAGCTTCGGCGGAGCGATTTATTTCCAGCCCTTCTCCCCGCAACGCTCCATCACTCTGGATGCCACACAAGCGGATATCACCTTCCAGGGCAACATTCACCGTAGTGGCACATCTCCCACGGCCAATGCCATTTATGTGGACGACTCCTACAAGGCAGCAACCCTCAACCTCATCGCGGGCAAGGGCAAAGCCATCTACTTCTACGACCCCATTGTCATGCAGAATGAACAGCAGAACGCTTCCTCCCTGCACTTCAACCAGGGGAAGGACTGCCAGGGGGAAATCATCTTCTCCGGCAGGGATTATGCAGACTCGGACAATGCCGCCAATTACACCTCCACCCTCACCGGAGACGCCTTCCAGTACAACGGCACTGTCCGGCTGGACCAAAGGGCGGCACTGGAACTGG
>JAJQCV010000077.1 GCA_021202525.1 Akkermansiaceae bacterium | reverse complement strand
CAGGAGCCCTTTGTTTTTGTTACTTGCTGACGGTTGCTTTGGGGAGGGATATTCCGCCGTGTCCCAATGCTTTTGTTGTGGCCGCGCTGTATAGCAGATCAGGAGATTTGTGGGTAGCGACGGAGGGAGAGGGACTGCTGAAACTTTCTCATGATTCGGATCATTGGGAAAAACAAAAGGGAAAAGGTCTGCCGGGAACGGTTAATTTTCTTTCTTTGGTGGAAGACCGGCAGGGGCGTATTTGGGCCGGTACGGATAATCAGGGCGTGGCCGTTTGGAATGGAGAAAGCTGGATGCAGTATAACCAGAACAATGCCCTGTTGGGTGAGCGTGTTCCGGCTCTGGCGGTGTCTCCCTTGAATGGTGATGTAGCGATAGCTACGTCCGGAGGATTAACCATTTATTCCGCTGAAACGGAAGAATGGAAGGACTTCACACGTGCCAACGGCTTGCCGGAGGATCAGATCGTATCATTGTCCTTCAATGAGCAGGGTGGGCTGTGGGCTGCTTTTTTGACAAACGGCATAGGGTATGCATCCCCTGTTTCCCAATATGCGGATTGGAAAAGGGTACAGACAAAGTTTTATTGGGATAAAGAGCAGCGTATTCGTCAACCTATGGAAGCACGAGGAAAAGGACTGCCTTCCAACTTTAGTAATGCCGTTTGCGCATCGGATGGATCTGTCTGGGTTGGAACAGTGTCGGGACTGGGTTACGGACGAAGTTTGTCCGACTGGAAATTTTTGAGAGGAATAGATTATGAAAAGAAAAACGAAGGATTATGGTTGGACAAGAGGGACAATTCCAAAAACCGGAAAGCAAATCCGTTATCACATTCCTTGTTGCTGCCGGAGGATTATATCACTTGTTTTTATCCGGTTCCCGGAGGAATGTGGGTAGGTTTCCGGGAATCGGGAGCCTGCTTTATTCGGAAACCGTCCCTGATGGTTCGGGAAGTGGATTTAAAAGAAAAGGTAAGGGAAGAGGAATCCATGTACGTTACATGTTTTGTGGGATCGCCGGATGGCGACCTGTATGTGGGAACATACGGACACGGTTTGGTCAAGGTCGCGAAGGTGGCGGTACGGCCATCATCCAGGCCTCCGGGAGGAATTTCTGCAGTTCATCCCCGGCCGCCCGTTCTTCCTGTGATACAACAGATAAAGGGGCCGGGAGACCGGGCACGGATATTGTCCGAAGAAGGAAAATTTGAAGCTTGCTACTGGTATGAAGATTGGGCGACACAAGGTGACTGGTGCGAGCGTTATGGCCGTAGTTACGCCATGTTGTGTGCCATGAACAGCGTGATGGGTGATGTGGAGAATACCTTTGAACAGGGATACGCCTGCATTCCGTGGAAAGGACCGCATGTAAAACCCGGAGATACCCGGATGAAATATTCGGTTATCTGGTCGAATGAACCGGAAATGCGCAGTATTCTCTATTGCCCGGAAAGTACAACTCGGACTCTTGCCCAATGGGATGATGACGGGGAGAATTATCCCCGTTATTTTGACGGACCGGATTTGGGCGCATTTGTTGAAGTGCCTGAAGGCAGGCATCAGTTGTCACTCTACTTCTATGATCCAAGGCCTGTCGTTGAACGGGCTTATCGCAACAGCCTGAGGGATTATATCATTGAGGTCCGTAAATTCCCTACGGATTTTCATGGAGATGCCGCCATGGGAAGACTGTCTCTGGAAGAAGCCCGTTTGCCGAAAGACTATTTGGCAGAGGAGGTGAGGAAAATAACCGGATTCCCTGCTTTGGCGCGGAGTCGGGTGAAAACCTTTGCAGGTGGAGGACTTTATAAGAACTTTATTTTGAATGGGAAAGGATATTATTACATTAGAATTGTCAGGAATTATTCAGCGTCGGCAACCTTGAATGGGATTTTCCTGTCTTCATTGGATGAAACAAAGGCTGCGTTGGAACGTCAACGCAATACAAGAAGCACATCTTTCTGGTATGGGAGTAAAACACCTGCTCCGCCTGCGTGGGATAGGAAGGAGTTAAAGAGTCTTCCCGGGAAGGTGCTGGCAAGTTGGGGAGACAGCCAGAATATGGAGGAGCAGGAGGAACCGGATGTTTTCAGCAGCCGGAGCCGGGGAATTTATGCGTACCGTCATTTATTGACATTGCCCGGATTGGAAAATCTCAAATCCCATTGGCGATGGAGGCTGAAAATATGGAATTCCGGGGATAAAAAATTGTTCCTTAAACAGATGGATGATGCTTGGAGAAGCTTGCAGGATATGTATCCCATATATCGTTCGAGGGAATGGGCGGAATATGCACCTGCAAAAACGATTCCTTTTTCCGTGGCGGAAGTGAAAAAGATGCACGTAAAGAAAATTGACTGGAAACAATATCTTCCAGGTTCTTCTGTTAAACCGGAACGGACCGTGGAAGAAATGAAGAAATGGCTGAAGGAAAATTGAGATGAATGCAATTAAACTATTATTTTCGTGTTGTTGTTTTCTGTTGCCATGTGCTTGGGGGCAGGGAGCCACGCCCTGGTCCTATTCGGCTGAAATCGTTGCAAAAGAAGGAACCAAATTGGGGGGAAACGGTGGTGAGATCATCATTTTTGACCGGTCATCGGACCAGGTTCAGGCTCAGGTGACTGTCACGGCAAAGCCCAATTTTCAGGCGGATCGGAATTGAGAGTATGTTGAATGTACGGCTCGACGGTAATATTTATGGGACTCCGAAGGAGGAATAAGCATCAAAGATAAAAATGCGCAGGAAACCGTATGTACGACGACAGAAGAATCGTGGGGAAAAGAGTTTGAAATCAAAGTGAAGGTTCAATCTGAAATTGTTAATAGTAAGACTGAAAAAGCCAACGCTCAAGCAACAAAAAAGGCTGTTGCACCCCTTATTAAAATAAAATCCGCTACCTTCAGCGAATCGGGTGGAGGAAACGGTTTTATCATTGTAGACAAATTTCAGGGTAATCCCGTCCCGACTCCGGAATTTGTCAGGGAGGGTGAAAAGGCGGATGATGACAAGTCTCCCATTGGCTTCTATGCAGCTCAGAAACCTGTTTATAAAGTAGAATTTGAAGTAAAGCCTGCATCCCTGGAAAGTATTACCGCCAAATGTGAGGGAGGAATTTTTTCAACAAATGAAGAACTATTTGAAGTTGATGAGGAAGGAATAGCGAAAGGTAAAATAGAAGGAACTCAGATTATCGAAAAAAAATGTCAGAGCGGCCCCAAAGATAAAGAAGAGGTGAAATGGTCTTTTTCCATTTACGGTATGCCGCTGGCATGTAAGGATGAAATGAAGATTAATAAGTATTATATTTTACTGGACAAGGGCAATGGAGACAGACCCTGGAAAAATTTACTGAAGGCGGCATTTGATACATGGGATATAGAAGGCGCTGAGTCCCAGCAGCAACTGGTCGACAGACTGAGTACTGGAATTTCCACCAATGATTTATATAATGACAATTTTAACGCAGAGACGGGACAAACTTCCTCTTTGTATATAACGCAAAGGAAGTATCCCCAATCCAATTCCGTATCTATAGGAAAGATGGTGGACGCCTGTGCCGCGGGAAAAAGAAAAGCAAAAATCATTTGTGCGGAGGCCGCAGCATTATTGAAATATACTGCCGATATATTGGGGAAAGCTAATGTGGATGGAAGATCAGTCATATGGACGGAATGGAAAAATGTGGCAAATCCTATAACCGGAACCCAGGAAAAGAAAACTTGGAAGGAGGGCCATGCTTATTGTTTGTTTGGAGAGTTGGTTCAGAATCCAGTTCCGGAAGCTGGAGGTCCAACAAATAAAGGAGAAAGAGAATATATTAATAAGGAACTTAAAGAAGGTCATGCGGGAAGAGAAAATTTCCAGGAGCCGGAACCAATGATATTTGAATTTAAAGAATAAACTATAATGAAAATTATATTGCAATGGATGATTGCCCGCTCAATGGGGGCTGCTGCCCTCCTTGTTATGGGAGGAAGTCTGACGGGAACAATGCTGTACGGGCAGCCTGAACCGGTAATTCCTGAGGCGGGTCTTCGGGATGTAAAGGATCATCCAGAAAAAGAAGGTTGGGTGATTACACCTGGAAAGGGATGGCAGAAAGCCATTCCCCGCTATGATGAAAATGATAGGAAACACTATCTTGGAAAGCTCTATGATGAAATGAACATTCCCCAGAGTGTTCATTTGAAAGGACCGGAACAGAAAAGGAACCTTTTTGGCCTGAAATGGCTGGATTATTACCTGGTTGGGGGAGAAGAGGAAGAGGCGTGGGAGTTTGTTGATTCCCTGGGGGAGGGATATATTTCTTTCCGGATATTTTATTCAACCGACAAGAGTATAAGCCGAAAATTGGGCCTTGATTGGTTGACGGTTATTCTTAAGCGTCCACATGAGAATAGTAGGCGCTATCGATATGTGGTGAATGAAAAAGGGGTCGGAATGGTGATATTGGAAAAACAACAATATCCCTTTTATGCGGAAAAGGATGGTTATTCCCTGTCTATTCATCCTTATCTTGGAAGTATTTCAGATGTAGAGACCCGACAATTGGTGGAAGTTATCCTTGAAGCTCTGGCAGGAAACCAGAAGTTTGGATATTTCCCGAAAAGGGCGCAAATCATTGAAAAGCGGAACAGGCTTTCCTCAGGGGAAAGAAGTAGGATTATTCATGACATGAAAGATTTGAATAAAAGCATGTCACCCAGCGCTCGCAGAGCCTTGTATAAATACTGGGAGGAAATGGTGAAGAAGTTGAATGCAGAGTCTATATTGAAGGAAGCGCCGAAAAGGGAAACTCTACCCAATCCTTGTAGGGGCATAGGAACGGTCACGTGGATTAAGAAGCATATGAATATTCCCTTTACTCCGGAACAGGGAAATGACGGGAAGCATGTAGACGGGATAACGGGAACTTTTTTTGTCAGGAAAGGGGAAAGAGAATATCCTGTGGAATATATGATTGCCCATTTGTCTTCCCGGGATCTTGCGATGAGCGTTCTCTTTTCTATGCAGGCCCGAAAAGCCGTAGATGCGGCAACGGAGGAAGAGGATATCGAGAGAGTGGCAGAAATGACGCGGGTCCATCCGGGTCTGGTAGGTGATTATGACTTGTGCCTGAATCCGGTATTGAACGACCTTGGCATTCCTATTCCTGATTCGGAACAGGCGTGGATTTGTTTCGTACGCGGCAATACGGCGGTGATGCTGAAGAGCCTGGATTTGAAAGTATCCGTGTTGCCCTTGGCGAAAACCATTGATGAGGCACTGAAGAAGGCCGTCGAATTATACGAGACGCCGGAGGTGGTTCGCTAGTAAATCATGTGAATATTAGAATCGGAAGTCAAAAGAGGGTGGGTGCCATCATAAGAAGTATGGAAAATGATCTTGTAGAATTGTTGATTAAGTTTTACCCAACTAAACTGGCAGAAGTAAAAAAGTATTTAAGACTGGCCGGATATGAATGCAGTAAAATTTCCGGCTTATTGGATAGAACAGTGGGACGGAATCCCCAAGCGGTGTATTTATATAAGGAAATTACGAAAAAAGAAACGGAACATGGTATATAAAATTCTATTCTTGTCTTTCTTCTTATTCCCTGCATTTGCTGCAAGCGATTTATCGCAGCAACGGTTGTCGTGGCAGATAGAGGGAGGGGATGTCCGGAATATTGCGGGGTTGTGCCGTCAATATGTACAGAAGAAGTTTGATACGCAGAAGACATTTTCCGTAGGATCCCTATTGAGGGACAAAGAGATTGCCCAGGCTTGCTACATGGCCCATTTCTTTGGCCTGGTGGGGAAGGACAGGACCTATATCCTTCATGAACTGAAGGACAAGGAATTCGTCGAATGGCTGCTGGCTCATCCGGAGGTGTTCGAAAAACTCGTTTTTGCCCACGCTTCTGGCAAGGATACCTTAGCCGTTTTGCGCGATATTTGGATGAAGGAAGGGAAGGAGCTTTCCGGCGTGGGACTTCATATGGCACTGGGAGCGGCGTTGGTTTCTGCATTCCGGGAGCCGGATGCGTGTCTGGCCAGGTATGATTTTTACAAGAGGTCTTTTGCCGAGAAAAAATTGTTCCCCCAATTCATCACGCTGGAACCGTGGGAATTCGGCATTTTGTTTCGAGGAGGCGAGCAACTGGACGATCTGGCCTGGGCGCAGGATTATTCATCCCGGAAAAAAGCGTTCAAAGCTCAAAATGCCGGGTTTGTGGGATGTTCCTTTATTCCCTACCGGATGAAGAACAAGCAGGGAATTAGCGTGCATGCCGGCGGGGCGTTTTACGACCACAAGCCCGTTTCCCTGCAGATTTACGTCGAGTACGGTGGCGTTTGCGGTGCGGTTTCCAAGGGAGCGGCCGGTTTTGTGAGGGCCAAAGGCATCCCTTCCTATACAATCGGCCAGCCGGGACATTGCGCTTTTGTCTGGAAAGGGATGGACGGCGAATGGAAAATTGGGAACAATATTTATGGATGGGTCTGGTCGGAGGGCGGTTCCGGCGTTCCCTGGAAAGGATCCCCTTCCATTATCACGGCGTTGACCCGTTTTTGGAATGGAGAAGGTGCTTCCGAGTCCAATTTGTGCTATTATTTGTCCCTGCTGGCTTCCGATCCCGTGAAGGCGGATGTCTTGTTGAAGGAAGCATTGAAGAGGAATGCCGCCAATTATCCTGCCTGGCAAATGCTGGTGAAAAGGAATACCCGGAGGATGAGAGAGAAAGACAAGCTGGCTCTGATGCAGCAGTTCAAGGAGGCTTTTCCCGGAAATCCCGGCTTGTGGGAGCATTTCATGAAGCGGGAGCTGGGGCTGGACTGGAAAAAGGCGGACGGGTATTCCATCTATCCCCTCCTGCTGGATGAGAAGGAATCCGGAGCTTCCACGGATGTGTACATGCGTAATTTCTGCACGCTGGCCCGGCGGGATATTTCGGATATGGCCGGAAAGCTGCCTTATGAGGTGAAGAGCAAAAATTCATTTTTCAAGAACTGGCTGAGATACTACCAGCAGAACAAGGCGGACCGGAAGGTGAGAGTACAGACTTGTGCAGTGCTGGAGAAGGCGTTGCCGGGATTGCTCAACCATGAGAAGACGGCATTGAAGTTTTTGGGGTTCTATGGCCAGGTTCTCGATTTGTGGGGGGATCAGCAATTATCGGCTCGTGCGGATGTCTGCCTGAGTGCATGGCTGAAGCAGACGGATAACCCGACGCTCCGGGAGAAGATGGCGGAAGTGGGGTTGAAAGTTGCCGCCCAGCTTCAGGACAAGAAGATTCTGATGCGTTATGCAGAAGCGCATGCAGGGTATCGTTAGCAATCAGGCACCGGTGGGTCGGATATGGGATTTGAGATACCCTCCACGCAGGTGGAACAAGATCGTCCAGGTTCGAAAAACAGGGATTTCTGTTCCGCCGCGCAGCCGCAGAGGAATTGTCACGTTTCCTCTGCACATTTCCTCCGTGCCTTTTAGTAGCTTCAATTTACTGGGAATGTGGGTTTGAGCCATTTTCTTCCTCCTGAAGGGACTAGGCCCCTCTTTTCTTCCCGTCGGTTTTCCCGGTTTTCCGCTTCTCTCATGGTTGATTCGTTGCTGGAGCATGGGAGGAAGGGCTGTCTTGCCCATCCGTAATTTTTTCCTGAACGGCGGATTCCTCCGCGGAAGAGGAGCAAGATATTCTTAATGCTGGCCGTCGTGCTGTGCTTCTTTTCCTTTCCGGAACCGTTTCAGCGGAATGGTAATGGTGAAGACGGTTTCTCGGTGGGCAATGCTGGTGACGGTGATGGTGCCGTCGTGGGCTTCCACAGCGCGCTTGACGATGGAGAGGCCCAGCCCCGTTCCCTTGATTTCCGAGGAGTGATGGGTTTCCACCCGGTAGAAACGGTTGAAGAGGAAGGGGAGGCTTTCCGCGGGAATGCCCACGCCCGTGTCCGTCACGGTGATGACGCAGGCGTCCGGCGTGAGGGAGGCGGCTACGGTGACGGAAAGGCCCGGCTCCGTGTTCTGCTTGAGGGCGTTTTCCACCAGGTTGAACAGGATTTGCGTCCAGTAGAAGGGGTCTCCGTACAGTTCCCATTCCGCAGGAATGTCCATGTGCAGGGCGGCCTGTTTTTTCTCCCGGATGGAGTCCAGGCGGGAGAAGACGTCGTCCGCGCAGGAGGTGATGCGGAACCATTGCTCTTTCAGGATGGCCTTGTGGCCGGATTCCAGCTTGGAGATCATGAGCATGTCTTCAATGATGTTCATGAGCCGCTGGCTGTTCTGGTGCATGATGCCGATGAATTTGCGGGCCAGCGCCGGGCTTTCCTCCATGAGCTCGTCTTCCATCAGGTTCTCCAGATATCCCACGATGATGGTGAGCGGGGTGCGCAACTCGTGGGAGGCGTTCGCCACGAAGTCCCTCCTCATCTGGTTGGTGAGGTAGTTCTGCGTGACGTTGCGCAGCAGGATGCGTTTTTCCCTGATGGGGGAGTCCGTGATGGCGCTGTCCAGATGCCAGGCGGTGATGCCGTTCTGCACTCCGCCGGGGGAGTTGATGGCGCTGAGGGTGAATTCCTTGGCGACGGGGCCGTCCGTGTCAAAGGCTTCCTGCACGTGGCCCAGAAGTTCCTGGTTGCACACCAGGGAGCCGACTTTGCGGCCTTCCAGGCGCTCTTCCTGAAAGAGTTCGCGCGCCAGCGTATTGGCCAGCATGATGTGTCCGGAAGGGCCGATGAGCAGGAAGGCCTCCCCCAGCGCTTCCAGAAAGCGCCGTTTGTCCGCAATGGCCTGCTCCTGGGCCTCCTCCCCGCGTTTCAACAGGCGCTGGGCGTCCCTCAGGGCTTTTTTCCTGGCTTTCATGGCTGACCGGCATGTCTGCACCAGGTGCCAGTTCAGGTACAGGGAGGCCAGCAGCAGGAGGATGAGGATGTAGTCAACGGCCGACATGGCGTGCAGACGTTAGGCAGGCTCCTGCGGAGGGCGGCGTCCGGGCAGGAGAAACCGGTAGCCGATGCTGCGGACGGTTTCAATGCAGTCCGCATACGGGGCCAGTTTCTGGCGCAGCCGTTTCATGTGCGTGTCCAATGTGCGGCTTTGGGCCTGGTGGCTGTACCCCCACACGCAGCTGAGCAGGTCGTTGCGGTTCAGGGTTTGCCCCTCGCGCTCAATCATGTAGACCATGAGCTTGAATTCCGTGGCCGTCAGGTCCACTTCCTCCTTGTCGATGTAGAATTTCAGGGCGTTTTTGTCAAAAGTGAAGGGGCCGTATTCCGCGATGACGCTGCCCGGCGTGTGTTCGCACCGCTTCAGCACGCTGGCCACTCGCAGAACGAGCTCCTTGGGGCTGAACGGTTTGGTCACATAATCGTCCGCTCCCAGTTCCAGTCCCTGAATGCGGTCTTCCGCCTGTGCCTTGGCAGTCAGGAAGATGACGGGAATGCCCTGGGTGCGGCTGTCGCGGCGCAGTTCCCGGAGCACGCCGTGCCCGTCCATCCCCGGCATCATCTGGTCCAGCAGGATGAGGTCCGGCCTGTCCCTGCGGGCCACTTCCAGGGCCGTCAGGCCGTCGTAGGCCGCCAGGGGGGCGTGCCCGGCACGTTCCAGATTGTAGGCGACGAGGTCCGAAATAGCGTGATCGTCTTCAGCGATAAGGATGGTTGCCATGACTGTTTTTTAGGATGAAGGCGCTGCCGTGTCTTGAGAATAGGTGTGACGATTTGTTCACATTCCCCTGCCGCGGACGGGAATCGGGGCGCGGTGTCCCCTCCTTCCGTGAAGGGATTGTAACGGAAGCGCTTTCGTTTTGCAAGACTGGCCTAGATTCAACTTCTCTTCCCGCCGTCATGTGGTATACTTGCCCCATACCACAGTATATTGCCATGCGAAGCGATAAAGTTAAAGCAGGTTTCGAGCGTGCGCCGCACCGCAGTCTGATGCGCGCCACGGGGATGACGGATGAGGATTTGAGCCGTCCGTTCATCGCCATTTGCAATTCTTTCAATGAAGTGATTCCGGGCCATGTCCATCTGAACAAGGTAGCCGCGCTGATCAAGGAGGAAGTGCGCAAGGCGGGGGGCACCCCCGTGGAATTCAACCTGCCCGGCGTCTGTGACGGCATCGCCATGGGCCACGGCGGCATGAAGTTTTCCCTGGCCAGCCGCGAGCTGATTGCAGACAGCGTGGAGACGATGCTCAACGCCCATGCGTTTGACGCCATGATCTGCATCCCTAATTGCGACAAAATCGTTCCCGGCATGATCATGGGCGCGCTGCGCTGCAATATCCCCACCATTTTCTGCAGCGGCGGCCCGATGGCCGCGGGCATGGCGGAAGACGGCACCGTGCTGGACCTGAACAGCGTGTTTGAAGCCGTGGCCCGCTTCAAGGCAGGCAAGATCAATGAGGCGGAACTCCATTCCCTGGAATGCCGCGCGTGTCCGGGCGCAGGTTCCTGCTCCGGCATGTTTACGGCCAATTCCATGAATTGCCTGAGCGAAGTGATCGGTCTGGCCCTTCCCGGCAACGGCTCCCTGCTGGCGACGTCCGAGGAACGCAAGGAGTTCTGGAAGCAGACCGCGCGCCGCGCCGTGGAAATGGCGAAGGCGGACGGCCCCCTCCCGAGGGACATCGTGACCCGCGACGCCATTGACAACGCCTTTGCGATCGACATGGCCATGGGCGGCAGTTCCAACACCGTGCTTCACACGCTGGCCATCGCCCGGGAAGCGGGCGTGGAGTATGACCTCCAGCGCATCAACGACATTTCCCGGCGCACCCCGAACATTTGCAAGGTGGCGCCTTCCTCCCGCTTCCATATGCAGGACGTGCTGCGTGCCGGAGGCGTGAGCGCCATCATCCATGAGATCGCCAGGATTCCCGGTTCCCTCCATCTGGATGCCATGACCGTCAGCGGCAAGACGCTGGGAGAAACCGTGGAAGGATGCGGAATCACGGATGAAACCGTGATTCATCCACTGGAAAACGCCTATTCCAAGGATGGCGGCCTGGCCATCCTGTTCGGCAATCTGGCGGAGGAAGGCGCGGTGGTGAAGAAGGCCGGGGTGCACCCGGACATGATGAGCTTCCGCGGGCCTGCCGTGATTTTCGAGTCCCAGGAGGACGCTTGTGAAGGCATCCTGGCCGGGAAGGTGAAGTCCGGCGACGTGGTCGTCATCCGCAATGAAGGTCCCAAAGGCGGCCCCGGCATGCAGGAAATGCTGGCGCCCACTTCCTATATCATGGGGCAGGGCCTGGGCGCGGAAGTGGCGCTCATCACGGACGGCCGTTTTTCCGGAGCCACGCACGGCGCCTGCATCGGCCATATTTCCCCGGAAGCGGCGGAAGGCGGCCTCATCGGCCTGCTGAAGGACGGGGATATCATTGAGTATTCCATTCCGGACCGCACGCTGAACGCCTGTCTGACGGAGGACGAGATCGCACGCCGCCGTGCGGAGTGGAAGCCCACGTACAACAAGGTTTCCTCCTCCTGGCTCAGCCGTTACCGCAAGCTGGCCACCAACGCCAGCCGCGGCGCCGTTCTTCAGAGCGGTGAATAAAGGGCATCCATTTTGTTTTCGGCCGCTTTCCTCTTCCGGGGAAAGCGGCTTTTCATTTCCGCCCGGCTTTGTTTTTCACGGAGTTTCCCTCAAAAAGAGAGCCGCCCCCGGAAGGGAGCGGCTCCGCTATCAACATAATACCGAACAAAAAGCATGCACTACCTGGTGATCCTGAAGGGACCGCCCAGGCCCGCCGGAGACGTGGCGGAAGAATCATAGTCCGTTACCCTGTAGGTTCCTTCCGTGGCGGAGGTAAAGGTCATTTCTCCGAAGCTTTTAATGGTCCGGGGATGTTCACGGTCTTTCTCGGCCAGTGTCATGGAAAACCGGGCGGAAGCGGCGCCGGGCGCATACGTATATATTCCGGAGAAGATGCCGTCACCCGTTTCCAGCGTGCTGGACGAGGTGATTTTGTAGGATACGCCGTGGCCGTCCGTCATCACGATGGTGCTGCCTGCTTCCAGCGTCTGGGGAGGGGCCACGGCGGATGAGTCCGATTTGCCGGAACCGCCGCCGCAGGAAGCCAGCAGACATGCGCAGCCCAGAAGAATGACGGGACGGATTGAGATTAATGAATGCATGGGGAAGAACTTGTAGAAGTAGGAAATTTGCCTTCCCGGCCGGGTAGCAGGCCGGGAAGGCGGGAACGGATGTCCGTTAGAACGAGTAGCTGACGGAACCGTTGATGCCCTGGGCCGTCAGGCCGGCGCGGCTTTCCAGGGAGTACCCGATGCGGGCGCCCCAGCGGCTGCCGAAGGTGGCGCTGACTCCTGCGTTGACGCGCAGGGCCGTGCGTCCCTTATTGACGCCGCGTGCCGTCCAGGAACCCAGATCGCTGCCGACCGTGCCCTTGGGATTGATGCGGCTGAGGTCCTGCGCCACGGCTACCGTGATTCCGGGTGTCAGCGTGGTTTTGGCACCTACAGCAAAGGTGCGGGATACGGTAATGCCTGCGGGCAGAGTCCAGTTCTGGGCGCGGGCTCCGCTGAAGGTGCGTGCCAGGTCGCCGCTTTCGGTGAAGCTGTCCGTCTTCCCGGTCAGGAATTCCAGCCCGGCAAAGGGTGCGATGACCAGCTTGTTCTCCAGCTCTTCCGTCCAGGTGGCGTAAACGGCCGCTCCGAAGGAGTCCGCGTCAAACTCTCCATGAGCGGAGGTGTCCGCCACGCGGGCGTTTCCGTCAAAAGAGGTGGTGCCGAAGGCGGCGTATCCGTCCAGGGCCAGTTTCTTGTTCCGGGAGGGAGTATAGCGGCCGTAGGCCATGGCCATGAAGGAATCCGCATCATAGTTGGAGACGCCTCCCTTGTCCTGGAAAGTGCCGAAGGACTGGCCGACGGCCACTCCCGCCAGGGCGGAAGAGGAGAGCTTGAAGTCCGCGCCGACGGCATAGCCGCCCGCATCGTACTTGTACCCGTCAATGCCGTGGCGGGCGTTCTGGTCCGTCCAGGAACCCAGTCCGCCAACCCATACGGAACCGCGGCCGGAGGCCACGGGAGCCATGGCGATGGGGGAACCCTTGGCATCCACGGTCTGCACGGGCCTGGCAGCCGGGGCGTTCAGACCCTGGGCTGCGGAAAGAGCCCCCTGCGTCCGGACGAGGGACGCAAAGCCCTTGAGGGCGTCATTGGAGGCCCAGGCCGCATTGACCACGGTTTCCCCGCTGACGGACTGGATCATGGCTGCCGCGGCATCCGCGCTGGAAGTTCCCAGCAGGTTTTCAAAGAACCTGTGGGCGGCGGAGCCGTCCCGCACGTTCATCCGGGCCTGTTCCATGCCTGCCGCCACTCCGGAAACGTTGCCGGAATATCCCTGCATGGGAGAAGCCACGCCCTTCATGTTCTGGGACAGCCGGATGGTGCCGTCCTCATTGACGGCGGCTGTTGTGGAAACGAAGGCGGAGTTGAACAGGGGCAGCCCGGCCGCATCCGCTCCGGTAATGGTAACGTTGTCCACGGATGAGATGCCGGAGGCCGTGTGGGTAAGATCCCGTCCATTGCCCGCTTCGTCAATGTGCCAGAGCTTGACGGAGGAATTGTCGTTGAACGTGATGTCGTTGAGCAGCAGGGAGGAGCCTTCCCCCACTTTCACCACGGCGTTGCCGTTGAGTTCCAGCGTATCGCCGGCCAGGATGGAGTTGTCCGTCAGGATGATGCCCTTGCCGTTGATTTCATAGTCCGTCAAGTCTTCAACGCCCAGTTGGGCTCCTTCCATGACAAGTTCATTGTCAATTTCGGCCACATGGCCCACGATCAGGGAACCGGCTCCGGAATCCTGGAGGAAATCGCCGCCGAATCCGTTGTCTTCCTGGTCCCTGCCGCCATAAAGCAGGTTGCCGCCTCCCAGCTGGACCAGGCTGGCGGAGCCGCGGATCCATTCCGGATCGTCATCCAGGGTGAAATAGTCGGCGTCGGAAATGCCGCTGTTGATGACGGTGGTTGCGTCCGCGTCGGTATGGACTACGATGGCAGCTCCGTCTTCGGCAAAAATGTCATTGGCTTCATCTCCCGCCATGTTGCCGTCGAAGAAGGAACCGGAGCCGATGACCAGAAGGCGGTCTTCCATCAGGTGAATGGCGCCGCCAAGGCTTCCCGCGGTATTATCCGTGAAAACCGTATTTTTACCGAGCCAGATATTGGCCCCTTCGTTTTCGAAAAGGTCGTCCACATTGTCGCCTTCCTGCCAGGCAAGGTTGGTCGTCAGTTCGGAGGCTATGGCGCCCCCGTTGGCTCCGGCCCGGTTGCCGGAGAAGACGGAACCGTTGCCTACGACGATGTCCAGAACTTCCGTGGTCAGTTTGGAGGTCCGTTCCCCGTCAACGTAGGTCATTGTCTCGGCAATGTTGTTCTGGGCGAAAACGGCGCCCCCGGACCCGGAGGCCGAGTTGTCAATGAAACGGTTGTTTTCTCCGATCACGATGTCTCCATGCGCATACAGGGCTCCCCCTCTGGAAATATCCATGGCGGCGGACCTGCCCGGAGCCGTGCTGTTCATGAACGTATTGTTGCGGCCCGTGGTGATTTTGTTCTCACGCTCTGTAATGGTAACGGTCCCATTGAGGATGTCTCCGTTTTCATCCGTGTCCCTGATGCTGGCCTGGATGAGGCTGTTGTCCGAGTCGCTGTAGGCGCTCATGTGGTAGACGGAGGCATCTTCCGTTCCCTGGTAGGTGACGTTGTCACCCAGCGTGATGGTATTTTCCGCCGCGACGGTGGTCATGGTCAGGGTGACGTTGTTGCCGATGACGATGTTGCCTCCGTAGGTGCCTTCCCTGTATTCTCCGGAGGCCAGGACGTAGTCGCCGTCCGCATTCTGCTTGAGTGTTCCTTCAAAGGAAATGGTCCCGCGGGTGGAAACGCCTTCATCGTCGATGTCTCCCACCGTATCCGCCGCCCAGATGTCGGCCATCTGGCTGCCGGAAAGGTCGTTGTCACCGGTGATGGTGGTGTTGCTGCCAATGTAGATATCTCCGCCCTCTGCGTAAATGTCCACGTCATTCAGCGTGGAATTGTCGCCGATGGAGACAGTGGCCTGGTCGCCCACGGCAGTGGCCATGTGTACGGTCCGGGTCCCGTCTTCCTTTTCAAGGATGGAGACGGAGTCCAGTTCCACGGAAATGGCGTCCAGCGTGACGGAGGTTAGTTCCGCGCCGTTTCCTATGAAGATGGAGCCTTCGGCATCCAGATCATAATTTTCAATGGAGCTGTTGCTGCCGATGAATATGTCGCCGGACAGGCCCATGGATTCCTGAATGCTGGTTCCGGGCTGGTAGCGGCCCTGGTCGTTCTGCATGGAAATGCCGGACGTGAGCACCAGGGCTCCCGTGGTGATTTCCGCCCGGTCCGTGGCGGAAATGTCGCTGCCGTCTCCCAGCAGGATGTCGCCGCCGGTATAGAGGTCGCCGTCTCCTGCCGTACTCAGGTCGGTATCAGTCATCGTAACGGCGCCGGCACTGAAATCGATGCCTCCCGTGGCTCCCACGGATTCCGACTTGCCGATCAGGGTCTTGGAATCTTCGTCTTCATAAACGGATGTCGTGTTGACGGCCCCAGTGGAGATGAGAATGGAATCGGACAGGGAAATATCTCCATGGGAGACAATTTTACCGCGGACGCCGTCGTTCATGGACAAGTCCATTTCATCAATCCGGACATCCTTTCCCAGTTCCATGGCAATTTCTCCCGGAGTATTGGTGACAACCGTGGAAATGAAGGCTCCCGTTTCGGGGTCTATTCTTGTCTCTATGGAGGTGGAATGTCCGGTGGTGACATTGTTTCCGTCAAGAAAGACGCCGTCTCCCGCTACCAGCTTATTGTTTTCCAGTAACAACCATGTGCCGTCCAGAGTGGAGCCGCTTTCTATGGAAAGGATGCTTCCAGTTTCATCCGTTCCGCTGAGCATGCCGTCCGTCATGCTGCCGACCCGGACGGTTCCCGCCCCTGCTACATTCACATTCTGCATGGAGACTGCGGACATGTCCCCGTAGTTGAAATTGGAGACGGTGCCGTGGCCGTCCGAGGCAAGGGTGATGCGGGTGTCTGCGGGCAATGCCGTCAGGTCCGTTCCCTGGAAGTCGATGGTTCCGGTGATCTTGAGCGTGTCACCATCAGTCAGCTGGTTCCAGGCTTGCTGGAATTCTTCCAGATTGGAAGCGGTGTATTCGGCTGCGAAAGCCTGGCAGCCGAGGGCGCACATGACTGTCAGGAGAGCCCGGCGCAGAGGTAGCGGTAAACGAGGATTCATGATTTGGTATGTTTGTGTTCACTGGGAAGAAAAGGGGTACAAATGCCTTTTTCTTTCCAACACCTACATACAGGATTGCCAATCCTATGTTCATGAATGTATTTGGTTTGTTTACATATTGTTAGAAAATTCACTCTCCTTTTTTCCGGAAGGGAGAGCCTATATTTTCAATCTAACAAATAGATTGAAATTTGTACATGATGAATTAATTCTAAAACCGCCATAAAATATGAAAT
>JAJQCV010000029.1 GCA_021202525.1 Akkermansiaceae bacterium | reverse complement strand
GTCATATGGTATCTGGTCGCTTCCCGCGGAACAGAATCCGATCAGAACGCTGTTGCAGCGGATACACCTCCCGGCGAAACTCCCCCGCCACTTGCCGGGCCATCTGTAAATCCGCCACTGTCTCCTGAGCCGCTGCCTTCTGTAACGAAAGAAAATTTGCAGGCTCCATCCGTTCCACCAGTGGAAAAAGAAAAAACGGCGCAGGACTGGGTTGCGGAAGGAGATTTTCTGCTTTCCGGTGAAAAGCCCACGGACTCCGACTATCAGCAGGCCATCCAGTGCTATGAAAAAGCGGCGCAGCAGCATCACGGACATGCCCTTTTCCAGCTGGGGCGCATTTATCTGGCCGGAACGGGAGTGGAACAAAACACCAATAAGGCATTCCGCTACTTTCAAAAAGCGGCGCAACAGCACCATCATGGTGCGGAATTCGCGCTCTACCGCATGTACCATGCCGGTTTAGGCGTTGCCAGGGATCACCGACAGGCCTTTTCCTGGCTTGTCCGGGCTGCGGAGGAAGAACCGCTGGCCCAGCTCAAGCTTGCCGAATTTTATTTGAAGGGAATCCCTCCCGCAGAACAATCCAGGGACAAGGCCGTTGAACTTATTAAAAAATCCCTGCTGGCGGAACCCTCCCCGGAAGCCGCCATTCTTCTCGGGCGTATTTATTACGAAGGGAACGATGCCTCCGCCCACCGGGAAATTCCAAAACTGGTCCAATCCTATGCCGATCAGAACATTCCAGAAGCCATGAGACTTATGGCGGATATGTATCTCAACCAGAAACACGGTTATCCGGACATTTCCCCGGAAGCGTCACTCAATCTGGCGGAGCTCTGGCTTAACCGCCTTATGAAGCAAGGGGATACCGATGCGGCATGCCAGCTCGGAATCCATTGGTGGCGCCGTGCCGCGCAGATCAGCGGGCCTGAAAAACAGCAGCTTCTGGGTAAGGCGAAGGAAGCTTTGCAAATGGCGGCCAAGGCAGGCAATCCCGTCGCCATCAAACTGCTGGAAGAAGAAGCATCAAATAATAAATCCGGACTGCTTGATGAAAGGCAGTTCAAACCGCTCCTGCAATCCTATGTGGCCGCCAGACAAAATATGGACATGGGTCATTTGAGCGGCTTTTTTGCACGAGAATTGGATTATCAATATATTAAAGGCAAAAAGGCAACTCATGACGCCGTGATGGAAGATATTCGGGAAGGATGGGACAACTGGAAAAACAGGCAATGCACTTACATAGCCGGCGGCAGAAAAGACAACCGGATTGAACTCATCTACCGTTTCCATTACATCTCCGCACAAAATAAAGTCATTCAAGGATACGCCAAGGAAAAATGGACACTGGATGCCGAAGGAAAAATCATGCACTGGAGAGAACAGATTTTCAAAAAGAGCATGCCTTCCCTTTCTCCCGGTCTTAAATAAATCAAAGAAGAATAAAAATACGGCACACATCCCCATATGGGGGGGTACTGCATCCATGAAAAGGCTTCTCCTGTTTTCCTTCTTTGTTACCGTCTTCGTAATCGTCTGGTTTGGCGTGCGGCTTTATCAATCGTTTCACCAGGATGAGACGGCTGTGGAGGCGGCCTATCACGGAACCATTCATTTCAACAAAAAACCGGAGGACTTTCTGCTGACCATCCTTTCACGGGAAGGAAATTCGTTTAAGGGGAAATTGGAAATGCAGAACCGTTTTCAAAATGCGAAAAACCTTGCCCGTTTTCCGGTGCAGGGAACCTGCTTCAATGACACCATTCAGATCCAAATGCTTAATTCCGTCTCTTGGAAAATAATCGGAGGCTTGATGAACCGGTACTCCGATGCGGGAAACGACATGCTGGAAACAAAGGTTCTGCCGAAAACGGATCTGCCAAATCAGGAAATACTGGCCAATTTTACCGGAAAAACTTCAGACGGAGGGAATACCTTCCACGGCACGTATGCTCCTTACGACCGCCAGCAGGGAATCTTCTACTTTGAACTGCATTTGCGGAAGCCGGAACAATAAAAATGCCCCATATTCCATTCATTTGCGGGGACAGGCCCTCATAATGGCCCGCCATTTGATTCCATTACCCATTTCAGGCTTTTAAAACTGCGCGGCTTGGGGCACAACAGGGGGGTCATGTGGAAAGGCAGATTTTCTAAACCCACCGCAGACCTGGTTCAACGCTATGGCGAGTCCGTCTCCTATGACTGGAGACTCTTCCGCCAGGACATTGCCGGGTCCATTGCCCACGCCCGGGCGCAGCTCAAGGCAGGCCTGCTGACGCAGGAAGAGTTCGACGCCATCGAATCCGGCCTCAAAGGCATCCTGAAGAACATTGAAGAAGGAAACTTCACCTGGAGCCAGGAGCTGGAGGACGTGCACATGAACATTGAGAGCGAGCTGACCCGCCGCATTGGCGCGCCCGGCGCCAAGCTGCACACGGCCCGCTCCCGCAACGACCAGGTGGCCACGGACACGCGCCTCTACTGCCGGGCGGAGATTGACGAAATCCTGGAAAAGGTGCGCCGCCTGCAGCGGGCCCTGGTGATGAAAGCCAAGGAATATGCGGATGCCATGATGCCCGGCTACACCCATCTTCAGCGCGCCCAGCCCGTCACGATGGGCCACCATCTCCTGGCCTACGTGGAAATGCTGAACCGTGATGCGGACCGCCTGAAGGACTGCCGCAGGCGGCTGAATGTCTCTCCGCTGGGTTCCGGAGCCATAGCCGGTTCCACCATTTGCCTGGATCGCCACGGAATAGCCGTGGAACTGGGTTTTGACGCCGTCACGGAGAATTCCATGGACGCCATTGCGGACCGGGACTACATCATGGAAACCCTGTTCGACCTGGCCGTCATCGGCGCCCATCTTTCCCGCCTGAGTGAAGACGTCATCCTGTGGTGCACGACGGAATTCGGCTTTGCCACCCTTTCCGACGCCCATACGACGGGGTCTTCCCTGATGCCCCAGAAGAAGAATCCGGACGTCGCGGAATTGACCCGCGGCAAGACGGGGCGGCTGTACGGCAATCTCACCGCCGTCATGGTGGCCGTCAAAGGCCTGCCGCTGACCTACAACCGCGATCTTCAGGAAGACAAGGAACCCCTCTTCGACTCCATCGACACCATCAAGCTGGCCCTGGATGTCAATGCGGAGATGATCGCCGCCATGACGGTCAACACGGAGCGCGCCCTGGAGGCGGCATCCGATCCCATGCTGCTGGCCACGGATCTGGCGGATTACCTGGTGCGCCGCGGCGTTCCCTTCCGCCAGGCCCACGAATTGGTCGGCAAGGCGGTTGCCATGAGCATTTCCACCGGGACGCCGCTCCATCAGTTGAGCGACGATCAATTCGCTTCCATCTCGGATGCCTACGGAACGGACGCGCGCAGTGTATTTGAATTGACAAAAGCCTTCTCCCAGCGTACCAACCCGGGGGCTCCCAATTCCGAAAATACCCGCCGCCGCATCGCCTACTGGGAAAACGTCCTTTCCAAATAGCACGGCTCCAGGAGGCGGGCGGAACGGAGAGCCAGCCGTCCGCCTCCGCGGCGCGCCCTCAGGCGCAGACAGGGGGAGTTTTCCAACCATCCCCGGCATGGCGCAGCGCCATAGCCCCCAGATCCGGCAGCCATGTTCAAACCAGCTCTCGTTTCCTCTCTCAAAACCTACACCAGGCAAACTTTCCTCTCCGACCTCTTTGCGGGCCTGACCGTGGGCGTCGTAGCCATTCCCCTGGCCATGGCCTTCGCCATTGCATGCGGGCTTTCCCCGTCCCAGGGGCTCGTCACTGCCATTGTGGCCGGGTTCCTCATTTCCCTGTTCAGCGGCAGCAAATACCAGATCGGCGGCCCTACAGGCGCCTTTGTGATCATCATCATGGGCGTGCTGGAACAGTACCACGCCTCCGGCCTGCTGATCTGCACCTTGATGGCGGGCGTCTTTCTCATCATCTTCGGCGTCTGCCGCATGGGGGCGCTCATCCGCTTCATTCCCTTCCCCGTCACCACGGGGTTTACCTCCGGCATTGCCGTGGTGATCTTCTCCACGCAGATCAAGGACATCTTCGGCCTCACCATTGCAGAGAAGATTCCCGGTGATTTCATTGATAAATGGGCGTGTTACTTCCAGCACTTCCACACCGTCAACTGGGCCGCGCTGGGGCTGGCCGCCGGGACCGTCATTCTTACCCTGCTGAGCCGCCGCTTCTGGCCCAAGGGCCCGGCCATGCTGGTAGGCATGCTGGGGATGACGGCCGTTTCCGTGGCCTTCACACTCCCCGTCGCCACCATCGGGCAGGCCTTCGGCAGCCTGCCGAACACATTGCCGCTTCCCTCCATTCCCGCTATCGACTGGCACAGCCTGGGCGCCCTGACGGCTCCCGCCTTCACCATCGCCCTGCTGGCGGCCATTGAATCCCTGCTGAGCGCCTCCGTGGCGGACGGCATGACGGGCGGACGGCACAAGCCGAATATGGAGCTTATCGCCCAGGGCATCGGCAATATCGGCTCCGCCCTGTTCGGCGGCATTCCCGCCACCGGAGCAATTGCCCGCACGGCCACCAATATCAAGGCGGGGGCGAAAAGCCCCGTTTCCGGGATGATCCATTCCCTGACGCTGCTGGCCATTCTGATGGCCTTCGCGCAATATGCCCAGCAAATCCCGCTGGCCGTGCTGGCGGGCATCCTGACGGTCGTGTGCTACAACATGAGCGAGATGCACACCTTCAGCCGCCTGCTGAAGGGCCCCAGGCAGGACGCGGCCGTGCTGGTGATCACCTTCCTGCTGACCGTCTTCGTGGACCTCGTCGTGGCCGTGGAAGTGGGCGTGGTGCTGGCCGCCCTGCTCTTCATGGGCCGCATGGCGCAGATCAGTGACGTTTCCGCCATCAAGAACGAACTGCTGGACGACGATTCCGAAGACAGCGGAGACCGTTCCACAGCCAAGCTCAATATCCCGGAAGGGGTGGAGGTGTTTGACGTCAAGGGACCCTTCTTCTTCGGAGCGGTGGAGCAATTCAAGGACCAGGTGCTGAAAACGCTGGAACACGATACGAAAGTGGTCATCCTGCGCATGCGGCTGGTTCCCGCGCTGGACGCCACCGGGCTGAACGTTCTTTCTGACTTCTGCCACCAGTGCCGGGAACACGGCTGTACCCTGCTTGTCTGCGGCGTGCAGCCCCAGCCGCTGGACGTCATCCGCCACGCTCCCTTTTACCGGGAATTGAAGCGCTACAACATTTGCGAGAATATTGACGCCGCCCTGACCCGGGCCGACAAGATTCTCAACGGCCCCGCTCCAAAACACCTGTAAGAGGAAGGAAGGGCGGTCAGGCTCCGTGCGCTTCCAGATAGGAAGCTCCCCACGCGTTCATGGATTCCAGCACGGGAAGAACGCTTCTGCCGAACGGCGTCAGGGAATACTCCACCTTCGGAGGAACGACGGGATAGACTTTCCGCTCCACCAGCTTGTCCGCCTCCAGTTCCCGGAGCTGCTGGGCAAGCATCTTGGTCGTGGCCTCCGGAACCAGCCGGTGCAGTTCATTGAACCGGAGAACGGAGTTCTGGTAAAGAAACCAGAGGATGACGATCTTGTATTTCCCCCCGATGAGGGAAAGAGTTGCCCCGCAGGGGCAGCGGTAGGTGGAAGGGGGCTTTTTCATGGTTTCAGTAACTTTTTGGGTACTATATTACAAAACAGTGCCTACTTGTCAAAAAATCCCTGTCACTCTATTCTGGCCGGAATTCCATTTCACCAGATATGAAAGTGACTATTGACCAAGAAAAGTGCATCCATTGCGGGCTGTGCAAAAAAGTCTGCATCCTCACTCGCTTTTGCGGGTTCGACTCCCTGGAACAAACCGCGGAACAATACTGCATCGACTGCGGCCATTGCGTCGCCGTCTGCCCGCGGCAGGCCATCAGCCATGCCGCCGTCAAAAAAGCGGAACCCATCGGCCCCGTCCCGGATGAGCAGGGATTCCTGAATCTGCTGATGAAAACCAGAAGCGTCCGGCATTTCAAGCCATCCCCCGTCGGCAGGGAAGCCTATGACCTCATGCGCCGCGTGGCGGAATACTCCCAATCCGGGCTGAACGCCCAGGAAATCCGCCTGATAGTCATTGAGCATCCGGACGCCCTCTCCGGCATCAGGAAGGCGGCCATGCGCATGTACGGAAAACTGGAAAAGCTGGCCCGGTTCCCTCTGACGCGCTTTTTCCTGAAACTGGCCCTGAACCGGAGGGACTACCGCTCCGTGATTTTTGAAAGCGCCACGCACACCCTGCGTCGTCAGGCTCAGGCGCGGGGCGAAGACCCCATTCTGTACGGAGCCCCGGCGCTGATCCTGCTGACCGGTCTGGCGGCATCGCAAACCGGCCGGGAAGACGCCACCGTCCTCTCCCAGAATATCATGCTGGCCATGACTTCCCTGGGTCTGGGATGCTGCTATATGGGAGGATTGGTTCTGGGATGCCGGATGTTCAAATACAAGCCTCTTCTCCGGGCACTGCAAATGCCGGAAAAGCAGGAAGTGTACCAGGCCTTCGTTCTCGGCATTCCCACCCTGCAACTCAAACGCATGCCGGAACGGAAACGCCGTGAAGTCACTTTCCGCCCGTTCTCCAATCAATGACCGGAATCCTCTTCCTCATACCGGGAAAGCAGGAAGTCCAAATCTTCCAGCAAATGCTGGCTGGTGCTGTTCCAGCGCTTCTTTCCCTGCAGGGCCAGAACACATTCCTTTTTATCCGTAAAGCGGTAGCGGGTAATACCCTGCTCCCGGAGGCGGGAAAGGTACTGCCTCAGCTCACCGTCAAAGAACAGCCAGAACGGCACGCTGCGCGCGATCTCCGCCACGCTGACCGTCATGGGCGGGGTCATGTCTTTCAATTCCCTGGCCAGATGGGAAAGGCCCACGTCTCGGAGCATGCGGCGGATGCGGTCATACAGATCGGACAGGGACATGACGGACAGGTCGCATTCATGCTCCAGATAGTAGCGCACGGAAGCAAGCAGGTCTTCCTTGAACGGCAAAGTCGTTCCCGCCTGGCGCGCGGCGGATTCCAGCGCGTCGGCCAGCCACTGCTCGCCATACTCGGCGATCAGGAAGTCGCCGAGTTTGAGCAGAGGTCTGTTGTTTCTGAAGCCGATCATGGAAAATGGTTGGGAAGACGTTATAAAATGGGCAGTTTGCGCTGAAGGGGATCAATCAGCGTCTGGTGGCGCATCTGGGTGATCTCCTGAATGAATTCCTCCACATTGGAAAACTGGCGGTACACGGACACGTAGCGGATGTAGGCCACGGGATCAATGGCGTACAGCTTTTCAATCACCTTCTTGCCGATCTCGCTGGACGGCACTTCCCGCAGGTGGTCCCGGTGCAGTTCGGAGATGATTTCCTCTACCGCACGGTCCAGGCGGTCCATGCTGACGGGGCGCTTTTCACAGGCCTTGACGAGACCCCTTAAAATCTTTTCACGGTTCAGGGCTTCCCGCAGGTTGTCCCTCTTCACGACGCGCAACTCCGTACGCTCGATTTGTTCATATGTCGTGTAGCGGTAATCGCATCTCAGGCAGACGCGGCGGCGGCGAATCGTCGTCCCGTCCTTGGACATGCGGGAGTCGATGACCTTGTCCTCCAGATGACCGCACTGAACACATCTCATGCCGGAACCATACTACCATATAGCGCGCCCATAAAGAAAAAAGTACGCCAAATATAGTGCAGAAGGATTAACCATCAATATTTCCCAAACACCGTTTCATGTGAATAAACCGCGCGTGGAATATCCCTTTTCCCGCCGTGAAAAGGATTTCCGCACATATCGGGATTGTGAATAAACGGCAGACAAAAGCCCGCATGGCTTGCATGGAAGGATGCCGCTATTTTCAGGCAATCCCTCCTGCCGGGGAAAACGGCACCCGGAGTACCTCAAGACATACTATTTCTCATTACCGTCATTCATTCACCGTACCGCCTTCATTGACGATGGAGCCTGCGGGCAATCTGGTTCCGTTCAAATTCAGGACTGCGCCTTTCCTGACGGTAATCCGTCCCAAATTCAATGACTGCCCGTCCATCCCTTCCAAAGACATCTCCGTTCCCGCGGACAGCACCCAGGAACACTTCAGGGAGGAAGCCCGCACATTCCTGAGCACAACTTTGGCCATACCTTTCTGGCCTCCTCCATCCTCCCGGACGACATGCACCTCCGCCTGTCCGGACAGGAACCCAGGCATGGCTTTCCCGTCCAGCACCGCAGGCGCCCGTGACACCATCGTTACCGCGGAACCACCGGGAATGTTCCAGGTCTGCCGTCCCGCCAGTTGAACATTCCCCTTGATAAGCAGATTTTTTCGTTCCGCCAGGCGAATGCCTCCCGGTCCCAGCACCAGCCGGTCCCCGGACGCGCCAGCACCTTCCATCACCACTGTATTCACCGCCGGATCTTCCACCCGTATGCCGAACAATTTTACTGTGCCGGACACCACGCTCGGCTTGATGGAAGAGGCCACATTCCATACGCACACGTTTTTTCCCGGCTGCTTCCTGTTCATCCATGCTTCCGGAGCTCCCAACGGAACATCGTAACAACCGCTGCGGACAGAGCCCGCGTCCTTTCCCGCCAGCCGGGCCGCTTCGTAGGCAAACCGCGCACCGATGCTGATTTGGGCGTCCCCACTGTAATGCACTCCCATAGTGTCCCCTGCCGTCAATTTGGGAAGGTCTCTGGTAGGAACATAGCCCATGCCCGGACGGGAAACTGCCAGGTTCTTCATGACCTGCTGCGTCGTTTTTCCCTGTACGGTGGTATCGCGGCCTTCCAGCCCTCCGGTAATATTTCCGGTCTCCGCATCCGTTTCATTCCTGCCGTCCCAGTTGGCATTCTCCCCAATGATGGCCTTCTGCGCAGCCAGGGCGGACGTATCTCCGTAAAGTTTCAAATCTGCCGACAGATCGTTCAGCAATTCCAGAAAACGGGACGCACTTTCCGGAACGGAAGCTCCCGCGTTGCTCTCCCCCTGCAAATACAGGAGTCCGGAAAACGTCACCTTGGAGTATCCGGACCTGTCCACGGCCCCGCAAGCGTTTTTAACGGCCTGCACCAGCGCCTGATAAGCCTGTCCGTGCTTCTGCCAGTGGGAATTGTCCCCTCCGTCTCTGGAGGCCTTTACAACCGCAATGTCCGCATCCTTGAACCACCCGTTTTTCTCCAGGGTAAAGGCAAACCCGTACTCCGGTCCCATGCACAGATTACCGTTATAGCGCGGCATCGCGGGCCGGACTTGTTCCCAGGCCGTGGAAGCTCCGGGAAACACCCCCTCCCTCTGCCCGAAATTCTCATGCCAGTACAGCGTGGCCTGCGGCTCATACTTCTTCAGCAGCTCCGGAGAAGCGGGACTGCCCTTCACTGCTCCCAAAGAGTTGGATTGGCCCGTCAGCAAAAAAATCTTCAACTCTTTTGCTGAGCACACCGAAACAAGACACAGGAACAGGAAGGGCAGGAGATATCTCATTTGAGTTATAATTGCACAAACACAATTATAACTGCCGGAATTTCTCTTTTCAATCGTCAACTGCCGGGCATGGACTCAGGAAGGATGGGGAAGGGAAAAGACCAGCTCAGCTTCTGCGGCGGCGGAAGGCGAGGACTGCCAGAGACAACAGGCTGAGCGTTGCCGTTGCAGGTTCCGGTACATTGAGCAGCATCATTCCGGTCTTCATGGCAGAATAGGCGTCCGTCTGTGGATTGCCGAAATACAACGTCGTGGTGCCATCCTGAGTATCAGAATAGCCCGTATAGGTTGCATCGCCGTTGACGGCTGTGACTGCAAGTTCCGCCAGATTAAAGGAGGCAGCGCTATCTCCATCACTGAACGTAAAGGAGAAAAAGTCATACCCGCCCAACAGCTCCGAACTGAATCCGCTTAAATCTATTGTCAGGCTTGTGCCGCTGATGACTAGGCTGTCCATCCCCGTGCAGGTAATATGGTACACGCTCTTTTCCGTCCCAAGCGTCAGGGATGGAAGTTCCATACGACCGCTCTGGTAAAGGGATATTCCAGCCAGCAGGGATTCACCTATGGAGCCATAGGCATTGATCCCGTTTGCTGCCTGAATGGCCAGATCATTTGCCACGAGGAATGCGGAAGAACCCGTCAAATGGCTGGAGGAAGTTACGGTCACATGATCCAGCACAAGTGTATTTCCTGCGCCAAGCTCCAAGGCGGTGTTGTTGACTGTGGCTCTGTTTTCAGCGGAAGCCGCTGCAATCGTGGCCTGTTCTCCCTCGGAATGGAGCGCGCCTCCGGAAATAGCGGCCGCCTGATCCTGTTTCACGGTCATTGCCGTCATGCCGTTCATCTTCAACTTGCCCTGTTCCTTAACCCATACATTACCGGAGACGGAACCATTATTCAGAGCAAGGGTTCCCGAAGAAACCTGCACATTTTCCACCTGTGCTCCCGTTAAAACCTGCGTCCCCACGCCAATTTTATAAAGGGAACCTCCTTTCAGCGTGCCGGAATAAGCTGTCGGATCTATCTGGCTTCCGTTGAATGCCAACGTATGGCCATTGAGATTCACCGTGCCTTTCGAGCCCTCCAGAGATGCGATTTCCAAATCGGTATCCAGTCTGACCGTTCCGCCGGACACAGCCACTTTTCCGTTGCCCAGAGCCTTGTAATTGGCCGCCACAAGGGTTCCTTGTACAACGGTGGTTCCTCCCGTGTAGGAATTGACGCCGCCCAGTGTAACGTTGGAAGCCGCATTCAGCGCCAGGGAACCGTTCTCCCCGTCCGAGATGACTGAATTGATTCTCCAATTGTTTTGTCCCGTATTGGCGAGTTTCAGCGTACCGTTGCCTCCAATCGTTCCGGAAACTTTGGTAGCATTCCCATACAGAGAGCCCTTGATGCTGGCCGTGCCGTCGATGAGGATGTCGGCATTCAGCACGGAGGAAGCGCCCGCGCCATTGCGAAGCTCAATGGAGGAGCCGTCCGCCATGCTGATGTCACACCCGCTAAGCCCCGCCCCATACAGCATAACCAGATTGGTTCCGTGACCAAGATCAATGGTCTGTATATGCTTGTATTCGCCACCGTTTAAATTCAAGGTCCCTTCGGCAATTGCCAGATGACCACCGATATTCGTATTGGAAAATGCCAGGGTTCCTTTGCCATACTTGGTCAGCGCATGGTCCCCGGTGGAAAGATTTCCCGAGAAGGTAGCCGTGCCGCTGACGGCAAGCGAGGCATCAGAGGCCAGAGAGACGGAACCGGCTATCGTTACAGTGCCAAGGTTCAGTGCTCCCGAATACTCACTTCCCGTGTTCACCCCTGCGCCGGCCAGCACAAAATCTGCCGTTTGCTTGCCGGAAACGGCAGAGAAGCAACCTCCGTCATCCACCCGGATAACGCCTGCCTGCAACACGGAAGACCCGGCGGCGTATTCCCCGCTGATGACATGCAGCGCGCCGATGGAACCCAGGTTGGAAAAAGAACCGGACCCCGTACCGAAATCAACTCCCACAGTGCCGGCCCCGCTGATTTCCCCGTTCAGCGTATCCGCACTCCTCACCACCAGTTCACCGGCATTGATCGTGGCGGCTCCCGTCACCCTCACAGCGGAATCAAGCTGCGTAATGCCGGAACCGGCGTGCGTAAGAGAACCAGCCGTCAGAGTATGGCCACTGTCAGAGGATATGCTGTACGCAAGGGAAGAATCAAAATACAGGGAACCTACCGTCACATCCCCTGCAATCTTCACCGCATTGCTTGCAGCTCCATCATTGAATACCACCCTATTTTCCACTCTAGGAACCGACGATGAACTTCCGAAGATACCGGCATCCCAAGTGCTTTGAGAGGCGGTGCCTCCCCAGACGAAAGTACCGGAAGCCGCTTCAAACGTCACATACAAACCATTCCCGGTGAAGTCAAACCCGGCAGTCATGTAATCCAAGCCGAACGCTGTGAACGCAGCCGAAGAAAGGGAAGACCAGTCTCCATCCGCAAGCCAGTACCGCACCCCGGTCTGAAGGAAGGAAGTATCCGAAAAACCAACAACCTGAGTTGCAACACCGTTGCCAAGGCTTATGCCTCCCAGGGTGAGCGCTGCGGAATCCACACCTAGTGCCTTGCCGGAGAAAGAGACCGTACCGCCCGCGAGTTCCAGGCTGCTGTTCAGAGCTGCCGTCTGTGCCAGCCCATCTCCGGCAATGATGGACAGGGTATGACCGTCCGTCAGGGAGAAACTCTGCCCGAGGCCAAGAGTCCCTCCCTGTGCAATCATGATATCGCCATTGACTGTCAGATTACCGGAGTTAAGATTCAACGTACCCTGGTTCACCACGACATTCTGAACTTCAACGCTTCTACCGTTAAACACCTGCGTGCCTGCGCCATTCATCACCAAGCTGAGCCCGATGCCGGAGTCTTCCGCCCCGCCGGCAACCACTCCGGAAAAGGTAGAGGTTCCGCTGCCGGTGAAAGTCAGCGTGGCGCTCCGGGTGGATTCCGGCGCATTTTTAAGCGGGGTTCCATCCTTGGCTCCCGCAATAGCTGCCCCTGCATAAAGATGAGAAAATGCATTGCCGGACAAGGAAACCATCTGCGCGTTCTCCGTATTGACAGCCATCACCGCCACACCGGAGGCAGATGATCCGGTGAGCGTCAGCGCAGCGTTCTGGACCGCCTTATCGTGGGCCAGTTCCAGATAGGCTCCGTAGGCCCGGTTCGCATCATTGCGGGACCGGCGGAACGTAATATTGCCGCTGAAATCTCCTTCTCCATCCAGCATCAGGCGTGAAGAAAACCAATGAGTAGAGGAGGAATTCCAGACCATGCCGCCCTCCCCGGTGAGCTTGTGGATCTTCCAGATGGTGTTCCATGACTCTTCCGAAATCGTCAAATTCGAATTGGTGGCTATATTCAAATGCGCTATTTCACGCTGCATGTTGTTGGCTGAACCGGAACTGCGCAGGGTAACGGCCGGTGCCGAGATGGAGAGCGTCCCCCCGATCGTCTGGCCATTCGCATCACCCCCTTTTTGCAATACCAAGGTGGAAGCGCTGACGTCCAGCGTACCGCCATTTTCATTGTAATTTGATCCCGTAAGCCTGTAAGTGCCGCCTTGCATCAACAGGGATGCATCTTCCGAGACTTCCAGCTCGCCGCTGATCACGGTTGTATTTCCTTTGGCATTGGTGAGAGTTCCCGTCTGGCCAGAAAGAACATACACGCCACCGGAAAGAGTATTGGCCGCCGTTTGCAACGTACCTCTATTGAGGACAATTAGGCCATTCGTATTATTATTGCCGGTTTGCAGCACGGTGCCTTTTTCAATCAGAGTCAGGCCGGACCCGCTGAGAGCAGTGGAAGAATTCAGAGCAACCGTTCCTTCCCTGATGGTGAAAGTATCATAATAACTGGTGCCGCCCAGTCCCAGAACGCCGCTTCCCGTTTTCTCAACCACAGGAACATCAATGACACCGTTCATGGTTGTAGCGGTATCGGCAACGATGTTCAACACGCCGGTCCGGTCAACCGAGGAATCTCCCAATACGCCGCCGACTGTCATGCCAAGGTTCCGGAATGTCTGCGTAGTGCCATTGAGATCAATGATGCCCCCGGCGTTTACCGTTACGGAAGCGGCAGCTGTCAGCGCATCATTGACGCTGAATTTCAGCGTGACGTCACCTTCGGTCTTGCTTGTCTGCCCGGAATCATATCCCATTACGGAGATATTTCCGGTAAGAGCTGCAGCCTGTGTCAGCAGCAGCGTGCCTCCGGAATATGTCTGCCCGTCCACAATCAGGTCATGCGCTCCGCCAAGCGCGGTTTCCAGCGTCAAGGTGCCCGTCAGTCCGCCAAAGCGGTAGGCTTCTCCTTCAGCCAATGTCAGAACACCGGTATAGGTAGTATTCCCCTCAGCCCCCAGATGCAGGCTCTTGTGGGAAGAAAGATCAATATCCTGCCCCGCCATATTATCCAGAATCAAAACGCCGGCGGAATCAGAACTGATATTGGAAGTGCCCTCGGAACCCATCACCCGGTTGCTATACAGGAGGGAAATCATGGAACCGCCCAAGGCAGCCGCATCCGTATAATGCAGCGTTACACCTCCTGCAAAGGAGATACCCCCGAAATCATTGCCCGTATTGGCAAGCGTTACTGTTCCCTTGGTATACGCATTGCCCAGGACAAGCGTATTCTCACGTCCGCTCAAAAGGAAATTGACCACCAGTTCACCACCGCCACCGCCCAGCACCCATTGGTTATTGACGGTCCGGAGAGCTTCCGTGGTGCCGGTTTCCCCGTACTGGACGGTGCAGCCTTCCAAAGCGCCGATGATCAAACCGCCGTGCGACCGGGTAAGATCAAAGGCATCCGTCCGGTTTTCCGTCAACGCCAACGCGCCGGTGGAGGAGGAATCAATATACTGCAGCAAGTCTCCTTCCCCATCTCCCCAAATGGCAAGATAGCTTTGCTCTCCTACCTTCCATTTATGTTCAGAAGTGTCCCCCAGTGATTCCACATTGGCGACCAGATTGCCACTGACGAGATCCTTGGTGCCCGTAAACGTGCTTGTTCCGGTCAGCGTCAGCGTATTTTCCAGGCTGCCCAGTTCAATGCTCACATTGCCGCTGCCGGTAATGTTGCCTGCATACGTCGTGCTGAACAGGACACCCTCACCATACTGCACCCGCATGCCGGCGCCGTCTGCCAGGGACACATTGCCCTTAAGCCCGTAAAACTGGCTGATGGCATAAGTATCCTCCAGAAAAGCGCCCCCTTCGATGTACTCGTATCGATTCTTCGCTCCCTCGTTCATGACGAAGGAACCACCCGCCTCCACCGTGACGTCTCCCGTCAGGCGTGCATGGCTGCCCAGCGTGAAGACGGAGCCATTCCGCACTGTCACGTCCATCGCGGCGTCCGCATAGTGCCAGTCCTCATCACTCGTCCAGCGATTCGCATTATTTCCATTCAGGGAACCCATTCCATGGACGGTATGGGTACCCACCAGCGTCACGGAACCGCTCGCCACCGTCAAGCCGCTGTTCTCGTTTTGCAGGGACGTATGGATGCCGTTCAGCGTCCAGGAGGACCCGGCTCCTCCATCATAAATTACTTTCAACCCGCTGTCCGCCGTATCCCGGAAGGAGCCGATGAAGGTTCCGGCACCGTTCTGGGTGTAAGTCAGCGTAGTCGTCGTGCCTGCCTTGGTGTTGGCGATGATTCCGTCTTCGGTCAGTGCGTGAATGGCAAATCCCTCCGCATCGGCGGTGTTACCGTTATTCCACGTCATCGACTCCGCACCATTAAAGTCCAGCGTTCCCCCTCCGTAGCCGAAGGTGACGTCGCGTTGAATCTGCCGGATGTCCCCTCCTCCCAGCACAACCGTAGCTCCATTGTTGATCAGCACATTGTAGGCCGCATAACCGCCGGATTGCTGCAGGTAGGTCGTGCCGCTACCGCCTACATTCAGGAAAATCTCGTTGTTGCCGGAGCCTTCCAGATACAAATCGCCTGCCCCCGTCTTGCGCCATTCCCGCATGTAGGCGGCATCCGTATTCGTGAGCTGCAGGTGGACGGACACTCCCTCGTCAATCACGTAGCCGCCAGAATTGAGCATGGCTCCCGGAGCTGCTCCACTCACCGTGAAACTGACGGAATCCTGGTCTTCTCCTTTGGAAAACTGTACGTAACCGATGCCCAGGTCCACATCCGCCTCCACCACAATTTGATTACTTCCCGTTGCTGACTTGAACAGGAGGTTCTCCGTCATATACAAGTCGGCATACGACAGCCCCCTGGTTCCTGACGCCGGAACAGCATTTAGATAATCATCGCCATAGGAATACCAATTATCGGTATCCTTGAGATCCGTCAGGGAAAGCCATGTGTGAACTCCAGACTGAACGCCGCAGAACTCAGTTAATATAGAACCAGTTCCATCCGTTACCTTTCCGTACCAAGGCTGTGTAGAAACATTGTTGATTGAGTCGGAATACACTTCTGTTCCCTGATTGTTAACGGCTTGAATGTGAACGACAGAGAAATCTCCTCCAGGCATATTGACCGTCTTATTGTAATATTCCAACATCCCTTCCGTCCATTTGCTGGCGCCGTTGGTGAACCCGCTGTTACCGCCGCCCGCATAGTGGGTTGAAAGAAATTGATAACTCTGGGATGCTTCATTCCAGACCCAGACGGGAGAGCCGGAATCTCCGCCTGCGGAATCATAAGGCAGAGGATGCGATACCGTAATGCCATCCGCACCCCAGCTAATGACACCTACCATGGAAGCGCCGAACGTATCGACGGGAATACCGCGCTGATCTGTTTCTCCCGGAGTGGCTCGCACAGTGGCGCTCGCAATGAATGTCATGCCTCCGGTAATAAAAACATAGGGGCCCGCCTTGTTAGTGAAACTGCCATCCTTGTTGACAATCCCCATATCGCCGCTGCCAGCTCTATAAAGATATTCACCTACGACGGAATGCCCCTGAGCCAGATTTCCAGTAAAGTCATAAATCTCGCTTGGAGTAACATCCGTAAGGATCTTACTCATCCGGGTCATTTTGTAATCCCCGTTCCCGGGAGTCAGCCGGAATTGATTACCCTGGGATTTGCGGTATTCGATCCCATTATAATGAATGGCATTGCTTGCACCAATATAGCGGGCCGTATACGTCGGATCAATCACACCATTGTGCAAGACCGTAATAAAAGCATTAGGACTGACCGCTGCAATGTAGGCCCCGTCGTTCGTGCTTTCAAAGCTGATCATTTTATGCGGCAACGTGAACGCCTCCTGACCGCCCGTGTAAGTAATTTTGACTCCGTCCTGATTGAGGTGCTCTAAAAGAGCGTTGACCTCATAAACCTTGTACCGGCCCATATTCTGGCCGAAATCTGTGTAGGTTTTCAATGAAACATCCGAATGCAGATTGGCAGCATGCGAGCGGAATGCACTCATCACAAAAGGCATAACACAAAATGCGGCGATCAAAGCCCGACGAAGAACAGGAGGCAAATGCGTTTTCATAGACTCTTCTTTAGAGTATGACCTTCAATCTGCAGTTCAAGAACAAATTGCCATAATATGTAT
>JAJQCV010000083.1:5517-17185 GCA_021202525.1 Akkermansiaceae bacterium | reverse complement strand
CGTGACAGATTACCGGGGCGGGGGAATTGCTTGTAAACCGATCCGCCGGTTCCCCTGTTCTCAACCTGAATGCCACCAAAAACCATGAGGGCGCCACGGTCCTGAACGGCGGCAGTGTGAAAACGCTGGGGGCGGGGTCCCTGGGTACGGGGGCCGTCACAGTCAACGGCGGCTCCACTCTGGACATGAACGGCCAGGCTGTAGCCAACAGCGTCACCATCACGAAGGGCGGCCTGCTGAACGCGGGGGCCTATGCCACGGCCGGCGGCGTGACCGTGAATGCGGAAGCCGGTTCCGGAGACATCAACCTGGGCGGCCTGTCCGGGGACAAGGTGGGCTCCATCAATACAACCACGGCGGGTACCGCCGTCACTGGCCTGACAGGAAACCTGACCCTGACGGGCGGCAACTCCCTGCACGTGGGGGTAAACAACACTTCCTACGCGGCCGGAGGCGACCAGAAGAGCCTGCTTCAGTTCAATGACACGGCTACCGGTACCGTTTCATTCGGCGGGGATGGGTCCGACCTGACGCTGCATCTGGACATTGACACGGACATCCTTATTGCCATGCGCGACCTGGAATCCGTCGGCATCCTGCTCACCAACGGAACGATTGGCGGATTGCCGTCGGGCAATCTGGTTGAATGGCTCAACCGGCACCTGACATTCAATGCCACGCTGGAAAGCCTCGGCTTCGGCATCCGGGGCGTAGAGGGCGGCAGCATCCTGATCTCTGGAAGAACGGACCAGATCTACATTGCATCGGAAGACGGGACTACGGTTACCAGCATTCCGGCCCTGAACTCCTATTCCCAGGTCATCGTGAATACGGACCTGGCGCTGAATTTGGACGTACCCGCCGCCAACACGGACAAGACCATCATCCGCCATCTTTCCTCCGGCACCTCCACCACGGGCAATCTGAACATCAACGCTACAGGAGACGGCTCCCTGAATGTGGAACTTGCCAACGACCTGGACAATTCTGTATTCAACGGTAATCTTACGGTCAACGGCGAGCGTGTGGACCTGGTCAAGACGGGTAACAAAACGCTGACCCTCAACGGAAACGTCACCACGGCAAATTCCGTGGTCGCGCAGGAGGGAACGCTGGCGCTGAATGGCTCCGCCAACAGCATCGGCACGCTGAACCTTGCCTCCTCCTCTGCGGCCGAGGCGGCCAAGGTAGTCATCCGTGGCGTCACGACGGCTTCCCTGGCGGATGATGCAGCAGGTGGCAGCCTGGAAATCACCTCCGGCGGCACCCTGAAAACTACCGGGGATTCCACGCTGGACCGGGCCACTTCCATTTCAGGGGCGGGAACGCTGAACGTTCAGGAAGGCTCCAGCCTGACCCTGTCCGGTGAAGCCGGGCTGTCCGGCACGTCCGTCACGCTGAATGGAACCCTGAGCCTGGACGGCACGGGGGACAAGTCCATTCTGCGGCTGTCCGGTTCCGGCGCTCTGGCCTTGAACGGGAACACCCTGTCCATTACCTCCACCACGGCGGGAAGCGCCTCCTTCTCCGGCGCCTTGCAGGGAGAGGGCGCTCTGGACGTCTCCGGAAAAGTCACTCAGGAAATGAGGACCGGGAACGCCGCGTACGACTTGAACGTGCATGACGGCGGCACGCTCGTCCTGAAGGGGACGGTGGCTTCCGCCGGACTTGACTACAGAAATGTAACGGTGGGTTCCTCCGGCATCCTGCGCGTGGAAGCCACGGGCTCCGGCAGCGGAGACGCCAACACGGCCCTGAATCTGAACAGCATTGACTTCCGGAACGGTTCCACTACGGAATTCGTGTACAACCTGAACCAAGAGGACCCCTTCGGCTCCGCCATGATCACGGCGGACTCCATCACCATCGGCGATGGAGCCCGGTTCGTGCTCGCCAACATGACGGGCAATACCGGTCTGGGCACGTATGACAACCTGGAAAACGTGGTGCTGATGACGGCGGACCTGATCAATGGACTGGATGAAGGAGCTTCCCTTTCCATCGGAACCTCCGGGCTTTTTGCCGTGTACTACAAGGATGCCGTCATGTCCAGGAACGGGGACAACATCGTGTTGAACGCCACCGTACAGCAGGAAAACATCTTCGCTCCCGCCGCCGACTCCTGCAATGCGGCAGCCGGTTCCAATCTTCTGTGGGAAGCCAGAAACAATCTGGACGCTACTTCACAACTGGGCCAGTTCATGAATGCCGTGAGCAACATGATCACGGGGGACACACCGAATTTGGCCGGTGCATCCAGAGCGCTGGCGGCAGCGGCGGGCTCCACGGTCAACGCCCTGGGCACCGCCCAGCGCGACGCCCTGCGCGAACAAATGGGATGGATTCGCAACCGTACCAACCAGATGGGCGTCAACCCCGCCTACATCAACGAAGACCTCCCCTACTTCCACATGTGGATGGAAGGCACGGGCTCCTATGCCCAGCTGGACACCAGGGGTGATGAAAGCGGCTACAAGCTCACCACCTGGGGGGGCACCTTCGGGGTGGACGTGGACCTCAGCGACTCCTTCACGCTGGGGGCGGCCTTCACGGCCAACTACGGCGACCTGACGGCCAGTGCGGCCGACACGGCCGAGGGCCACCTGGACAGCTACTACGCCAACCTCTTCGGGCGCTACCAGAGCAAGCGCTGGGCCCATACGCTGATCCTGACGGGCGGCTGGAACGACGCCAAACTCAACCGGACGGTGGACTACGGAGCGGGCAGCTACAGGACGCAAGGCAACACCAACGGCTGGGGCCTTGGAGCAATGTATGAACTCACCTACGACGTCTACCTCAACGAAGACAGGAGCAGCATCCTGCAGCCCCTCTTCAACGCCTCGGTGGTGACGACGCGCATGGACGGCTACCGTGAAACGGGAGCGGGCAATGCGGGCCTGAGCGTGGACAAGCAGGAATGGACGACGGGCACACTTGCGCTGGGTGGTCGCTGGATGGGTCTTGTGGGCAGCAACCTCTTCGGTAGGGAAGCGCTTGCGGAATTCCGTGTGAACGCGGCCCAGGACCTGGGAGACGACCGGGGAGAAACGGCAGTGGGCTTCCTTGCCAACCCCGGCTACACGCAGCAAGTGCGCGGAGCCAAGGTTGGCCGGACGGCGTTGCAGATCGGAGCGGGGCTGAGCGTTCCTGTAGGAACGCAGGGAACGATCTTTGTGAACGGCAACGCGGACATCCGCAACGGGGCCAGCTCGCTGAACGGAAGCATAGGTTACCGCTACGACTTCTAAAGAAGGTTAAGGCGCCAGTGGATCGGCGGAGACGCCGCTTCTGCTGGAAAAACATAAGGCCGTTCCGGGTAGCCCCGGGGCGGCCTTGTTGTTGGAGGGATGATGGACTAACTGGACGGAATGGACGGAATGGACAGAAAGCGTTTTTCTTCTCCGTTTTGTCCATTAGGTCCATAGTGTCCATTCCGTCCACTGAGTCCATAAACCGCTTTTCACCCGCACTTGCGGCCGCCTCCTTTTCCACTCCCTCTTAAAACTGACTTCCCTTCCTCCGCCTCCACCCTTCAGCGCAATAAAAAAGCCTGCCGCCAGGACAGACTCACAGTAAAAAAATGGAGCGGATGATGGGATTCGAACCCACGACATCAACCTTGGCAAGGTTGCGCTCTACCCCTGAGCTACATCCGCTTTGGATGGATAGTGACACGGACCGCGTCGCTGAACGGTTTATACGCCAATACCGGCAAAAAGCAACCTTTATTTTCCTGTTTTCCAGGTGCGCCTCTTTCCGCTCCGAATGTTCTGTCATGAGAAAGTGTGCCTTATCAATGAATTTCTCTCGTCAGACGAAGCGGCAAATTCTATGTTAGAGAAAACATGAAAGAGTTGTTCATCACCTTCATCACGCTGGCGGGACTGGCCATTGGAATTACCTGTTACGACTCCATCATGGGGAACGGACAGGCGGATGGCCGGAAGCAGGAAATTCCCGCTTCTGAACAATAATCCGGTATCATGAAAAAGACCTTGCGAAGATTCTGCCTTTCCACCGTGTTATGCGGAACGGCTCTGCTGGCTGCCATGCAGCAGGGGACGGCCCAGTCAGCGTCCGCACCATCCGGAATTCTGCGTACCACGCCGCAGTCCGTGGAGGATTTGCAGAGAATCGAGCACCAGCTTCAGGCCGTGCTTCCCAAAGTACTCCCTGCCCTGGTGTGCATTCAGGTGAATAACAGCAGCGGAACCGGCATTCTGGTTTCCGAAAAGGGGCTGATTTTTTCCGCCGCCCACGTAGTCGGCAAGAAAGACACCGTCCTCAAGATCATTTTGCCGGACGGTACCCGCATACCGGGAAAAACCACGGCGGAGAACAGTGATTCAGATGCGGGCATTGCAGAGATTTCCACCAAGCTGAACAAAAACCTTCCCATTGTGGAGAAGGCCGAAAACCGGCCGCAGGTGGGAGACTGGGTCTTTGCCCTGGGCCACGGCGGCGGACTGGACCGGGAACGCGGCCCCATGGTGCGCCTGGGACGGATCGTTTCCCTGAAAAACGACGTCATCCAGACGGACTGCAAACTCATCCGCGGCGATTCCGGAGGCCCTCTTTTCAACCTGAACGGGGAATTGATCGGCATTCACAGCCGGGTCGGTTCCGGGCTGGAAGACAATCTGCACGTTCCCATGAAAGAATTTGACGCCCTGACGGCTCCTCCGGAGGAAGTCAAGGCGGCCTCTCCTGACCGGAACGGTTAGTTCCATTCATTTCCCTGCCATGAAATTTCTCTCTTATGCATGTTTGTTTCCTCTGGCGGCATTATGGACGCCCTGCGCCTCGGCTGAAGGAGGCAACGGCAGCCTGGACTTTGAACAGCGCATCAACGGCAAGGTCGTTCTGGAAACCATTGATCCCGTCCGGGAACGGTTGCAGGATCTGAGCGCCGTCTTTTTTGCCAGGCACGACGTAGTGGCCTACGGCGTGATCCTGACTCCGGACGGCTACATCGCCACGAAGGCGTCCGAATTCGAATCCCACAAAGGGCTGATCATCCGCATAGGTTCCTCCAAGTATGAAAATTTCCAGGTAATCGGCACGGACCCGGCCACGGACATTGCCCTGGTCAAGGTGGATGCCGCCGACCTTCCGGCGCCGGGCCCCGTGAGCAGCGATGCCCCCCTTGGAACGCTCGTGGTCAGCAACGGGTCCACCACCAGAATTTCCCGGCGGCCCCAATTGGGCACCATCAGCGCCGCCCGGCGCCCCATCCCGAACAAGGATACGGTTTATTTGGGCGTGGTATTCGGAGAATCCTGTTCTTTTCAGGAAGTGGTCAAGGACGGTCCGGCCTTCCAGGCGGGCGCCCTGGCCGGAGACAGGATTGTAGCCCTGGACGGTACCCCCGTCTCCACGCTGGAAGACATTTCCCCCCTTCTGTCGAAAAAAGCCATAGGGGAAAAACTCAAGCTGCGCGTCAGGCGGGAAGACAGGGAGACTTCCTACACCGTCACGCTGGGTTCCCGGCGCAAGGTGCTGGGGGACCAGGTTCCGGAAACGTCCAACGACGAAATCAGCGGCGGGTTCAACAAACGGCGCGACGATTTTCCAATGGTTCTCCAGCACGACACTCCTTCCCGGTTTACGCTGATGGGAGGACCGCTCCTCAACCTCAAGGGGGAATTGATCGGCATGAATATCGCCAGAGTGAACCGGGCGGAAAATTACGCCCTGCCGATCGAGGTGGTGCAGGAAAGCGTGAAGCGCATTCTGAAAAACGCCCGGGAACCGAAGCCGGAGAAATGACGGAATGATTTTCCCTTGTTGATTTCCTCTCTTCCCCTTTGTTACCCTTCCCCACAGGCAGGAAAGAAGGAAATCATCCGGCCCCTGCGGCCCAAATCCCGCATCTGCGGCATATCTGCACAGCGGGCCACTCCCGGAATGCGCACGGATCAGCGGCGTCCCCAGGCGTTCTTCCTTCGCTCCCCGGGTCCACAGCCCGGGTGTTTTCATTACATCCCCGGCACCACGGACGCATCCGGAACAGCCTTGGGGCGCGCCGTAGGATCATAATGCTCGGCGCCCGTCACGCGCACACTGCCGTCCGGCAGAAATACCATGCTCGGCATACCCACTACTTTCTTGAAATACTGGAGTTTTTCCATCATTCCCCGGTAGTTGATCCGTGCATAGGCGCACAGTGTGGGGGTGGTGGGGAAGAAGACGTGCACATTGGCCTTCCCGTCCACCAGGCACTGGGGACGGGTGGTGCCCAGCCAGTTCCCCACGCATACGGCATTGTACGCCACACCCGTCTCCGGGTCCTTGGTCTGGATGTACAGCTTCTGGATGCCCCGCTCCGGAATGGTGCACACGGAGAATTTGCATTTTTTGACACTCCCCGGAATGCTTACCGTCTGGGACCACATGGGTGTGCCCGTACGGATGGAAAACAGGGCCTTTTGGGAGGCGAACATGTCCTTTTCATTGGGCATTTTCACCACGGCCTGCACATGGTAGTTCCCCTCTCTGGACAAGTTGTAAAAGTGCCGGAGGTCTATCTTGCGGGAGACGCTCATGCCGGCAGGCACGCTGAGCGGGGGGAAAACGGCAAAGCGTGACTGCGGAAGCATCGCTCCCCCCGTGGTGTGCTCCACGTGAATGTCCAGCCAGGAGGAATATTCGCGGCTTTTCAGTTCAACGGGCGTGCCGGAATTGTTGGTCACCGTCAGCCTCATGTAGTTGCCCTCCCCGGTGAGGAAGGTCTTCTTTTCCGGAACGATTTTAACCGCTATCTGGGCCAGGGCTCCGGAGGCGCCCAGCAGGGCCAGCATCATGAATGCGAGAACATGTTTCATCGTAATTGAAGTGTGTATGTATTAGTCTGTTGAAAATATATCACCGGACGGGCCGCACGATTCTGAATCCCAGGTTGTCCCGGCATTCGTCGCGCGAACGCAGGTATTCCACCTTGTCCGTAATGCCGGGGTGCCTCCAGTCTCCGCCGCAGGCGACGGGGCCCGGGGGCTCCTTCACGCGCGCGGGGTCCTTTTCCACAGAAGAGGTCCATTCCATCACGCCGGAAGCCATGCCGCATATGCCGGTCTTCAGATCATAATCATTGCTGTACCTGTCAATGACCAGGGTTTTATCCCCCTTTTCGCCCGTTTCCATCAGGCCCCCCAGAGCCATCCATTCCTGGCGGGAAGGCAGGCGGTAGCGCGGTTCCCCGGGCCCCACGGGTTTCCAGGCAGCATAGGCCCAGGCATCCCAGAAAGTGACGTTGACGACGGGGGAACGGGGAGTGATCCTTCTTCCCTTCCATTTGCCGCCCGGAGTACTCGCGGCCTTCCACATGGCTTCCCAGTCACTGGGGGCATGGGTGGCATTCTGCTTGTCCGGCTGATCCGGATGGGAATATTTTTCCTTCAGCTCCGGCGTCAGCCGGGCCCACTGGTCCAGGAACAGCCGGTAGGACTCCATCGTGATTTCATGGGCTCCCACGATGAGCTCTCCCGTTCCGGGAATAGTAACGGTAACTTCCGTATGGTCGCTGGCGGAAAAATCCGGATAATGTTTCGGGGCCGGAGGCGGCCCTGACGGGGCCATTTCTGCGGTCGGACCGGAGAAAAGAAGGAGGGCCGTGCCCGCTCCGGCGGCCAGAACGCCCATTCCGGCCCAGATCATCCACATCCGGAATTTTCTGGCCGGTTCCGCCGGGACCGTATAGCGGTGGGTGGTCGCCCGGGGAGAAAGCCCCAATTGCTCCCGGACCGCGGCTATCAGTTCCATGACTTGTTCCCACTGCATCCGGTTGCCGTTCTGCCCGTCGCGCATCCAGCCCAGCAGGGTGGTCATGCGCGTGGCGCCGGGAACGTCCGGCGTCACCAGGGAGAGAAGATCCTCTCCCAGCTTTTTCATCTGTTCGCAGGACTGCTCTTCATGAAAATTCCCGGGCATGGCCGTATTCATCACCCGCACGGAAGACTTGTCGTCCACAAAGATATGGCGCGGCTCCATCAGGTTGAACGCCGTCTGCAGGCGTTCGTACTTGCCGCAAATGATCCCTGCCGTTTCAATCACTTTCAACATGTCCTTGACGGACAGGGTTTCCCCGCGGTCCAGCATGGCCCGGAGGGAGGAGCCGCCCAGCTGCTCGCTGGTAACGAACCAGTAGCCCTGGACCTGGGAAGCCTCGTACACCGTTCCCAGCACCGGTACGTTGATGGCGGCGCGCGTACGGGCCTTCATGATGAAATCCTCCACGGTCACTCCTTCCGGATTGTCCGGCACCAGCAGTTCCATGAACACGGAACGGTCCATGCCCTGCTGGATGGCCTGGTAAAGAATGCCCCCCCGCGTGCGGCCGACGAGGGCCACCAGCGTGTAGTCGCCGAAATTATGGGGAAGATCGAACATGGAGCAGTCAGGCATCAGGGAGGGAGGAGGGAGTCGTAGGAATCGGAGACCGGTGCGGCATCCACAGGGGGAAGCAGGCCGCCGTCGTAAAGTTCGGGCATGCCGGAGGGGGCGCTCTGCTTCATTTGTTCCAGCAAGAATAGCACAGGGGGGGAGGCCTGGCAATCCATCGGTTCGCCCTTGTAGTACAATTTGGCGGTATAGCCGTAATACTTGAGGCTTCCGAAGGCGATCATCTCCTCTTCCGTCAGGGGGGGCATGTAGTAGGTCATCTCCATGATTTCCTCCCCGTCCGCCCAGTCCACGGGCTCCGTCACCCACGTGTAGGGCAATTCCTGCGCACGCGTCTTTTCCACCTTTTTCCCGTTCACCTCGTCAAAAAACTGGATGATGATGCGCAGGTCTTCCGGTCTGACGTTCAATCCGTCCTTCATGAGGATGGGGACTGTCAGCTTCACGCGCTCCCCGCTCCTGCATTCCGGGTCCCGATATTCCAGAATGGTCCCGAAGGACATGTCGCCGCGCATGTCCGCGGCTCTGGAAAAGCCGGCCTGGAGATGCTTGGCCGCCCTGGAGAAGTACTTTCCCGCCTTCTCACGCTGGGTGTACACTTTCAGGAAAAACTCCCGGGACTTGTCGGCATTCCGCAGCCATTCGTAGGTCAGGCCGTAATAATAAAGCACCACCGGATTGTCGGGCTCCAGCCTCATGGCCTGTTCCAGCTTGAGCACCGCCACTTTCAGATCTCCCTCTATCTGGGCATATCTGGCGGCCTTGACGAGAGCCGCCACCTCCTCGGTCATGGCCGGCATCACGTCGTCCGGGTTTTCCGCCGGCAGCACAGGCTGGGCGGAAACCGCCTCAGCATTTCCTGCAGGAGAAGCGGAAACCGCGGAAGGAGTTTCCTCCGGATCGGCCAGATCCGCCGCCAGGAGCATTTCCTCCACGGAACGCGGTTTTACCGCAGAATTCGGATGGCCGGAAATCCCCGCAGGCTCTTCTTCCGCCGTGTCAGCACCGGTTCCGGCGGGGGCCGGAGGGGGTGGCGCGGCAACCGGCTGCGGAACAGGAACCTGCACTACTTTTTCAACCACTACCGTCCTGCCGGACAGACTGAAGGAAACGCCTACCATCAGCAGAAGCACAAAGGCCATTCCGCCCAATGTCCAGCAGGCCACGCCAAACGCCCGGTCACGCCCGTTTTTTGCCTGGGGGGGAATCTCACTCATACATCATGATCCGTATCGGCATCAGCGCTCTTCTTTGGCGGAGGAAATTTCAACCGCCTCCGGAGCTTCTTCATAATCAATCACCTCTCCCTGGTAGCGCACCAGCAGGGCCTTCATGAAATCTTCCGCATTGTTGGGGGAGTCCTCCTTGCGGAAGCCCCCGTAAGTCAGGCCGTCCAGCCTTACTCTCGCCTTTCCGCACTCCGGCTTCAGCACTGCATGGGCCAATCCCTTCGTCTTCCACCGGCGCAAATCCAGCCGGGCAATATCCTCCACCCGGAACTGCCTGCCGGCAGCAGTCACCCGGCCGTCTTCCAAAGCCATTTTCCTGCGGCGGGTTCTCACCAGCAGGAACAGGGCCGCCGCCAGGACCATGCAAATGCTGCCGGCCACCCATTGTTCAAAAATCTTGGAACCGTCGTACGGCTGTTCCACGGGCTTAAGCGGGTATTCCCTCTCTGCGGAATAAGCCTGCCATGCGGCGCTCCATCCCTTGCCAGGCGCGGACATCAGGTCGTAATCCGCCAGCACGGCGGGCCAGGGGGTGCCTTTCCTGTCCACCCCGGCGGGAATTTCATACTCTTCAGGGAATTCCACCATGCGGGACTGGACGGCACGTGCCCATTCTCCGCTGCCGGCTCCGTTCAGGCGGCCTTCCCGGTCAAACAGGGCTCCGGCATCCACAAAGGTCTTGTGCATAAAGTACTCCAGATTCTTCCGCGGATAGCCGGAAACAGCATCATAATAGAAATACGCGCCGAACCCTAGGAACATCAGGGCCATGACCAGTGCCCGGCCGGTGAACCACATCGTCGGCTTACACTCTATCGTGTCAGACTGCATGTCCCTTACATACCAGCAACTCCATGTCCTTGACCATAAAAAAAGCATGCGGAGCGCACCTTTGGCGGAAAGCCGCCGGGAATGCCCCGCGGCAGGCCGTCCGCGTCCTGCCGCCACGGTCATCCGGGAGAAAAATATTCCGGGCGCCCCGAACGATCCGCATCCCTGGGAAAAAATCTCTTTTTGCCGTCTTCTTGGCTTGATTTATTTTGTCAAAGTTAAATAATGGCACGCGCAAGGATTGCCCGTTCCCGCCAAGCGCCCGCAGGGCGGCAATTTTGGAAGACGGGCCGCCAGCACATTCTTTACCGCATATGAGACCTAGCAACGCCCAATACCGCCGCATGGACGCCGAACCCGGCTACACGCCCCATCCCGAGGACCAGGTGGATTCCGACATGGAACAGGCCCAGCTCAGGCTGGAGCAGTTGAGGCGGGAAAAGGAGGAAGTGGAAAGCTCCCGGCGCCGCCTGGAGGAAATCCATATGCGCAAGGCCCGATTCATGGACCAGCAGAATGAACTGGGCGACCGCATGGTGAACGCCGCGGACCTGATCAGCCGTGAAGTGGAAAGCCTGCGCCAGGAAAGCAACGAGCTGGAGCAGATCCACATGGCGCTGACCCGCAACCTGAAAATGCTCAGCACCGTGCGCCCCGACGAATGGCCCATTGAAAACACGGAAAACCTGATTAACCAGAGCCAGCAGGTCGTCGACCGCTGCGAGGAGGAATTCGCGGATGCCGTCCAGCAGTGCGCCCGCATGCAGCACACCAAGGTACTTACCGGCGTACGCCGCTCCAGCAAGGTGCGCATCAGCGCCCGCGAATTCATGACCCAGTTCCTCCAGGGCCTTTCCTTTCATCTTCCCCTGCTCCTGATTGCCCTCATTATCCTCTTCTTCATCTGGATCTTCAGCCCCTCCGCATCATGATCAAAAGAAAAGCCAAGCGCCGTTCCTCCGAACTGGCAGAGCTGGACCGCGCCTCCCGTGAAATCGAGCTCCGCATCCAGGAACTGGAAGCCTCTCTCAAACGCCCCGCCCCGCAGACCCGCATGCGGCTGGACCGCAACACAATGCCTCCGCCCGATCGCATCCGGGAAGGCAACCAGAACCGCGCCCTGCGCGCCGTGGTGGCCCGCGACGGCCGCGCCACGAATATGCGCCGGGAACAGAGGGAAAACTTCCTGCACCGGGGCCTTCTGGTCG
>JAJQCV010000083.1:0-5507 GCA_021202525.1 Akkermansiaceae bacterium | reverse complement strand
CTTCTGGTCTGCGCCATCGCCGCCTCCTTCTGCTGGATCATCCGCCTGCTGGAACAGCAGTAGGCCCGCCCCCATCACTTCACCCGCACCACACGCTTTCCACCCATGAGTACGCCTCAAATCGACGTAGCCTACATTGCCCGGCTGGCGCAAATCGACCTGACGGAAGAGGAAACGGCCCTCTTTTCCCAGGATCTGGACAAAGTCCTCGCCTACATCACCAAGCTGGAATCCTACGACGTCGAGGGAGTCGCCCCGATGAACCATCCCCTGCCGGCCATGGACGTCATGCGGAAGGACGAGCCGCAGCCGGGACTTTCCCAGGAAGAGGCCCTGTCCAACGCCCCCCAGCAGTCCCAGGGCCAGTTCCGCACGCCCAAGGTAGTGGAATCCGCCTGATCCCTCCCTCTTCACGCTTCAACCGTTTATTCCCTTTTTTCCATGTCAAGCATCCAAGGCACCCTGGCCGAATGGCGCGACCGCCTGCGCCGCAAGGAACTCACCCCTGCCGAACTCGTCAACCTGACGGCGGACGCCATTGAGGCGGACCGGACCACCAACGCCTATATCTCCTTTGACCGGGAGGCAGCCTTGCGGGCCGCGGCCGCGGCGGACGTAAGCAGCCCGCTGGCGGGCGTCCCCATTGCCGTCAAGGACAACATCAGCATCCTCGGCCAGCCGACGCGCTGCGCCTCCCGCCTGCTCTCCCCCTACACGGCCCCGTACGACGCCACATCCGTCCGCCTTCTGAAAAAAGCCGGCGGCATTCCCCTGGGCCGCACGAACATGGATGAATTCGCCATGGGCGCCAGCGGGGAAAACTCCGCCTACGGCGTCACCCGCAACCCGAACGCCCCGGACCACATTCCCGGCGGCTCCTCCAGCGGCTCCGCTGCGGCGGTAGCGGCAGGAACGGCCATTGCCGCGCTGGGGTCCGATACGGGCGGCTCCATCAGGCAGCCCGCGGGGCACTGCGGCATCGTGGGCCTCAAGCCTACCTACGGGCGCGTCTCCCGCTACGGCCTGGTAGCCTTCGCCTCCTCGCTGGACCAGATCGGCCCCATGGCCCAAACGGTGGAGGACGCCGCCATCCTGCTTCAGGCCATTTCCGGGCACGACCCCAAGGACTCCACCTCCGCAGACCAGCCCGTGCCGGACTTTGAATCCGCGCTGGGAAAGGACGTAAAGGGCTTGAAAGTGGGCATTCCCGCAGAATACTTCACTTCCGGCAACCACGCAGGCGTTTCGGAAGCCGTGCAGAACACGGTCAGGCAATTGGAAAGCCTGGGAGCGGAACTAGTGGAAATCCACCTTCCCCATGCGGACGCCGTGGTGGCCGCGTACTACATCATCGCCTGTGCGGAAGCTTCCTCCAACCTCTCCCGCTTTGACGGCGTGCGCTACGGACAACGGGCACAGGACGCCAGCGGCCTTATGGAACTCTTCTCCAGAACACGGGAGGAAGGATTCGGCCCGGAAGTCAAACGCCGCATCATCCTGGGCACTTACGTGCTCAGTTCCGGCTACTATGACGCCTACTACTCCCGTGCGCAGAAAGTCCGCTCCCTGGTCGCCAACGACTTTGCGGAAGCCTTCAAAAAGGCGGACATCATCGTGGGCCCCACCTCCCCGGCGCCCGCTCCCAAAATCGGGGACTCCGCCCTGGACCACCTCCAGACCTACCTGGCGGACATCTACACCATCCCCGCCAACCTGGCAGGGCTGCCCGCCATCTCCATCCCGTGCGGTTCCGTGAAGGAAGGCGGCGCGGAACTCCCCATCGGCTTCCAGATGACGGCGCCCCATTTCCGGGAGGACCTCCTCCTGAAAACCGGGTTCGCTCTTGGAAAATAACGGGAATTTTTCAACGCAATTCCCTGACAGACTGTCATACACGCTATTAAAGAACCATGGACACCCGAGAATTCAACGAAATTATCGCCGCGAACTCATCGTGGATTTCTGCTCTCAGAACGGAGGTAGGCAAGGTGGTCATCGGCCAGCAGGCCCTGATTGACAGACTGATCCTGAGTCTTCTCTGCAAGGGGCACGTCCTGCTTGAAGGCGTTCCCGGCCTGGCCAAGACACTCTCCGTAAAGGCACTCGCAGGCACGCTGCACGCGCAATTCGCCCGCATCCAGTTCACGCCGGACCTTCTGCCCGCCGACCTTCTGGGCACGATGATCTACAATCCGGAAGAACGGCAATTCACGGCCAAAAAAGGGCCTATCTTCGCCAACCTGATCCTGGCGGACGAAATCAACCGCGCCCCCGCCAAGGTGCAGTCCGCCCTGCTGGAAGCCATGCAGGAACGCCAGGTAACGCTGGGAGAAACAACCTACCGCCTGCCGGATCCCTTAATAGTGATTGCCACGCAGAACCCCATTGAACAGGAAGACACATACCAGCTCCCGGAAGACCAGCTTGACCGCTTCCTCTTCAAGGTAGTGGTCACCTACCCCTCCCGTGAGGAGGAACTCCAGGTGCTGGACCTGATGGCCAGTTCCGCCAGGCCCCCGGAAACCTCCCCGGTCACCACGCCGGAACAGGTGGCCGCCTCCCGCGACCTGGTCAATCAGATTTACATTGACGACGCCGTGCGCGGCTACATCGTGGACCTGGTGCGCGCCACCCGCTTCCCGGAAACGGTGGACGTGAAACTGCGCGGCCTCATCCGCGCCGGCGCCTCCCCCCGCGCCACCATCAACCTGGCCCTGGCCTCACGCGCCAACGCCTTCGTGCATCACCGCTCCTTCGTCACCCCGCAGGACATCAAGGACCTAGCCCATGACATCCTGCGCCACCGCATCCTGCTCTCTTATGAGGCGGAAGCGGAAAACATCTCCACGGACGACGTCATCGACCACATCCTGACGAAAGTCCCCGTACCGTGACGGCCCAAGGCGGGCGCACCCCGCCCGCTTTTCCATCCGGACCGCATCAGGCGGATACCCTGCCGGACCTGACTGCCCCCAAACAGGGAGGACCACTTCATGGATAAAGCTTCAGACATTCTCAAGCGCGTACGCCGCATTGAACTGCGTGCAAAACACCTGGCCACGGAAAACTTTGCCGGTCAGTACCAGTCCGGCTTCCGCGGCCAGGGGCTGGACTTTGACGACTTCCGGGAATACATGCCGGGGGACGACCCCCGTTTCATCGACTGGAAGGTGACGGCCAGAATGAGGTCCCCGTACGTGCGCCGCTTCCGGGAGGAACGGGAGCAGGCCGTCATTCTGGCCGTGGACGTCAGCGGCTCCATGCACTACGCCTCCTCCGCCTCCCCCCGCACCTCCAAACTGGACTATGCGGCGGAAATCGCGGCGGTGCTCGCATTCAGCGCGGCCCAGAGCGGGGACAAATGCGGCCTGCTCATCTACGGCGGACGCCAGTCCCGCTACACCCCCCCCGCCAAGGGCATGAAACAGACGTTGCGCATTGTGCGTGAAATCGTGGCCAGCGAAAACGACGGGGCGGACCAAAGCATCTCCGAGGTGGCGCAGCAGCTCGTCCTCTCCCAGAAAAAAGCCGCCATGGTCATCATGATCAGCGACTTCTGGGGGGAACACAACAAGGCGGCCCTGGGCCAGCTCAACTTCAAGCACGACTTCATTCCCATCCGCATTGCGGACCCCATGGAACTCCACCTGCCGGACGCCGGGCGCGTCATCCTGAAAGACCCGGAAACGGGCAGGAACATGTTCCTGAATCTCTCCCGGCAGGACGTCCGGGACGCCCATGCCAACTCCGTGCACCTGCACCGGGAAAAATGGACGCAGGACTTCCGCCGCCTGGGCATTGACTTCCTGGACCTCCGGACCACGGACAACTTCATGCCGCCGCTTCAGGCCCTCTTTGCCCGGAGATCCCGCAAATTCTCCCGCTAAATCCCCCCTCCTTCCGCCATGCCTGCACCAACCGCCTTCCAGCCACCTCCCACGGCCATTCCGGAACCACCCGCCTTCCCTTCCCTCATGGAAACGCAGGCCCCGGACGCCTATCTTCATGCGGGCTTCTGGGACACATGGGGAATCTGGCTTGCGCTGGCCGCCATCCTGCTGGCCGTGGCCGCCGCCGTCATCCTGCTCATCCGCAAAAAGGGACGCACGGCCCCCGCCCCTCTGACCCCGGCCCAGTCCGCCGTCAGGGACATCACCATGCTCCGGGAAACGCACCCGTCCCTCAGGCAGGCCGCCGTGGATTTCTCCCTCATCCTGCGGAAATTCCTGGTGGGGGAAACCAAAGACCCCGCCTTGTACGAGACCCAGCAGGAATTCAACCGCCGGGCGGATGCCCTCACCGCGCTTTCCACCGAACTGCAAGGCCCCACGCGCGACCTGCTGGACCGGATGGCCGTCCTGAAATACGAGCCGGATACCCCGGAAAACGACTCCATGGTCAACGAACTGGCGGACAGGACAGTCCAATTAATCAACGACATAGACGCGGCCTCCCGCACCACGCAGGAGGAAACGGACCTCATCGTCAAAAAACCTTTTGCACGCTCCAACCCACGCTGACCACACCATGATGGAACACTTCCAATTCGCACAACCTGAATGGCTCTACGTTCTTCCCTTCATCTTGTGCCTCCTGATCCTCCGCCGCAGGCGCGGCGCGGAAGGTTCCATCACCTACCCCACGGTGCGCTTCATCGCGCCCCTGGCGCGTACCCCCCATTCCCTGGCCGGGAAAATAGGGGCCGTCTGCTTCGTGCTGGCCGCCGCCGCCATCGCCATCGCGCTGGCGCGCCCGCAAAAGGTGGAGGACAAAAGCTTCCGCACCGTCAACGGGATTGACATCATGATCGCCTTTGACCTCTCCTACTCCATGGACACGCCGGACATGGTGCTCAACCGCATGCCCATCAACCGCCTGGTGGCCGCCAAGCACGTCATCACTCAATTCGTGGACAGCAGGCCGGACGACCGCATCGGCATCGTCGGCTTTGCCGGAAAAACCAAATCCTTCTGTCCCCTGACGCTGGATCACGCCCTGGTCAATGAAATCATCCACAACTTCCACCTCCGCATGATCCAGGCGGACGGCACGGCCATCGGCTCCGCCATTGCGGCGGCGGCCACGCGCCTGGATGACCGGAAGGACACCAAATCCAAAATCATCATCCTGGTCACGGACGGAGCCTCCAACTCCGGCCAGATATCCCCGCTGGTGGCGGCGGAAAACGCGGCCAAGCTGGGCATCAAAATCTACACCATCGCCGTAGGCACGGAAAATGGCACCCTGGCCAACGGCATGGTGGTGCAAAGCGAATTCGACGAACCCACGCTCCGGAAAATAGCCCAGATCACGGGCGGCGAACACTTCCGGGCCCAGAACATGGCCTCCTTCAACAAGGCATTCACCTCCATCGGAAAACTGGAAAAAAGCGAGGCCAAGGTGCATACCGTCCGCCATATTGAAGAATACTTCATGTACTTCCTCATTGCAGGCGGCGCGCTGACGCTCCTGGGGCTGTCCCTGCAAGTGCTCAAACCCACCCCGGC
>JAJQCV010000010.1 GCA_021202525.1 Akkermansiaceae bacterium | reverse complement strand
CGGACCTGGCATGCACCTGGCTGCGGCCACGCGTGCCCACTCCCTGATCAGGGCCGTCATGATTAACGTAGTGGTTCCGGAACATCCCGAAGACGATTTTTACGGGGCGAACGATCCGCCTTTTTACCTGACCACGGCTCTTCCTCTGTTCCAGAGGGCCGGACTTCCGGCGCAGTCCATCCGCGACGTGACGGACGCAGGCGTTTACATCACCAATGCGGTGAAAACGCCCAAAAAGGACACGAACGTGCCGGCAGAGGACATCGCTCTGTCCCTGCCCCTGCTGGAACATGAACTGGACCTGTTTCCCCGCCTGAAAGCCGTCATGCTGATGGGGGACGTGGCCAGAAAAGCCTTCAACCTGATCTGGAAAAAGAAAACCGGGAGGAATGCCCTGCCCGCCGTTTCCACTTACAAATTACGGAAAACGCCGCTTTACGCGGAAAATATCCGGATTTTCCCCTCCTATATCATGACGGGCCGCAACATTCTCATTGAGAAATCAAAAGCGGACATGGCCGCGGAAGACATCCGCACCATGCTTGAAGTCATCCGCGGCTAGGGTCCGGTGGCAGCCGGGAGCCTTCTACCCGAAAATCGCCCTTTCTGCTGGAAGATTTTTTTCAGGCGGATTTCCGTTTTTCACGGCTTATGCCCCGGTTTCCAGCGCCGCTTCCCTCCGGGCACAGCCTTGTCCCTCTCATTCCGGACGGGAAACGCGCACCCCTGCCGCAGGCCATAACAAAAGAAGCCGGACCCCGGCCATCATGGCGCAAAGGTCCGGCTTCCGAAGTACACTTTATCAAGTAACCGCGCTTACAGGCTGTCTCCGAAGTCCTGGCGGAATTTGGCGGCCAGTTTTTCAGGCCAGTCGCTCTTGGCGCGGAGCCTGCCCATGAAGAAGCGCAGGACGGGGGGTTCTTCCACGAATTCCAGGCCGCCGATCAGCTCCCGGTTGTCGTAGAGCCATTTCATTCGGTCCGCCGTGTACTTGACCTGGGACAGCGTGAAGACGCGGCGCGGGAAGGCCAGGCGGAGAAGTTCCACGTCCGCCAGAACGTCGTTGCCGTTCTCGTCCCGGACGCTGGAAAGGGTGCCGCGCTCCATGCCGCGCACGCCGGAGGCGATGAAGAAGGCCGCCGCCAAGGCTCCCGCGGGATAATCCTCCTGCGGAATGTGGGAAAGGAAGCTGCCCGCGTCAATGTGGGCGCCCAGGCCGCCGGCAGGGGTGACGCAGGGAATGCCCATGTCCACCATCTGGCCGATGAAGTATTCAATGAAGGAGGGGCTCTGGGAGATCACCGTCAGGTCCGTGGTTTCATACAGGCCCACGGCCATGGCTTCAATTTCACGTACGGAGATGCCGCCGTAAGTCAGGAAGCCTTCAAACAGGGGAACGAGGTGTTCCATTTTTTTGGCGATGGCGGGATCGTTCGTGCAGATGCCGCCGCCGCGGGACGAGGAAACCTTGCGGGCGGAGAAGTACACCAATTCCGCCAGACTGCACATCGTTTTCAGGATTTCCGCGCAGGAACTGTCCTTGAATTCTTCCTCGCGCATCTTGATGAAGTACGCGTTTTCACCGATCAGGGAGGCGTCCAGCACCATCATGATGCCGTGTTCGTCGCAAATTTTGCGGATTTCCCGCATGTTGGCGATGGAGAAGGGCTGGCCGCCAATCAGGTTGGTGGAAGCTTCCATGCGCACGAAGGGAATCTTGTCCGCGCCGTGCCGGGCGATGCAGTCGCGCAGCTTGTCCGGGTCCAGGTTGCCCTTGAACGGATTGGAGCTGACCGGATTCACGGCGTCATCCGCCACCAGTTCCTCGATTTTGCCGCCGTTCAGGTCGATATGGGCGTGAGTGGTCGTGAAGTGGTAGTTCATGGGAACCACGTCGCCGGGCTTCACGAAGGTGCGGGAAATGATGTTCTCGCAGGCGCGCCCCTGGTGGGCGGGCAGAAGGTATTTTTTGCCGAATACGTCCTCCACGGCTTTCTTCAGGCGGTCAAAACTCTGGGAGCCGGCATAGGCGTCGTCTGCGCGGAACATGGCGGCAATCTGGTTGTCGCTCATCGCATTGACGCCGGAATCCGTCAACATGTCCAGATAAACGTCATTCGTGCTGAGCTGGAAGGTGTTGAATCCCGCTTCCCTTGCGGCTTCCAGGCGGCGCTCCACGGGAACGAGGTGCAGCTTCTGGACCACGCGGACCTTGTGCAATTCCAGAGGAATCTGCTCTCCATTGTAAAATTTGACAGAGTTGGATGTTTCTGAATTCATGAAGCATAAACTCTAGCAAAATTTCTCTTCCGTGCAAATCAAATTCGACTGGAAAGGGGGCGTCCGGCAGGCTTTGACCGGCTGGAGGAATGGTGTGGGGAATTGCTGAAAATGACGCTGTTCCGGAGGGAATAGGGAATATAGGGAAGATAAGGGGAAGAGGGGGGGAGGGATGGATTCAATGGCTGGAAGAATTCTTCCACAGCTCCGCAAAGAGAATTTACCGCCATCCCGGATTATTTCACGCCGCAATATCGATAAAAACAGTATAAAATTTTAACAATTAAACATTTGAAAACATTCTTCACAAATAATTCTATCCATGGCCGCGGCGGACAATGCCTTGGGACAGGCAGCAATGCCGCCGGGGGGAAATCTCTGGTTCCAGACAGGAACGATACCTATTTTTAAAACCTATGAAAGAATTATGGAGATTGATTCAACAGAATGTAGGTGTTGACGCGGATGGAATTCCAGGCCCCAAGACGGCGCAGGCCCTCATGAAGAAGCTGGATATTCAGCCTCCGGCCCACGCGTGGCCCAGCCAGGCGGAGGTGCGTTCAGGGAATTCCATGTTCGGCCGCGCGGGAGACGAAAGTTCCCTGACGAATATCAGGCTGCCCTATGTAATGCGCATTGCCTGGGAGCCGGAGAGAACCGTTTCCACCATGCGCTGCCACAAGATGGTTGCGGAACCCCTCACCCGCATTTTCCAGGCGGCGCTGGATCATTACGGCATGGAGAAGATCAGGGAAATGGGCCTGGACCTGTACGGCGGCTGCTTCAGCGACCGCGCGATCATCGGCGGCAAGGCCACGTCCATGCACGCCTGGGGCATTGCCGTAGACATGGACCCGGACAGGAACGGCCTGAACACCCATTCCCCCAACGCCGTTTTTTCCCGTCCCGATTATGCCGCATTCTGGGAGATCGTGGAGGCGGAAGGGGCCGTTTCCCTGGGCCGCGCGCGGGATTACGACTGGATGCATTTCCAGTTCGCTACTCTCTGACCGTAGCGGCTTGATTCACGTTCCAGCCTTCCTCCCAGCGGCGGCGGAGCCGGTCCCAGCCCTCCCCTTCCCGGCCATGGCCCAGAAAGGAACGCTTTTTGAGTTCCTGGAAGCTTTCGCCGGGGAGGTGGAGAAGCTCTCCGCGGTCATACGCGTCCTGGTCGCACATGCCGTTGAAAAGGGGAGTCCATTGCCAGCGGCGCACGCCCAGGTAGTCCTTGAAGGTATCTACCAGTTCCGTCGTGCAGTTGGCCGTTACGGTGTTGTAATACCGAGGCCGGGAGTGGAAGCCGTTGATTTTTTCCACAAAGCCCAGAAAGGCCTTTTTCAGATCGTCCCTGCCGATGTTGATCCGGTACAGGTACATGTCTTCCTTCCTGTAGGTGGTGCGCAGGGCGAAGAGGTCTTCCTCGTCCGCCAGGATGTAGATGATATTGAATTGCTTGTAGAGGCCCGGTATGGTTCCCTGCTCCACCCCCGCGGGCAGGCGCGTTTCCGCGGAAAGGGCCAGATGCTTCCCGTCCTCAAAGCCGAAGGAGAGCATGGTGTGAGCCACAAATTCCATCCCGTCCCAGTGGCTGACGGCAAAGTCCAGCGTGGAGAGCTTGTCCAGGTCGAAACGGCGCGTGACGTAGCGCACGTCAAAGTCCTGTTCCGTACGGTAGATGAAGCTGCGCACATCTGTCACGACCACTTCATTTCCGTTGATTTCCACGGAAGGAAGGCGGCTCCAGGAGGGCTGCCATTCCTTGTCGTTCGTGGCCGGGATGCACAGGTAATACACCAGAAGAAGGAGCAGAATTCCCCAGGAGGACCACCAGGCAGCCGGGTACCGTTTCCGGAAGGCAAAGGCGCAGGCCATTCCGGCCGCGTACAGCCACACCAGCACGACGCCGCCCCATACGTTGTAAAATACCACGCCCGCCGCCCAGAGAGCCACGCCGAACCATGCCGCATACATCAGGATGCGGGCGGCTGCCAGTCCGGCACGGCGCAGGGAGGACAGGTTCATGGGAGGAAGCAAGGAAAAGGCCGCGCGCTCCTGTTTCCGAAACGCGCGGCCCGCTGGTAAGGATTTATCTGAAGGAAAGCCCTTTTACCTTGTCCGTCAGGGATTTCAGCACGCGCTGGTGCGCGGAGTCCACCTCCGCGGCCGTCAGGGTCTTGGCCGGGTCGCGGTACAGGAAGGTGTAGGCGATGGATTTGCAGTCCGCGGGCAGCTTCTGTCCGGAGGGGTCCGTAAATACGTCAAAGCAGGAGTAGCTGACGAGCAGTTTTTCCCTGGCGGCTTCTATAGCCTTCACAATGTCCGCGTTCGGCGTGGACAGGGGCAGTTCCATGGCGGCGTCGCGGGAGGAGCCGGGGAACTGCGGCAGATCGGCGGCTTTCACGGGAGCGGTCAGTATTTCCTGCATCTTGCGCAGGTCCAGTTCCGCCAAGTACACGGGCTTGTCCAGCCCCAGTTCCCGGCACCGGGACAGGGAGAGCCGGGCGAAGTAGCCGCAGGCCTTGCCGTCCAGCTGCACGTCCGCACCCAGGGCCGCCTGTTCGCGGGGCCTGGCGGGAGTGAGCGTGAAGGAGTGCCCGGGGGCCAGAACTTCCATCACGGCCAGCAGGTCTTCAAAGGAGGACTGCTCCGGCCTGGGGTCCGCCCAGGATCGGGGCGACCTGTCCCCGGCGATCAGAATGCCGAGCGTGTCCGTTTCAATGTCCCTGCCCTTGCCGCCGCCCGTGTTGCGGAACACGCGGCCCAGTTCAAAGAAGCGCAGCACGGAAGCGCCCTGGTTGCTGTTGCGCACGGCAGCGGCAATCAGGCCGGGCGTGTGCGCCGGGCGCAGAACGGAATGGTCTTCGCTGAGCGGGAGGGCCACGCGGATGATGTCGCCTTCCTGAAGGGGACGCACTGGCAGGGCGTCCTTCACCTGGGCGATGGTGCCGTCTGCGGACTCGGAAGCGATGAGCTTGATAGTCTGGGTTTCATAGAACCCCAGGGCGCCCAGCTTCCGGCGCAGGCCCATCTGGAAGTTGTAGGCCAGGTCCACGGCGGATTCCGCAACGAAGGGGCCGCGGAACCGGGAGGGGATGCCGTCCAGGCCGAACACGCGCACGATTTCTTCCAGAAGGTCGCAGGCGCGGGTGAGGTCCAGCCGATGCGGAGGAACCAGCCAGTATTCGGATTCCGCCTCTTCCCCGGCGATTTCCGCCCCGGAACGCAGGCCCAGGGCCGTCAGGATGCGCGCGCCCTCTTCATGCGGAATGGAGCCGCCGGAAATCTGGTCCAGTTCCGCCCAGGACAGGCGGACGAAGCCAAGCCCGTTTTCCACCGTGGCGCCCTTGCCCTGTTTCAGGGAGGCGAACACGGACGTGGGGCCGTCCGGAGTCCCGCAGGAGGGCATGGCGGCGTGGGCGGGGTTCGGCGCCGGTTTTCCGGCCACATACGTGGGGGAAGCCGTGCCGCCCGCCAATTCCAGGATCAGCTCCACGGCCCGCACGGAGCCGCGCAGCGTGTTCCACGCGGACGTGCCGCGTTCAAAACGGTAGGAGGAGTCGGAAGACAGGGCCAGCCTGCGCGACGTGGCGCGCACGGCGGACGGCTTGAACCAGGCGGATTCCAGAATGATGTCCGTGGTGGATTCGGTCACGCCGCTTTCCTCCCCGCCCATCACGCCGCCGATGGCAAGCGCCTTGCCGGACTGGTCCGCCACAACCAGGTCCGTGCAGTTGAGCACGTATTCCTGGCCGTCCAGGGCCTTGAAGGTTTCCCCTTCATAGGCGGTGCGGGTGACGATGCCGCCCTGCACCCTGTTCGCGTCAAACGCATGAAGGGGGGTTCCCTGTTCATGCAGGACAAAGTTGGTAATGTCCACAATGTTGTTGATGGGGCGCAGTCCGATGGCGACCAGCCGCTCCTTCAGCCATTCCGGGCTTTCCTGCACCTTCACGCCGCTGATTTTCACGGCCGTGTAGTACGGGTTGATTTCCGGCTGGTCCAGGCGGACGAAGTCCCCGGCAGGTTCCAGTTCCACCTGGGCGTCGTCGATCGGAACAGGCTTGTATTCGCGGCCGGAGATGGCGGCCAGTTCAAAGGCCATGCCGTTGTGGGAGAGCAGGTCCGGACGGTTGGGCGTCACTTCCACTTCCACGATGGTATCCGCTTTCACGACTTGGGAGATGGGCGTGCCCACTTCCAGCTCCTGCGGCAGTATCCACAGGCCGTGCTCCTTGTCCGGCAGGCCCAGCTCGGAGGCGGAACACAGCATGCCGCGGGATTCCACGCCGCGCAGCTTGCCCACCTTGATTTCAAAGTTGCCCGGAAGAACCGCGCCCGGCAGGGCGCAGGGCACCTTGTCGCCCACCTTGTAGTTCTGCGCCCCGCACACGATCTGGTGCAGCGTGCCGTCGCCCACGTCCACCTGGCAGACTTTCAGGCGGTCCGCCTGGGGGTGCTGTTCCGCGGAGGCCACGCGCGCCACCACCACAAGGGGGGAATCCACGCCCTGCTGGCGGATGTCTTCCACCTCAATCCCGGCAAAGGTCAGCATGTCCGACATTTCGTCCACGCCCAGACCGGCCAGGTCAATGTACTGGGAAAGCCAATTAAGGGAAATTTTCATATCTGGATAAGGTAAGATTTATTGGAATTGGGCGAGGAAGCGCACATCGTTCTCAATCAGGGCGCGGATGTCCCGGATGCCCCAGCGGATCATGGCCAGGCGGTCCAGGCCGATGCCGAAGGCGAATCCGGTCAGGCCCGCATAACAGGCGCGCACGCCGGGCTCCAGCCCGCGTTCGCGGTCCACGGCCTCAAATACGGCGGGGTCCACCATGCCGCAGCCCGCGATTTCCACCCAGCGGGGTTCCTGCCCCGCCGCCTTCAGCTTCACGTCGATTTCAAAGCTGGGCTCCGTGAACGGGAAGAAATGGGGGCGGAAGCGGACTTCCGTATCGGAACCGAAGAGGGCGCGCAGGAAGTATTCCAGCGTTCCCTTGAGGTCGCCGACGGAAACGTCCGTGTCCACATACAGCCCTTCAAGCTGGTTGAAGGCGGAAAGGTGCGTGGCGTCGATCTCGTCCCGGCGGTAGGCGGAGCCGGGAGAAATCACGCGCACGGGGGGAAGCTGCTTTTCCATCGAACGGATCTGGACGGTGGAGGTATGCGTGCGCAGCAGCTTGCCGGAATCAAAGTAAAACGTGTCCTTTTCATTGCGGGCCGGGTGGTCCGCCGGGGTGTTCAGCGCGTCGAAGCAGTGGAATTCGTCCTCGATTTCCGGGCCATCCGCCAGCGCGAACCCCATGCGGCGCAGAATGCCGATGGCCTCGTCCCGGACGATGGTCAGCGGATGCAGCCCCCCCAGCGGGAGGGAACGTGCAGGCAGGGTCAGGTCCACACCGGCTACGGCCTCCCTGTCCGCCCGGGCCTGAACTTCCACCAGCTTGGCGTCCAGCGCTTCCGTAATCGCCCTGCGGGCGTCGTTGAGCAGCTGGCCCACGGCGGGCTTTTCCTCCCTGGGCACGTCCTTCATGCCCGTCTGGGCCAGGGTCAGTTCCCCTTTTTTGCCGAGGATGGCGATGCGGGCGTCTTCCACGCCGCGCCTGTCAGACACCTGGGCGATGCGCGCCAGGGCGTCCCGTTGAATGCGTACGATCTCTTCCTTCATAAAATTTGACGGGCAACAGATTACCCGCCACCCCCGCCAGCGTCAAGACCTTCGGGCCGCAGGAAGGCGGAAATGAAGGGCCGGAAAGCCTTTCCGGACGCCCCTTCACTCCTGAAGCCTCATGATGAACGGCTGCAGCGGTTTTACACATAACCCGGCTGTGCGGACATGCGGCCGGAAATCATGCCCAGCACGCAGAAGAAGGTGTACACCAGGCAGAAAGGCAGGAAGGAGCCCCCCTGGCTCAGGAACGAAGTGAACAGCAGGCTCAGGAGGGCCCCCAGCGTAAAGCCGAAGCCCTGGGCCATGCCGGAAAGCCTGATGGCCTCCGCGGGCGTCTGCGCCCGTTCCACCATCAGAGCCATGCCGCGGCTGAATACGGTTCCGGTCGCCAGCCCGAAGAAGATGGCCATCCAGACAGCCCAGTCCAGCGGAAGGTAAAGGATGCCCCAGCAGGAAAGGGCCGCCACGATCATGGCGATCACGATCAGGAGACCGCGGCCGCCCGTGGCTTTTTCCAGGGCATGGGCGGAAAGGGTGGCCGGAAGCTGGGCGATCATGGCTACGGAAAGAATGAATCCGGCGTCTTCATAGCTCATTCCCCGCTGTTTCAGGAAAATGGGAATCCACGTATAAAAGAAGTACGCCGCCCCCACGCGGCTCAAATAAAAGATAGTCACCTGCCACGCCTTGGAACTGTGCAGAAGGTTTTTTCCGGACTGGACGGCCGTTCCCGGCAGGATTCCGTCGGGATGCTTGATGAAGTAGGCCCCCCAGACCAGCATCCCGAACAGGATGGGGATGATCCAGAAGCCCAGTCCGGGGCGCCACCCTCCCAGCATGTCCGCAAGAGGGACGGAAAAGCCGGACGCCACCGCGCTTCCCACGCCGATCATGGCGCTGTAAATGCCCATCATGGCGGAGGCATGGGCCGGGAACTGGTGCTTGATCAGCCCAGGAATGGCCGCTCCGGCAATCCCCATGCCCAGCCCCATCAGAACCATGCCGCCGAACAGGCCGGTAACGCCGTCCCAGCTCCGCCAGAAAATGCCGGCTACGGCCAGAAGCTGGAACCAGAAGATGATTTTCCACGGAGTCATCCAGCGCGCGACGCGCGGAGAAATGGGAGCCGCCACCCCCAGCACGAACACGGGCAGCAGGGCGAACAGCCCGGAATTCTCCAGGGACAGCCCCATGTCCCTTTCTATATCCCCCAGCAGAGGGTCCGGGGAGTCAAACCCGGTGCGCAGGTTAAAGCAGACAATCAGAAAAGCCACCAGCAACAGTATTTTGCCTTTCATACTCCCAGAAGAATCCGTCTTATCCATCCCATGTTATACAGTATCCCCGCCGCTTGCGTTCAAAACGCGTTTCCCGGCAGGGAATCCGTTTTTGCCGGCTGCCGGGGAGCGGAAGCCTCCCTTTCTCCTCCCCGTGCGGCATTACGAAAATTCGCGGAATTATTTTAAATTAGAATAATTCTCTTGACCTTGATACCTTCCTCTATTACGAGGGGATATGTTTACTTCACATTCATCTCCTGAAAAATGCCTTCATTATGCCGAACAATTGCAGAAACTGGGCATCAATTTCATCAGAGTGGCCATTTTTATCGTATTCGCATGGATCGGAGGGCTTAAGGCCTTTCAATATGAAGCGGACGGCATCGTTCCCTTTGTCGCCAACAGTCCGATGATGAGCTTCTTCTACAACAAGGAGGCTCCGGAATACAAGCAGCACATGAACAAGGAAGGCGCCGTGGTGCCGGAAAACATTGCCTGGCACAAGGAGAACAACACCTACGGCTTTTCCTACGGGCTGGGGGTTCTGATCGTTTCCATAGGCACGCTGGTTCTGCTGGGCCTTTTCTTCCCGAAGGTGGGCCTGGCGGGGGACTGCCTGGCGATCATCATGACTTTCGGCACCCTGTCCTTCCTCGTCACCACGCCGGAAACATGGGTGCCGGACCTCGGAGGCCCGAACCACGGCTTCCCCTACCTGAGCGGGGCCGGACGCCTGGTGATCAAGGACATTGTCATCATGGCCGGAGCGGTCACGCTGCTGGGGACGGATATCAAGCGCATTCTGAAAGCGCGCGTCGGCTGTGCGGCTGGTAAAAAATCCTGCTGCTGCGGGAACGACTAACCTTTCACACCTCATTCCCTGCACCTCATTATCTTTTCATCCCGCCCCAGCCGAAAGCAGGGACGGGATTTTCTTTTCCAAATAAAATAGATATTTGGACCGTTTTTTGGAGAAAAAAAGCCGTTTCCGCCGGTGCGACGGCCATCCGGTTCAAATTTTATACACAGAGAATTCCGGCTTTCAGATAGCCGTTCGTGCCGCTGGCGGTTCCAAGCATCCCTGTTCCTTCCGTAACGCCGGAAGCTTCCACCACTGAAAACCGGTGGAAGGAACACGCCGAAAAGACGTGTTTTCCCTTTCATCCCGCCCCGCCTCTCCACGAAAAAGCGCCGCCGTCCCGGAAGGAACGGCGGCGCCAGAACACGCTAACCTCTTAAGATGTTATTTGGCAGGCCTCTTTCCATACACCAGGGTGCGCTTGCCGTCCCAGGAGACGGCTTCAATCCTGGTAGAGCCTTCCGGATATGTTACTGTCGTGGAGGAATTGTCCTTGGAGTCCGTGCCGACCATCGTCGCGCGGACCAGTTCATTATCCTTGTAGGTTTCAAATACGACGACGTTTTTCCACACGTCATGGGAAATGATGCGGCGGTTGCCCTGCTCCGTGATGCCCTGGTTGTAAGAACCGCGGACGGGAAGACGGTTTTTGTAGGCTTCCACGCTGTTGACGGAGATGTAGTAGATGACCGGGCTTTCCGGCTTTTTGTACTTTCTGGCGTAGGCAACCAGGTTCCTGCAATCCGCCTCCGTGATGGTCATGCGGGCGCAGGTGTAGTCGTCCAGTTCCTGGTCAATGGGCTTGAGCATCCCGGTTTTCCGAAAGAAATCCGTCAGGTCCTGCTTGGAAACGTCGCACGCGTTTTTCATGAACGCCAGCTGGAGTTCGCCGTCCTTCTTGCCTGCGGTGTCCATCTTGATGGCCTTGTAGAAGATGTCCGGATAAAAGTCCGGATTTCCCTTGCCGGCCACCTTGAAACAAAGCTCCAGCTGCCACAGGGGGACCAGCTTCACAAAGTGGTCATGCACCATCGGGCGGTTGTCGCCGCCGGAACGCTTGTCCGGTCCGGCCTGGATGAGCCAGTTTTCCCCCTTCACGATGCCGTTGTTCAGATAGGCATTGAAACGGCCGCCGATCATGTTGCCGTCGCCTCCGTTGATCCGTTCGTGCTCCAGGCGCATGCTGGTGGGGTTCAGCATGTAGTTCACGTAGGCGGAATAAATGTTGTTGGTCACTTCCCCGGTAGAGACCCATTTCATGGCGGGCCGCACCTGGTTGACATGGCCGAATTCGTGGGCGATGCCCCAGGCGCTGCCGGGGATCTTGTCCGGATTGGCCACTTCCTTCATCGTTCCGTTGTGGAAGGCGGCGCCCGTGCCGTCCGCGTGCATGAACCCCTGCCAGATCACGCGCCCGAACATTCTGTTTTTGGGAAGCATCTTGTACTTGTACAGGCCCATGATCTGCTGTTCCATGCCGATGATCTTGTCGTACAGGGCGATCAGTTCCTCACCCTTGTCCGGGCAGACCTGCCTGAGTTCCTCCACCGGGTACACCAGGTGGACGCGGCTGCCCACGATGTCGATGACCTCCGTCGGGGAGTTTTCCAGCATCTTCTTCCAGTCGCTGTTCTTGTGCACGCCGCCCACGAAGACGCCGTTCACCTTGCCGGAGGGAATGGAGATCTTCACCTTGCCGGCCTTCTTGTAGTTGGGCGTGAAGTATTCGATGTAGCCCAGCCCCTTGTTCTTGGCCTTGAAAATGTTGACGCCCGCCTTCAGCGGGTAGGAACTGCGGCCTCCGCCGCGCCCGAAGTTCTGGATGACCAGGGAAAGCTTTTCATCCCTGGGGTCTCCCATGATGACCAGCACGTCCTCCCCTTCTTCAAAGAAAATGCCCGTGGGGTTTTCAAATTTGCTGTACTGGCTGGTGCGCAGGCGGTCCGCCAGGTCCTTCACCGGTTCGTACGGTTCCGCCAGCATGGTGCGGGACTTGCTGTCGTACTTCCTGTCCGCTATCTGCTGGGCGATCCGGCGCACGAAGGGGTCGCGGATTTTCGCAATGCGGTCACGGTTCACGGCAGGCTTCAGCGCCACCATGAATTCATTCGTGAAGACATTGGAATCCAGCGCCTTCAGACCTTCCTCCGTAATGGGGGGCTGCTGAACCTCCTGCGCCGGGAGCATGCCGCCGCCCAGCCATCCGCAGACGGCCAGCAAAAGGCACCCTTTTTTGAAAAGCTGTGAAAGCATCATGATTATAAAGTAATACTGGTGAGTTTCCGGAATTGTTTCAAGGAAAATTCCCCGCCGGACCGCCGGACCGGAAAAAAACCGGATTGTGTGACATGGGATGACGCCCAAAATGTTAAAAAGTGTCCACCCTCTTGACGGCTCTTCTATAATGGTGCCCGCAACACATTTTTCCATATGAATACAGAAACACATCAATTTCAGGCGGAAGTCCGGCAACTGCTGGACATTGTCATCAATGCCCTTTACAGCGACCGCGAGATTTTCGTCAGGGAACTCGTCTCCAACGCTTCGGACGCCCTGGAAAAACTGCGCGTGAAACAGTTGACGGACTCCAACATCTACCAGCCGGACAAGCCGCTGGAAATCAGCATTACCACGGACAAGGACAACAAGACCATCACCATTGCGGACACCGGCATCGGCATGACGGAAGCGGACCTGGTGGAGAACCTGGGCACCATCGCGCACTCCGGCACCAAGAAGTTCCTGGAGGCGCTGAAGCAGAAGCAGGAAGGCGGAACCGACCTGATCGGCCAGTTCGGTGTGGGGTTCTACAGCTCCTTCATGGTGGCGGAACAGGTGGAAGTGTTCACGCATTCCCATGAACCGGAAGCCGCCTCCCTCCGCTGGGCCTCCGAAGGCCGGGAGGGCTATTCCATTGAAACGCTGGACGAGCCCCTGGACCGCGGCACCCGCATCGTCATCCACCTGAAGGAGGAATACGCGGAATTCTCCCAGGATTACCGCGTGAAGGAACTGCTCCGCCGTTATTCCAACTTCGTGGCCTTCCCGATCAATTTCAACGGGGAGCACATCAACACCGTGCAGGCCATCTGGTCCAAGTCCAAATCCGACGTGAAGCCGGAGGAATACGACGAGTTTTACCAGTTCATCTCCCACACGGACGAGAAGCCCCTTTCCTACATGCATTTCAGCGCGGACGCGCCCATCATGCTCCATTCCCTGCTTTTCATTCCCCGGCGGAATCCGGAAATGTTCGGCTTCGGCCGCGTGGACCCCAACGTGTCCCTGTACTGCAAGCGCGTGCTGATCGACGCGAAGCCGGAAGGGCTGCTGCCCGACTGGCTGCGCTTCCTGAACGGCGTGGTGGACAGCGAAGACCTGCCCCTGAATATCTCCCGTGAAATGCTCCAGGACAATTCCCTGGTGCGCAAGATCAGCGACATCATCACCAAGCGCTTCATCAAGCATCTGGAGAAGCTTGCCAAGGACGAGAAGGAAACCTACAAGGAATTCTACGCCCAGTTCTCCCGCTACCTGAAGGAAGGCGTGGTGACCTCCTGGCCGAACAAGGAATCCCTGGGCAAGCTGCTCCGGTTTGAATCCACCGCCACGGATCCGGGGGAAACGACCTCCTTCGAGGAATACATCACCCGCATGAAGGAAGGCCAGACGGCCATTTACGCCCTGACCGGCCCCTCCCGCGCCCATCTGGAAAACAGCCCGTATCTGGAAGCCTTCAAGGCGCGCGGCTATGAAGTAGCCTTCTTCACGGACCACGGGGACGAATTCGTGCTGGATTCCCTGTCCAGCGTGGACGCCAAGCCCGTCACGATGATCGACCGCGCGGACGTGGAACTCCCGGAACTGGAAACGGAACAGAAGGACGCCCTGCCGCAGGAGGAAGCCGCCGCCCTGGAGGAATGGCTGAAAGAGCTTTACCCGGACAAGTTCTCCAAGGTCACCCTGGGCAAGCGCCTGGTCAGCGGTCCCGCCGTGGCCCTGCAGAGCGGCAACGACATGGGGCCGGAAATGAGGGCGTACATGAAGGCCATGGGGCAGGAAGTCCCGGAAAGCCATCCCCAGCTTGAGCTGAACCCCTCCAATCCCCTGGTCAAGAAGCTTTCCGCCCTGCGGACGGAGAATCCGGAACTGGCCCAGATGGTCGCGGACCAGATCGCGAACACGGCCCTGCTCCGCGCCGGCATGCTGGACGACCCCGCCGTGCTCGCCCAGTCCTCCCAGACGCTGATGGAACAGCTTCTGCTGAAGTAAATCAGCCGGAGTTCCATCCTTTCCAGCCGCTCCCAGCCACCCGGGAGCGGCTTTTTACTACCCTTCCCATCATGGCTCCAGACGCAAAAACTCCCCGGCACTTCCTGTTCCTGAAACTGGCGTATGAAACGGTCATGTGCCTGCTGGCCCTGGTGGCCGTCACGCTGGCCGCCATCGACCTAACCTCCGGAGCCGCGGAATGGGAAGTCACCGTGGACCGGGCCATTTACTGGATATTCGTCCTGGACTACGTCACCCGCTTTTTCCTCAGCCCCTCCAAATGGCTCTTCGTGAAAAGCTACGTCTGGGACCTGCTGGCCATCATCCCGTTCGACTCCCTGTTCCGGCTGTTCCGCTTCGCCAAGCTGGAAGAGATTCTGCGGCTCGCCAGGTACCTGGACCTGTTTTCCTACTCCATGCGGTTTTCCGCGCGCGTCCGGCGTTTTTTCAATACGAACGGATTCAAGTACATCTGCATCGCCGCGCTGACCATCATCCTGCTGGGGGCCGTAGGCATCCACCTGGCGGAGGGCATGAGCCTGTCCAACGGCATCTGGTGGTCCTTCGTCACGGCCACCACCGTGGGCTACGGGGACACCTACCCGGTCACCACGCCGGGCAAGTTTCTCGCGGTTTTCCTGATGATTACCGGAATCGGCTTCGTGGGGACGCTTACCAGCACCATCACTTCCTTTTTCCTGCACACCCACGCAGGGGAGGAACTGCCGTACCGGGAGGAAGTGATTGAAGGCATCAAGGAAAAGCTGGACCACCTGTCCTCCATGTCCGACGAAGACATAGACACCCTGGCGGCCATGCTGAAAGCCCTGAAGCACGATCCGCACTCCTTCTCGGAGCCCGCAGCGCTTCCGGAGACGCATGCGGACGATCCAAAGTAACGACTGACAAAAATCCGTCTGGCATTACGCGCGCAAAGGCGGACAATCTTTTGCGTTTGGGGCGTTCGCGCCTGCTTTCCTTTCAACCTGCCGCCTTTCTCCGCCATGCCAGCCACCAGCCCTCCCCGCGCCTGGGCCGAAATCGACCTCGGGGCCATCCGCCACAACCTGAACGTCGTCAAGCAGGCGGCCAAGGGGGAACACTACATGCCCGTGGTGAAGGCGTCCGCCTACGGCCACGGCCTGGAACAGGTCTGCCGGGCACTCGATGCGGAGGGGATTGCCTTTTTCGGCGTCGCGAACGTGGGGGAGGCCCGGCGCATCAGCCAGGCGGGCTGCCGTACGCGGCCGTACATTCTGGGCCCCTCCTTCCCGGAGGAGCGGGAGGAGATCGTGCTGAACGGCTGGCGCTCCTTCATTTCCACCATGGAAGAGGCCGTGCATTACAATTCCCTGGCCCGGCTGTACGGAAAAACGCTGCCCATTCATATTTCCGTGGATACGGGCATGGGCCGCGGCGGGTTCCTTCCGGACCAGCTTGAAGAATTGCTCTCCCGCCTGGGGGAACTGGACAGCCTGTACATGGAAGGACTGGGCGCGCACCTGCCCTGCGCGGACGAGGACCGGGAAACCACGCTGGAGCAGATAGCCTGCTTTGAACGGATGGCGGCCCGCATCCGGGAAAGGCTGCCGCTGAAATTCTGCCATCTGGCCAACAGCGCCGCCTCCCTGGATTACGACATTCCCTCCAACAACCTGTGCCGCCCCGGCCTGGTCCTGTACGGCTTTTCCTCCATTCCCTCCCCGTGGGAAGCACAGTTGAAGCCTGCCATGTCCCTTTTTTCCCGCCTGACCGTGGCGCGCACCCTGCCGGCAGGCCACGGCATTTCCTACGGGGGCACCTTCGTGACGGACCACCCCACGAAGGTGGCGACCGTGGGCATCGGCTATGCGGACGGCTATTTGCGTTCGCTGGCCCACAAGGGCGCGCGCGTCATGGTGGAAGGCATTTCCTGCCCCCTGCTGGGCCGCGTCACGATGGACCAGATCATGGTGGACGTCAGCCGGGTGCCCAGCCCGGAGCCCGGAATGACCGTGGAAATCATGGGACCGAATATTCCCGTGACGGAACTGGCGGAAAAGGCAGGCACGATTTCCTGGGAAATATTCACGGGCATCGGCCCGCGCGTCCCCAGACATTACACGCACTGATTTTTCCGGCGCACCGGAAAAACCGCCCTTCCGGATGAAAACCGCGCTCCCGCGCGGCACACTTCCCGGAAAGGCATTCCATCCTCGTCCGGCCGGACCTTGCGCCGCCATAAGGCTTGCGGAATGCCGTCCATCCGGAAGGCACAAGCCGCATTTAACTGTCGCCACGTTCCGGACGGCATGGTACATTGGGGCAGAAATGACTGAATCCACTCCCAAGCGCCTTTTCATTCTGGACGGCATGGCTCTGGCATACAGGGCCCACTTCGCCTTTTTCTCCAATCCCATCCGCAATTCCAAGGGAGTCAACACGTCGGCCGTTTACGGCTTTGCCAATACGCTGCTGGCCATTCTGGAGCAGGAGAACCCCACTCACATCGCGGCCTGTTTTGACACCTCGGCCCCGACGGCCCGCCACAAGCTTTACCCGGAATACAAGGCCAACAGGGAGTCCATGCCGGAAGAGTTAAGCGTTCAGATTCCCATCATTTTCAGTCTTCTGGAGGCCATGAACATACCCATTCTGCGCTATGAGGGGTATGAGGCGGACGACACGATAGGCACCCTTTCCCGCCTTGCGGACGATACGAAGGAGTTCCACACCTACATGGTTTCCCAGGACAAGGACCTGGGCCAGCTTATTTCCCCCTCCTGCTACCTGTGGCGCCCCGGCAAGCGCGGCAACGACCACGAAGTGATCGACCTGGAAAAATTGAAGGAACACTGGGGAATCGAACGGGCGGACCAGGTGATCGACATTCTGGCCCTGATGGGCGACAGCTCCGACAATATTCCGGGCCTCCCCGGCGTAGGGGAAAAAACGGCCAAGCTGCTGATCGGGGAATTCGGCTCCGTGGAAAACCTGCTGGCAAACACGGACAAGCTGAAAGGAAAGCGCAGGGAGATCGTGGAGGAGAACGCCGCGCTGGCAACCCTTTCCAAGGAGCTTGCCACCATTGACAGAAACGTGCCCCTGACCGTAACCCTTGACGAGCTCGTCAAGAAGGAGCCCAGGCCGGACGAACTGCTGAGCCTGCTTCAGGAACTGGAGTTCCGCGCCATGCAGGCCAAGCTGTTCGGCAGGAAGGTTCCGGCCGCCAGAGCGTCCGCCCCCCTTCCCGCAGA
>JAJQCV010000078.1 GCA_021202525.1 Akkermansiaceae bacterium | reverse complement strand
GGGTCGGGGCGGTCCCTGTCGGGAACGTAGGCTGACCAGGGCGGAATCATCAGGGGGAAGGGCGGAAGGGAAAAAAGAGGACTGGTTAAAGAAAAACGCCCGGAGCGTGTCTGTTCACAAGCCCGGGCGCTGTAAGGTGGCAAGAAAATGGTTATTCGCCGTCGTCGCCGATGGCTTCCACAGGGCAGCCTTCCAGGGCTTCCACGCAGGCTTCCAGTTCGGCTTCATTGTCCGGCTGCTTCTTGACGTAGGATACGCCTTCGTCTTCGTCGCGGCCAAAGTTTTCCGGAGCGGTTTCGCGGCAAAGGTCGCAGTCGATGCAGGAACTGTCCACGTAAAACTTGCCGGGGACGTTTAATGGTGTCTTTTCGTCTATATCTGCCATATGTATGGATGGGTTGTATGAACTGGGCTAACTATTTCCGCATTTGACTGAATTTTGCAATCTTTTTTGTTGCAGGAATGAGTCAGCATGAGGAAGAATGCCGGAGTGCCTTTTCCGCTGAAAAGGCTTTGTTTTTTCCTTATTCCACGATGCACGCCGTTCCACGATCCACTCCGCGCCCCCTCCCCCTGTGGGCCGCCATCCTGCTGTCCGCCCTTTCCGGGGCGCTTATGGCCTGTTCCTTTATTCCGGTGGACTGGAGCGGCTGCGTCTGGATAGCTTTTCTGCCCCTGCTGACGGCCCTGTGGTACGGCCCCCGGCGCGAAGGGAAGCGCGGGGCCCTGGCGTATTTCCTGTACGGGTGGACGTGCGGAGTCACGTTTTTCGGCATTTCCCTGTGGTGGATCAATGAGGTGAGCACGCTCGGCTACATCCCGCTGATTCTTTTTTACGGAGGACTGTTTCCCGGCATCTGGGGCCTGGTGATGGGAACCCGGTTCCGTCCGGCACGGCTTCCCCTGCCTGACGCGCAGCTTCCGTCCGCGGAACGCAGGCGCGCCTGGAAGGAGTGGGCCATGCGCGACATGGCGCCCAGCGCCGCCGCCGCGCTGGCGGGAGCCTCCCTGTGGGTGTGCCTGGAATGGCTGCGGGGCTGGCTGATCCCGGGCTTCAACTGGAACAACCTGGGGGTGGCCCTGTACGGGAATCCCCTCGCCCAATGGGCGGAATACTTCGGCGTGACGGCCCTGGCCTTTATCCCCGCCGTGTTTTCCCTCTGGCTGTGGCGCGTCTGCCGCCGTGCGGGAACCATGGTGATGCATGAAGGCAGAAGATCCGTGCCGTGGGATTTCTTCATGCTGGTGGCGGTTCTGCTGGGCATGTTCGTCATCGGCGTGCAGTGGACGGCGCGCTACGCGCCTCTTTCCGGCGTTTCCACCGGAAACGGGGCTTTCACGGTTCCCGTCATGACCGTCCAGCTCAACCTGAGCATGAAGTAGAAGTTTGATGCGGCCAACAGGGAAAACATTTACCGTGAACTGCTGGCGACGACAGAACAGGGGATGCTGGAGCTTCAGGAGAAGGCGCTGGAACGGTCCGCCCGGGAAGGGACGGAGATCTCTCTGGAAATGCCCGCCTGGGTGATCTGGCCGGAGAGTTCCTTCCCCATCTCCACGTTTTACCGGGATTCCACGGGAGAAAGGTTTCCGGTGCAGGACAACGTCAATTTCCTGAGCGCGGAGGAAGAGTACGTCCAGGCCATCCGCGACAGGGTCTGCGATTTCATCCTGCTGACGGGAACGGACGATATCTACCTTTCAGACGAAGGCCGCGTGGCGCGCGCCTACAACTGCCTGACCGTCTTTGAAGGGGACTATTCCACAGCCGTTCCCTTCGCCAAGGCCGTCCTGGTTCCCTTCGGGGAATACATTCCCATGCGGGAGACGTTCCCGTTCCTGGAAAAAGCCTTTGAAGCCTCCGCCGGAACGGCCATGGGAATGAATTACACGCCGGGCACTTCCTCCGATCCCGTCCCGGTGCCCATCCGCCCCGGCAGTTCCGTGAAGGTGGGGGTGATTCCGCTGGTCTGCTTTGAAGACGTGGTGGGAAGCTGGGTGCGTCGCTTCGTGCGGCCGGAACCGCAGGTGCTGGTGAACGTGACCAATGACGGATGGTTCAACCGCTCCTGGGCGAACGAACAGCATTGGCGCAACGCGGCTTTCCGGTGCATTGAGCTGCGCCGCTCCATGGTCCGGGCGGCCAATACGGGGGTCAGCGTGGCCCTGGCTCCCAACGGAGCCGTGATCGCGGATTTGCGGGATGCCTCCGGCTCTCCCTTCACCAGGGGCGTGATGACCGCCACGCTTCCCGCCGGCTGCACGGAGGTAACGCTGTACGCCATGCTGGGGGACTGGGCCGTTCCGGCCTGTTTCCTGCTTTTCCTGGCCCTGCTGGTGCGCAGGATTCTGGCGGCCGGGCGCGGAGCTGGAAAGGAAAGCGTGCGCAACGGCGTTTACCGTCCGGACAGGGGCGCCACCCCCAGATAATTCCTGACCTGCTTGAAGGAGGGGTAGGAGATGCCGGACTCATGGCACCAGAAGGCGGAGGAGGAGCCTCCGTCCAAGTTCAGCGCCGTCTTTACCTTGAAGTCGCCCAGCGCGCCCGGAATGGACATCCATTGCGCCAGTTCCTTCAGCGTCAGTGAGGAAGAAACACCGATGCACCACCGTTTGCCGCCGTCCGTGGCAATGAAGGTGCGGTAGGTGGATTTTTCCGCGTTCAGGCCTTTGACGGCCGTTCCGTTTTCCACCAGAAAGGGGCCGCCCTGGATGGCGGCCTGCATGGAGGGAAGGCTTTTCATCCGTTTAAGGGCGGAACTGCGCACCAGCTCCAGGCCGTTTTTGCCTCCGGAGTAAACGACCCCGGACACGGCAAAGGAGCCGGAGGTCAGCGGGAAAAGGCGTTTGCCGTCCTGGACGACCAGCCCCAGGGGAGTTCCCGCCGCATCCGCGCCGAAGAAGCCTCCGTTCACCCCGGCCACGCACGGGCTCCTGCGCATGGCCTTGTCCAGGGAGCCGTAGCGGGGAGTTTTCACGCTGCCTTCGTCGCGCACCAGCAGGCGGTGCGTGTCCGACCGGAAAAAGTACACGTTCAGCTTGTCCTTCATGGAGAGGAAGCCGTCCTTCTTCGTAAAAACGCGGTGTTCAGCGTGAACAAGGCCGGAAACGCACAGGAGCAGGGCAAGGAGGCGGAAAACGTTCATCATCATAGGAGCAATCAGCGGGAAATATAAAAAATGCGGCGTTCCGCGTGGGTTCCCGCGGGAACCCGGGCACCGGGCCAGACGATGCAGCCGTTCAGCCGGCAGTTTTCCTCCACAACGGCGCCGGGGCCGATCACGCAGGCGGCGTCCACGAAAGACCCGGGGGAGATTTCCGCTTCCGGATGGATGCGCGGAACGGGGGAGGGAAAGTCCAAATGGGCCTGAAGGTAGGATTCCGGCGTTCCCATGTCCATCCACAGGCCGTCGTCCGCCAGAATGCCGTGCAGGCGGCCTTCGCGGATGTAGTCCAGGAAGACGGGAATGATGGAAACGATCTCGTCCGCGGGAATGCGTCCGAATACTTCCGGCTCCATGCAGTACGCTCCGGTGAACTGGCAGGTTCCCGCATCCCGCCCCAGCGCGTGCCTCATGTCCGTTACCAGGCCGGAAGAGGCGTCGAACCCCACGTTCCGCTTGTCTCCGTCCGTCCGGAGGGCCAGGGTCACGGCAGGGCGGCGTTCCATGTGGGCGGCTATCACGCGGCGCAGGCCGAAGGTGGCGGCGGTGTCCCCGTTCATCACCAGAAGCGGTTCATCCGCAGCGGCCCAGGGTTCTATTTTCTTGACGCCGCCGCCGGAATCCAGCAGCACGGCCTCATGGCTGAAATGCACGGGACAGCCGTTCCAGGAGCGTTCCGGAAAAACCGTGTCCCACGCGTCAGCCAGATGGTGGGTGTTGATGATGAATTCACGGATACCGCATTCATGGCAGCGGCGCATCGCGTGCAGGACGAGCGGTTCATGAAAGAAGGGAATCAGCGGCTTGGGCAGTACGCCGGTCAGGGGCCGCAGGCGGGTGCCCAGTCCGGCGCCGAGGATGAATGCGCGGGATATGCCGGAAGTGCCGGAACCGTCCGTAATGTGCATGTGTCATGACTAATGGGAGAGAGGGGCTTTTTCAAGCGTCCTTTTTCCGCCCTTTTTCCGATGACACGCTGGAAAGCTTGAATTTGCAGGAAAAACGGTGATTTCGTGCTTTTCAAACAGGGTCTCATTCACTAGCATTCCCGCATGGCATGTGGAAACCAAAGAACTGTCGGCTCTCCGGCCTCCCTGGCCGGAACCTCTCTGCATACGGGACAGCCCGTCACCCTGACCCTGAAGCCGGCCTCCGCCGACTTCGGCATCAAGTTCCGCCGCGTGGATTTGCCTGACCAGCCCTTCATCAATGCGGACGTGGAGAAAGTGCAGACCGTCGAACGGGCCACCAGCCTGGCGGAAGGCTCGGTAAAGGTGCACACCGTGGAACATATTCTTTCCGCCCTGACGGGCATGGGCATTGATAATGCCGTCATTGAGATGGACGCCAACGAGCCCCCCATCGGGGACGGTTCCTCCGCTCCCTACGTGGAATTGATCAAAAGCGCCGGCATTGTGGAACAGGACGCCCCGCGCCGCTATCTGGAAGTGCGGGAGGCCGTGACCATTGAAACCAGGGGCGGTTCCATCCTGACCATTCTTCCCTCCAAGCAGTTCCGCGTTTCCGTCACCTGCGTGGGTCCGGAAAACCGCATTACCCAGTATTTCGACACGGTCATCACGCCGGAAACCTATGAAAAGGAACTGACCCCCGCCCGCACCTTCACGTTTTACGAGGATATCAAGCCCCTGCTGGAAAAAGGGCTGATCAAGGGCGGTAGCCTGGAAAACGCCGTGGTCATCCGCGGGGAGGAGCTCATGAGCAAGGAGCCCATGCGCTTCATCAACGAATTCGCCCGGCACAAGGCCATGGACCTCATCGGGGACCTGTCCCTGTGCGGCAAGCCCATCCTGGGCCACGTGATCGCCATCAAGCCGGGGCACGGTCCGAATACGGAACTCACCGCCAAGCTCAAGAAGGAGCACAAGCGCAATCTTCAGCTTATGCCCAACCCCGTCAACGTGCCGTACGGGGACGCCGTGCTGGACATTAATGAAGTGATGAGCCTGCTGCCCCACCGCTATCCCTTCCTGATGGTGGACCGCATCGTGGGCTTTGAGGGGGAAACCAAGTGCCGCGGCCTGAAAAACCTTACCATGAACGAGCTCTTCTTCCAGGGCCACTTCCCGGGCCATCCGGTCATGCCGGGCGTGCTCCAGGTGGAAGCCATGGCGCAGGTGGGCTCCATCCTCATGCTGCGCCAGCCCGGAAACGCCAGCAAGATCGGCTACTTCATGAGCGCGGACAAGGTGAAGTTCCGCCATCCCGTCGTTCCCGGAGATTCCCTGATCATTGAAGCGGAACTTGTCAAGATGCGCGGCAACATCGGACAGGCCGTCGGCCGCTGCCTGGTCAACGGCCAGGTGGTTTCCGAAGCCGAGCTCAAATTCGGCCTTCAGGACATGTAACCGGTCTTTTCCTGCGAATTGATTCCATTTCAACAACCCCGGCGTGCCTGTCCGCGCCGGGGTTTTTCATGGCCGGAAACATTTAAATCCATAAATTGCATGCGGAAGGCATGCTGCACATTTCCGTGTATTCCGCTAGGCGTCTGCGGAACGTTTCCGGGGTCATGGAAAGCAGGGCGTCCGCGGAAAAGGATTCGCACGTAAAGGAGGCGGCCACCGTGCCGTACACAATGCCGCGCTTCACGTCCTCGAAGGAAGGCAGTCCCTCCGGCAGAGTGGACAGATAGCCCGCCAGCGCGCCCAGGAACGTATCCCCGGCCCCGGTGGGGTCCACAAGCGTTTTCAGGGGGTAGGCCGGGCACCGGAAAATCCTGGTCCGGCCGTCCTCCCCGCGGCCGATGAGGGTGGCGCCGTATTCGCCCTGCTTCACGACGGCGTAAGAGGTCCCTTTGGAAAGCAGGAATTCCCCGGCTTCCAGAACGGTGGAGGCTCCGGCGTATTCCTTGGCCTCGTCCTCGTTCATCATGGTGATATGGGAGCGGGAGATGACGGCGTCCAGCAGTTCCGGCTGGCGCCGCAGCCATTTGTCCATGGAGTCGGAAAGCACCAGGGTGGCGTCCGGGCACTGTTCCATGCACTTGAGCTGCTGGGCCGGAACCATGCAGCAGCACACAAGCACGGGATGGCTGCGCAGGGCGTCCGGCACGTTCACCTGCCAGTCCAGCATCACGGAATCGTTGGCGCAGACCGTTCTGCGCCTGTTCATGTTGTCAAAGTACTCCCCGGTCCAGGCAAAGGAGGGGCCCTTCTTGCGCTCTACCCCGTCCATGCACAATCCCTTGGCGGCCAGAGCCTCCTCATAATGAACGGGAAAATCCTCCCCGATGATGCTGACGGCATCCACCCGGTCCGCAAAGAGCAGGGCGGCTACGGCAGCGAAGGAGACGGAACCGCCCAGCACCCCTTCCGCCCGGCCGCGGGGGGTGATGATGGTGTCAATGCCGATGGTTCCGGTGACGAGGAGGGGAAGGGACATGGAAGAAAAAGGAGGGTTTGACGGAAATAAAAGAGCCGTCCGCATATGGGAAGCGGACGGCCCGGATACTCGCATACTATCCTGAAGCAAGTCAATCACAAGGAACCGGCGGCGGAAATTCCGCGCTTACGAATAGGACTTTTCCAGAATGCTCACGACGTCCGCCGTGGTGAACTTGCAGCGGTCCAGCTCAAACAGGCCCCCCATGGTGGAAAAGGCGGTTCGGGCGTATTCCTCGAACAAATCCGGAGTGATGCCGAAGTCGGACATTTTCAGCTTGTCCACGCCGCAGGCTTCCTTGAGTTTGTTGAGCCCGTTCAGGAAGCCGTCCACGGAAGGTTCCATGCCCATAGCCGCGGCCACTCTGGCGTACCGTTCCGGACAACTGGGAGCGTAGGCTTCATGGTAGGCCCAGGAGATCATGATCAGGCCCGCTCCGTGGGGCAGGGAAGGATGGTAGGCGCTCAGGGCGTGCTCGATGGAATGTTCCGAGGTGCAGCAGGAGATGGTTTCCACAAAGCCGGAATAGGTATTGGCCAGCGCGACATAGGCCCGCGCTTCCAGGTCCTGCCCGTCGTCTACGGCGCGGGGAAGGTATTTGGCGATGTATTCGATGGCCTGGAGGGCGAACATGTCGCTCATGGGGGAGGCCACCTTCGCCATGTATCCCTCCACGGCGTGGAACAGGGCGTCAAAACCCTGGTAGGCGGTCAATTTGGGAGGAACGGACAGCATCAGTTCCGGGTCCACGATGGACATAGCGGGGAAGGTTCCCCGGTAGCCGAAGCCGATTTTTTCCTGCGTGTCCTCCTTGGTGATGACCGTCCAGGGGTCCGCTTCCGTTCCCGTTCCCGCCGTGGTGGTGATGCAGACGATGGGCAAGGGCCGGTTGGGAATTTCAAGCCCCAGGCCGGAACCTCCCTGGATGTAGTCCCAGTACGTTCCCGGATTGGCGGCCATCACGGCGATGCTCTTGGCGGAGTCCATGCTGCTGCCGCCGCCAAGGCCGACCACGAAGTCGCAGCCCGTTTCCTTCGCCAGGGCGGCGGCCTCCATCACGTGTTCCACCACGGGATTGGGCTGCACTTTGTCAAAGACGACGCTTTCCACGCCCTGCCGCTTCAGCAGGGATTGAACGCGGTCCAGATAGCCGAGACGCCTGACGGACGTTCCGCCGATGACGACCAGGGCCCTGGAGCCGGGAAGGGGAGCCGTGCCAAGCTGGTCCAGACATCCCGCGCCAAAGAAAATCTGGGCGGGCATGAAAAATTGAAATGGCTGATACATGGCTCTCATAGTAAAACGGCGGCGCCGAACGTCAAGAATGCTCTGCGCATTCCGTGTACACCGGCGCCGCCGCAGGACGGTATTTCCGGGATGAAGACGGTTCAGGCGTCTTCAAAAAAGTCGTCGCTCTTGGCGGGGTCCGGTTTGGGAGGCTTGGGAACGTCCGTGCCGATGGCCCCCGGATCGTCCATCTCCCGGCTCGTGGTTATTGTGGTGGAAGGGGTCCGCCTGACGGGAGGCCGGGGCGCGGCAGGGCGCGGAGCCGCGGAGGGAGAATCCGATGCCGCCATTTCATCCTCGGCGCCGGGCATCATTTTCCGCATGCTCTGGATGAGCTTGTCCCGGAGGGTCCTGATGCCCTGCTCCCGGCGGACGGGGTCCACCGTGTTCTTGATCAGCACCATCATGTTCCGGGTGGCATTCGCCTGGTCGCCGAGTTCAAAGCAGTCCAGCTCGCAGCGCCAGCGCAGGCGGTCGAGCTGGGATAAATCCCGTTCGTCGAATTCTTCTTCCGAGGCGGAGGCGATGCGGCCCTGCATCCCGGATTTTTTACCGGAGGAAATGGCGTGGCTCACCTTGCCGAGGAGCGTTTCCATGGCGATCCGTCTGCTCCACGCCGTTCTCAATGCAGCCAGATTCCGGGTTTTCCGGTAGCCGACGAAGAAGAGTTTTTCAAAGATTTCATCCCGGTTTTTCATGGAGTCCGGAAATGCCCGGGACGACATGCTGGCGATTCCGAGAGCTTCGCCTACTTCCGTGCCCAGCACGGACTGTTCCGCAATGCGCGCGCCGGCCCGGCCCCCGCCTCCGCCATTGTTGTTCTTGGATGAAGAGGAAGGGTCCACGAAGTCGGGATCGGAACAGGCGGAAATGTAGGCGTTCAGCAGATCCATGGCCGGCTTCTGGAATTCAGTAACATCCAGAATTTCTTCCTCCACGCTGCCTGTGGAAGTGGCCTTCATCATGTTCTCCTTGAGACGGGCCTTGAGTACGAGGACGCCCCACTGGTACTGAAGCATCAACCCCTTGCGGGAGTTTTTGTCCTGATATTTCTTGGCTTCACGGTCCATCCAGTCCTTCAGGGCGTTGGATGCGTTCTTGGCGCTTTTGCCCTGCTGGCGGTCCTTTTCCTTTTCCGCCTCCATCAGAAGCTTCTTGGACTGGATCAGCAAATCGTAGGCGGCGTTGGGGTCCCGGCCTGCGGCGGAGAGCCTGCTGATAGCCGCATTGATTACTTTGGTTTCTGCGGATCTGTTCAGCGCCAGAAGGTTATCCAAATCCTTGATGACCTTCTTCTTGGCATCGTTATCCATGACCTGCTGGGCAGAGCAGAGGGACCCGATGCCGAGGCCGCCAATGAGACAAAGAGAGACAAAAGTGTTCATATGCTTTTTTTATTATGGAGAATGAAAAGTGATCTGGCAAGAGAGAACTCGGCTTGAAACCCGGTGAAGAAGGGAAACATCCTCCTTTTCATAAAGGAATAAGGAAAGTTTTTACTACCCCCCTTTTTCAGGGAAAGGGACTTGAAGAACGGAACGAAAAAACAGAAAAGAGGCCCTGCGTTTTTTTAATTTTTGCCTGAACAACGGCTATATGTCCTCAACAGCCAGGAGAGCGGGAACCGGGACCCGGACTCACAAAGCTCCTTTCCTCCTGAAGAGCATCAGGACGGGCTTGTCTGAAAAAGAGAGGTTGACGGGCTCGTAGCCGGACGTACTGATGATGTTGAAATTTTCCGTTTCCGTGGTCACGTCATTTCCATTGCGGGCATATTTTCTTCGTATCAGAACAAAGGCGCATTTTTTCTGCGAAATGTATTCCAGTTGTTTCTCACTGCCTACGGGATCAAAGTTGCACTGCTGGTAATAGAGAAGGGTGGGAAACTGGTGCATGTGAAGGTACAGTCCGTTCTCCATCAAGCCGAAGTACATGAGGGAGGAATCCGCATGAGACTTGCAGTAAGCGGCTATGGCCCTGGCTTCCTTCCTTTGGTTCTTCACTTCGGAATTTGATATGCCTGGTTCTCCCTGTATGGGATACAAGGTGCTTGCGCTTATAAGGAAAACAGCCAGGACAACGTACCGTGCGGCTGTGTAAAGCGGCCTGGACGCTTCCGTGATGCAGCACATGCCGAATAACGTATAGGGGATCAGGGTGAGAAAATAATAATGGAAAGAGGAGCCCATGTATACTGCTGCAAGCAATAAACAGCAGCTGATGAACAAAGCCAGTTTGTACACTCCGGAAGACATGGACGCCATCAGGTCGAATAAGCCTATGCCCAATATCAGAAAGGCAGCCGGATGCTGGAGGACTGCATGGAACAGGTTTCCCAGCAGATGCATCGGTCCGGAATAAGGATGGTACATCTTGTGGAACAGGTAATATCCATAATACAGGCTGTCCAGGGCATTGTTCCATGCAAAATAGGCAATGACGGGCAGCGTGATGATAAGGAAGCCGCAGGAGACCGGCAGCAGAGGACGAAGGGCGGACCTTATGCCTTTTGCCTTCCATTGCATCAGGCAGCAGGCGGCAATCAGAACGCCGGGACCGGCGCATACCGTAAATTTCATCCAGAACAGCAAGGCCAGGCAAATGCCGAGTACAATCCACTTTCCTGCGGAAAGCAGCCCTTCCTTGAGAGCCACGGTTCCATAATACAGGGCCACGGACATAACCGCCATGATATATTCATCGCTGACACCTCCCAAAATATACATCCTTGACTGGAACAGAGCCAGGCACAGACAAAGGGTGGCAGGAAGGTACGCCCGGCGGCTGTCACGGAGCAACAGGGATGCCAGCCTGTACATGTAATATCCCGTCAGCGTGACGCAAATGCACGACAGAATCCATTGTCCAAAATAAATTCCGGGAAATATTTTTCCAAAAAGCCCGACGATGAAAAAAACGGCAAATCCTTTTCCGTCCCACAGGTCCCGGTAGGGGACAAGACCATCAAAGATACCTTCTCCAATGGTAAGGAACATATTGGGGCTGGGAGAAGGATTATAGTTGTGGAGCGGGGAGGAAGCGTTGATGAAAAGCAGTGTGACCACACTGAAAACCGCATAAAAGAAAAGAGGCCGGGAAAGCAGTGAAAAAAACAGGCCGGAGATTTTTTTCAATGAATGGACAAGGTTCATCAGAAAATGTGTTTTTTAATAATTAAAATTTGGAGAAGGGTCAGGGAAAACGGACAAGGTATAAACCCGAGGCATCCGCCACACCGACTTATTTCATGGCCGCCTCTTTTGAAAGGTCATCCTGGATGATAAAAACGGGCCTGTGCTTGGTTTCCGTAAATATTTTTCCGATGAACTGCAGGCAGCTGAACGTACTCACAATGATGACCGTTGAAGCCCAGCCCGGCAGCCGGAAAACTAATGGATTTGGAATCCGGAGTCAAACTACAATTTGGAGGGGGAAACATTTGGACGAATCTTCGTCATTTGTCCGGACTATCGTTTACTGGGGAAAGGAAAGCCTTCCGCCTTTGTCGATGAATGATTTCCGAATCCGTTCAAATTCCTGTACGGCACCTTCCTCATTACATCCTTACAAGGAGGAAGATACAATCAGATGCAACGGGCGGTGAAGGGAAGCGCTTATGAACGTTTTCCGCCGTTTATTGGAGGAATTGGTTCAAATCCCGGTCAAATCCGGGATAGGACGTGTTGATGCATCCGGCATCCGTCAGGACGGTTTCTCCGCGGGCGCTGAATCCCGCCACCAGGAAGCTCATGGCGATCCGGTGGTCTCCGTAGCTGGGCAGTTCCGCACCTTTCAGGGTCGCGCCGCCGCGGACGATCATTCCGTCGTCAAATTCTTCAACAGCCGCGCCCATGGCCCGGAGGTTGGCCGCCGTGGTGGCGATCCGGTCCGTCTCCTTCACCCGCAGTTCACGGGCGTTGCGGACGACAAGATCGCCGTCCGACAAGGCTCCCGCTACGGCGAGAATGGGGATTTCATCGATCAGGTTGGGGATTTCCTCCGGCAGAAGTGCGGTTCCATGGAGGGAGCCGGCGCCGTAGATGGTGATGTCTCCGTAGGGTTCCCCGGCATCTTCCGGAGAGGTTTTCACAATGTCCATGTGTGCGCCCATGCGCTGCAGGGCGCTGATGACGGCGCAGCGGGTCTCGTTGAGGCCCACCTGGCGGAGCGTCAGACGGGAGCCGGAGCGGGTGGCGGCGGCAACCATCCAGAAGGCGGCGGAAGAGATGTCCGCCGGGACCGTCAGGTCATGGGCGCGGGGAAGGGCGGGGCCTTCCGTGCTGACGGCCAGGCCGTCCACGGAGCAGGGAACGCCGAAATGGCGGAACAGGCGTTCCGTGTGGTCGCGCGTGACGGCGGGCTGGATGACGGTGGTGGTTCCCCCGGCAAACATGCCGGCCAGCAGGATGGCGCTTTTCACCTGGGCGCTGGCCATGGGAAGGGTGTAGGAGATGGGGCGGACGTGTCCCGCGTGGATGAATAGCGGGGCGCACCCGGGCTTGCTCCCGCGGGCCTCAATCTGTGCTCCCATCTGTTCCAGGGGGCTCATGATGCGGCCCATGGGGCGGGAACTCAGGGAGGCGTCCCCGAACATCTCTGAATCAAAGGGGCAGGCTGCCAGCATGCCGGCCAGCAGTCTCATGCCCGTGCCGGAAATCCCGAAGTCAATGGGGCGGGAGGGAGAATGGGGCCGCATGGCCACGCCCGTGATGCGGAAGCGCACGGGGCCGCAGCCTTCCCGGTTTTCCAGCACCTCCACCCGCGCTCCCAGTTGTTCCATGGCGCGCAGGGTGTTCACGCAGTCCTCGCTGCACAGGAAGTTGTCCACTTCCGTCACTCCGTCCGCCAGGCCGCCCAGAATGGCGGCGCGGTGGGAGATGCTCTTGTCTCCGGGTACGGTCAGTACCCCTTGCAGGGAGGGAATGGAACGGGAGTGAAGGTTCATGAGCTTTTGTGTCCCGGAAGAACTACCCTGTATCGGCCTCCGAATCAAGCCAATTAGAAGGGCCGGAAACCTGGAGCGGAATGGATGGAGGGGAAGAAAAGCCGCCCCTGCGGCGGAAACCGTGCCGGAAGCCCGGCTGGGCCGCGATTCTCCCGGAGGAAAGGGTTTGCGGACCAGAATGGGGATTGATTTTCCGCGGCAGGGAAGTATATTGCCGGGGTTATCGGCAGAGTCTGCCTGAAAGGAAGGAGAGAGCTTTTCAGGAGCAACAGATGAAGCTGGTTTTCATAGGTAGTAAGTTGGAGCGGTCACGGGAGACATCCTGTGGCCGCTTTTTCGTCTGTCTCACGGGGATTCCGGCCATTCCGCCGCCGGAAGGTGAGGAAGCGGAGTCTGAAAGGGGCTGATGAAGAACGCTGTCCCGCCCTACGTTCTGCCGGGAGATGCGGGAATACGAGAGTTCCGGCCTTTCCGATGGAAGATGGAAATGATTTTACAGAGGCTCCGTCCGAATGGAATTTTCGGGAAACGGGATGGAGCGGAGAAAGGGTACCAGGTCCGGAAAGGCCGGTGCCGAAAAATGCCCCGGTTTTTTCTTTGGGCTTTACCGGGCCTTCCCGAAAGCGTATGTAGTCCGTGCCGATCAGGTCCGGGTGGTCGCTGTTCCGGTTTTCGGACCGGGATAGAGGAAAGTCCGGACATCACAAGGCAGCGTGTCCCGTGAAAGCGGGAGACGGGAACCTCCCAAGGGTTCCCGGACGGAAAGTGCCACAGAAAACAAACCGCCCGGACGGGGTTTCCCCCGTTCAGGCAAGGGTGAAAAGGGGAGGTAAGAGCTCACCGCTCCGAGGGCGACCAAGGAGGCATGGTAAACCCCGCGCGATGCAAGACAAACAGGGGAAGGGTAGCCTGCCCGCCGGATCCCCGGGTATTAGTCGCATCCGTTCCGTAAAACGAATGGGCGCGCGGGATGCCCAGCATTCCGCGTGAGAAAAATGACCACACAGCCGGCATCCGCTGGCGGACAAAATCTGGCTTACAGGACCTGATCGGCCCTGATGTTTTTTTCATCGTCCGTTCCGGCGCGGTTTTCCCCGGAACAAAAACGTCCGGGGAATTTGTCCGGTTCCGTGGCCTGTTTGGGATTGCAAGGGCGCCGCAAATGTGTAGAATCCGTCACCTAATTGCCACCACTATGGAGAAGCTTGTTGTACACGGAGGATTTACGCTCAGGGGAGCCGTCAATATCAGCGGTTCCAAAAACGCTTCCCTGCCCATTCTGGCTGCCTCCCTGCTGACGGATGAACCCGTGGTGGTGCGCCGCGTGCCGGACGTTTCCGACACCAATTTCATGGTGCAGATCATGGGCCAGCTGGGTGCGTCCGTAGAGCGGTCCAGCGGCAACGTGCGCGTGGAGGCCAAGAACCTGCATTCGGAAGCCGCCTATGAGCAGGTGCGCAAAATGCGGGCTTCCATCTGTCTTCTGGGGCCGCTGATGGCCCGCATGCAGCGGTGCGTGATTCCCCTGCCGGGCGGCTGCGTGATCGGGGACCGTCCCGTGGACCTTCACATCCGGGCCATTCAGGCGCTGGGTGCGACCGTCCAGATAGAACGCGGGAACCTGATCATTGAAGCGCCCCGCGGCCTGAAAGGGGCCACGGTGGATTTGAACGGCGACCACGGCCCTACCGTCCTGGGGACGGACAACCTGATGATGGCCGCCGTGCTGGCGGAAGGCACCACCATCATTGAATCCGCCGCGGCGGAACCGGAAGTGGTTGACCTGGCTAATTTCCTGATCAAGATGGGAGCCAATATCCAGGGCGCCGGAACGCGCCGGATCGTCATTGAAGGGGTGGAAAAGCTCCGGGGCTGCAATCACACCGTCATTCCAGACCGGATCGAGGCCGGAACCTTTATGGTGGCCGCCGCCATGATGGGAGACGGCGTGACGCTGAGGCGCGTGTGCGAGGAGCACATGTCCGTCATTACCGGTCTGCTCCGCCAATGCGGGCACCATGTGGAATTCAATGAACGCGGGGACACCGTCACCATCATTGCCGGAAAGATGCCGAAAAGCGGAGAAATCAAGACGGCCCCCTATCCCGGCTACCCCACGGACATGCAGGCCCAGATGACGGCCCTGTTTGCCACGACGCCCGGCATTTCCGTCGTGAAGGACACCATTTTTCCGCAGCGCTTCATGCACTGCTCCGAACTGAAGCGCATGGGCGCCAATATCAAGGTGGACAACGGCACGGCAGTCATCTCCGGCGTGGATTCCCTGAGCGGCGCGCCCGTGATGGCGTCCGACCTGCGGGCGTCCGCCGCGCTGGTACTGGCGGCCCTGAAGGCGGAGGGCACCACGGAGATCCACCGCCTGTACCACATTGACCGCGGCTACGAGATGATTGACGAAAAGCTACTGGCCATCGGGGCCGCCGTGGAAAGACTGCCTGATGACGGTGATTAAAGGGCAGATTTGGCCCCGTTTTGTCCGTATTACGCATTTTTTCTTTACTGTCAGATATTCATGTGCTATTCACCGAAGTCCTATGAACAAGGCTCAACTGATCGAATTGATTCAAAAGAAGCTGGGTGCCGATACGACCAAGAAGCACGCTGAAGAAGCTCTGGCCGCTGTGCTGGAATCCATCAAGGAAGGCGTGCAGTCCGCCGGCAAGGTGCAGATCATCGGTTTCGGTACGTTTGCTACCAAGACCCGCGAAGCCCGCACCGGCCGCAACCCGAAGACCGGCAAGGCCATCGCCATCCCCGCTTCCAAGACGGTCGCTTTCAAGGCCTCTTCCAACATGAAGGGCTAAGACGGCTGCTGCCCGTAACAGGGAGCTTTCTTCTTTCAGCACTCCGGCCAACGTTGGCCGGGGTGTTTTTTATGTCCCGCGACGGCGGCCTGTGGCTTGACCGGACGGACAGCGGCGTCTAGAATGCCGCCATGTCCAGCAATTTTGGCCAGGTGTTCCGTATATCCACGTGGGGAGAATCCCATGGAGCCGGGGTGGGTGTGGTGATAGACGGCTGTCCGTCGCTCGTTCCGGTGACAGAGGAGGATATCCAGCGGGAACTGGACCGGCGCAGGCCGGGCCAGAGCGACATCGTGACCCCGCGCAAGGAGGAGGACCGCGCGGAAATCCTTTCCGGCGTGCTGGACGGCAGGACGCTGGGCACGCCCATCGCCATCAGCGTGCGCAACAAGGACCACCGTTCCTCCGCCTACGACGAGATGGCGCATACCTACCGCCCGTCCCATGCGGACTACACGTACGATGCCAAATACGGCATCCGCGCCTGGGCCGGAGGGGGGCGCGCCTCCGCCCGGGAAACCATCGGCCGCGTAGCCGCCGGAGCCGTGGCGAAAGCCGTGCTGAAGCAGGCGTTTCCCGATATGGAAATCATCGCCTGGGTGGACCAGGTGCACCGGGTGAAGGCCTCCGTGGACTGGGCGGCCGTAACCGCCGCCGCGGTGGAGGGCAACATCGTCCGCACGGCTGATCCCGCCGTGGCGGAAGCCATGATCTCCGCCATCAAGGAAGCGCGGGACGCGGGCAACTCCCTGGGCGGAGTGGTCAAGTGCACGGTGCGCGGCTGCCCTCCCGGACTGGGGGACCCCGTTTTCGACAAGCTGGACGCCACGCTGGCCCACGCCATGATGAGCATTCCCGCCACCAAGGCGTTCTCCGTCGGCTCCGGATTTGACGCCGCGGAAATGACCGGGCTGGAACACAACGACCCCTTCTGCATGCAGGACGGCCGCGTCCGGACAACAACCAACCATTCCGGCGGCATCCAGGGCGGCATCTCCAACGGGGAGAACATTCTGATGTGCATCGGCTTCAAGCCGACCGCCACGCTGATGATCGACCAGCAGACGGTGAACCGGGCCGGCGAGGACACGCGCCTCAAGGGCAGGGGACGCCATGACGCCTGCGTGCTGCCGCGCGCCGTCCCCATTGTGGAGGCCATGGCGTGGCTCTGCCTGTGCGACCACTACCTGCGCCAGCGCTGCCAGCGGGCACTGTAAAGGCGCGGCCGATTCTTTTCCGGATATTTCATGGATTCCTCCCTCACATTCTACCTGGTTCTGGGCGCTCTGCTGGCCGGCTTCATCGTGCTCGGCATGCTGAAGGGGATGATCAAGATGCTCCTGTTCGGCGCGGCGGTTCTATCCGCCGTGGCGGCGTACTTCTGGCTGTCCAAATACGGGTTCACGTACCTTTCCTTCATCACCAGCGATCCGCGGGAGTGGATGGTTTCCGTGCTGTCCATCGGAGGGGCGCTCGCCGTCTTCTTTGTCTTCATGCACGGCCTCTTCTGGTTCAGCGACGTGTTCTCCTGGGGCCGCCGGATGGGGTTCGGCGGGGCCAAGGGAGTGGTCACCACCCTGCTGATGGCCGCCGTGGTTTGCTGGGTGGGCGTCATGTGCATCTTTTATTACGGTTCCATGGCGGAAATGACCCGCGCCCGGGAACTGGCCCTGTACCACATGGACCCAACCCGCGCCATTTCCCTGCCCACCATCTACACCGTCAAAAAGGCCGTCACGGACAACCCCCATCTGGCGTGGCTGGTGAAGGTCTCCCCGGAACACGACCCGGAACGGCTCTCCCTGGCCAAGATGATCGCCTATCTGGTGACGCTCAGCCCGGAACTCTCCGACCAGCGCCGCACCCAGCTTGACTGCTACATGCCCCGCTCCCGAATCACCAGCCGCGTGCTGAGCCTCAAAAGCCTGAGCGAAGACCCGGCCATCCGCCTGCTGGTGGAAAAAGGAGACATGCAGGGGCTTTACAACGATGTGAAGCTTACCCGCTTTCTGGAAGACCAAGACGTGCGCACCGTCCTGTCCCAATTGGACGTGGACCGGGTGCTGGGCTTCGTCACCGATACCCGCCAGCCTGCGCCCGCAGGAAATGAATACATTCCCGAAGCCACGCCGATTGAGGAGTAAGCGGTTCTTTTCCCCGCTAAACTGTTTTCATCCCCATTATCGGCTTTTCAAAGGTTTTTCCATTGGGTAGTATTGGATATATTCAAGATTGATTTGGCATGGACGAAGAAAAGCTGAAGGAGGAATTGGAAAAATGGGAGCGCGAGATTGCTCTTGATCCTGAAAATGCCAAAGCTTATTTCCAAAGAGGGAATGTTCTGTCCGCTCTTGGAAGGAAGGAGGAAGCGCTGGAGAGCTACGACAAGGCCCTGAAGATCAAGCCTGACAATGATGCGGCCTATTTCAATCGGGGGATTGTTCTGAACGCTCTTGGAAGGAAGGAGGAAGCGCTGGAGAGCTACGACAAGGCCCTGAAGATC
>JAJQCV010000133.1 GCA_021202525.1 Akkermansiaceae bacterium | reverse complement strand
CCATCTACGACAAGGAGGGCACTTACGTGGGCACCATTCCCAAAATGATGAATTTCGACAGTGTGGCGGATGCCCATATGGGGGAGGCCGCGCTGGTGGGAGGGCCCGGTTTCATTGCGACGGTGGCGCATGATTATTACAATCATTTCGTTACATTCACCAAACGTTTTGGAGCCGAACAGGGGACGCCTTTTTACGATTCCTACCGCAGCGTCACCAGAAAGGATGCATGGGGCGACGAGTCCAATTTCACATACGATTACCGCGTGCAGCGGCTGAGCAAGATCGTGACGGAGGCGGAATACGTTCCCTACCTGACGGACCCGGAATACCTGGACAACATGAAGGGAAGGCTGGTCATGAGGGCCGGTTCCGGAGTTCAGGCGGTCGCCACGGGAAACGGCAAGCAGGAAAAGATTGACGGTTCCTATGGTTATTTGACCGGAGGCACTCTGGTTTTTGAGGGGCAGGCAAAAGTAGAAGGGACCGGGGAGCCGGATCCGGAGAATGCCAAGACTTACCCGGCATACCGGTTTTGGTACAATTTCAAGAGGCCTTCCGAGGCCAATCCATTGCCTTCAGGTGGATTGTCCGGAGACAGCGGCAGTCCCAGCTACGTGTACAATGAAAATTCCGGCAGATGGGAATGGGTCGGAGCCGCCCAGTCTGCCGGCGGAAGCGGTTATGGGCTGACTACCCAGATGCGTTCCGGCAACCAGTGGGCCAGCGATTATGTGGACAGCTTCAACCGCACCGTCAGCGTATCGGCAGGGGGCGGGGACGTGCTGTGGAATGTGACGGATGCTGATGGTAAGGGCACCTTCGTGCAGGGGGACCTCGCCACGGAGTACATCGGCCTGGTTTCCGGAGTGCGCGGGGACACCTCCACGCTGGGCACGCAGGCAACCAATGAGCAGTTGAATGCCTGCACCAATCTGATTTTTGACGGTTCGGGCGGAACGATCGTGCTCCAGGGCTCCGTGGACACGGGGGCGGGTTCCCTGACCTTCAACCGTGACTACGTGCTGACCGACGGGGGCAATGCCTCCTACCGCCTGAATACGGCGGGTTTCGTGGTCAATAAAGGGGCCGTGGTCACCACGCTGCTGACCGGAACTTCCGGGGACGAATGGCGGAAGATCGGGGAGGGAACATTGATCGTGGGCGGCCAGGGGAACAACGCGGCGGACATCAACGTAGGGGGCGGCGGCATGCTGGTCCTGGACCGGGACGGCTACGCGGCCCATAACGTGAAATTAAACGGCGGCGGGGTGGTCGTGCGCCTGGCGGGAAAAAACCAGTTGTCCGGGGAGTTCATCTTCGGCCACCGCGGGGGCATTGTGGACATGTATGGTCACAACATGTCTTTGTCTGCTATTACGCATCTGGATTCCGGAGCGTGCTTTGGCAATTTCCTTGCCAATTCCGCCGTGACATTCACGTTCACGGGAGACGGGGAACAGCATTATCTGGGTTCTTTTCTGGATGGAGGTTCCCTGAAGAACGGCCAGTTGAACGTGGCGTACGCGCCCGGAGCGGCGGAAGGTTCCGTCTGGAACCTGTCCGGCGTCATCCTCAATTCCGGAACGTGGACGGTGCAGAGTGGAGAAGTGAAGGTGGCCGGAGTTCCCACCCTGCACGCGGGAGGGTATGTGGATGAGAACGACTGGCAGACGGCTGTTTTTGCCACCGGAACAGTGCAGGTGGAAAATGGCGCGCGGTTTACGGCGGGAGCGCATGCGGAGGTGGCTTCCTCCGTCAACGTGGCGGACGGAGGAACGTTCGGCATCCTCTCCGGTGGCAGCCACAGCGGAAATGTGATGCTGTCCGGGGCGGCATCCATATTCCGGGCGGAGGTGGATTCCGGTTCCGCCATGGAGTCCGGCGTGATTTCCGGAGCCGGTTCCCTCGTGAAAACCGGGGAAGGAACGCTGGTGCTGACCGGGGCCAATACCTATTCCGGCGGAACCACGATTGAGGCGGGAATTCTGGCCGTGGGCGACGGGGAAAGGAACGGTTCCCTGGGCTCCGGTCCGGTGGTCAACAATGGCATTCTTTCCTTCAACGCCTCCGGTTCTGTTTTCCTCAATTCGGAGGTATCCGGCACGGGAGCTCTCGTGAAAGAGGGGGCTGGAGTACTCTCCGTGCAGAAACGCCAGACTTATACGGGGGGGAACTACGGTCAATGCGGGCACATTGTTCCTTATTTCAGGAGGGGAGGAAGGCATTATCCGCGGGGATTTGATAATCAACCGGGGCGGAACGGTTGCTCTCCGCGGGGTTGACTGCTTCGGCAATTCGGGGAATGACTCCTGCGTCGGGAATGTGGAGATCAACGGGGGAACGCTGTTCCTGAACGATACGAGGAACCAGACATTCAGAAATATGACGGTTACGATGGCGGGAGGAATGCTGGACAGCGGGGTGTTGACGGGCAAGGGCGCCATGGACGGCTGGACGGATACCGTTTTCCAGGTGAGGGCGGCGGACAGGGCAGCGGAAATCAGGAATATCAATGTCCGGCTGAGGGGCGGCAGCCCCACGGCATTTGTAGTGGAACGGGGTACGGGGGCGTCCGATTTGAACGTCTCCGGCAACATCGTCAATTTCTCCGGGGCCAAAGGCGCCGTTGCCAAGTCGGGCAACGGAATCATGGTGCTTTCCGGCAGGAATACCTATTCCGGAGGAACAGCGATCCATGGAGGAACGCTGGTTGCCGCTTCCAACCAGGCTCTTGGGACGGGACAGGCAACGGTCCATTCCGGCGGCAGCCTTGTTTTGGGCGGAACGGGAGCGGATGCCGTTGCGGTCAGCCTGGGGAACAATATTCTGGTGAAGGATGGCGGCGTCCTGACTGGTTCCGCCACCTTGACCGGGAATACGACCATGGAATCCGGTTCCATTTTTGAATTGACCTTGTCCATAGGCGGTTCCTCTGGAGATGAATTGGCGTGCAACAGCCTGATGCTCCGGTCCGGCGTCTTCCGGATTGACGCGGGAGCCATGCTGAAGCTGGCCGCCCTGACCATCGACTATTCCACCGATTTCTGGAACACGTCCCGAATCCTGAACTTCATCGACGGCGGAGACAACGCCACGCTGACGGGCAATTTTACGCTGGATACGTCCGCCGCAGGGGATTACTCGGCTTATGGGCAGTGGAGTCTGCAAAAGAGTGAAGACTCCAAAGATATGAACATGGTCTGGACGCCGAATGCCGCGCCGGAAGTGTCTCTCGTCCCGACTGGGGCGTTTACGGCTACGGCGCCGATGCCGGTTCCGGAACCGTCCGCCGCGATGCTGCTGATGGCCGCAGCGGGAGCGTCGTTCCTGCGCCGCTCCGTTCCGCGGAACGGGTAAAAGGCCGGTAAATTCCAAACGCCGCATTCCGGGAGGGGTGCGGCGCTTTGTTTTTCTTCCCGTCCCGAGGAAGGGAAAGTGCTCCTAAAGGGAAAGGATGCGCGCCCTGCGGGCTACGTCTTCCGGGGAAAGGGAATAAAGGCAGTCCAGGAGGGAGACGGCAAAAGAGCCGGGAGCCGGGCTTTGTTCAAAGGCCATTTCTCCGGCGATTCCCATCAGAACGGCGGTGGAAATGGCCGCCTGAAGCGGGGAGGGGGAGACGGCGGCACAGGCGGCGGCCAGCGCGCCCATGGAGCAGCCCACGCCCGTGACGCGGGACATCATGGGATGCCCGTTTTCCGTGGAAACCACCTGGTGACCGTCCGTGGAATAGTCCGTGCGGCCCGTGACGAGAACGGCCGCCCCCGTGTGCAGGGCCAGTTCCCTGGCCGCCTGCAGGGCGTCCGCGCTGGAACTGGTGCTTTCCGGCCCTTTCGTGACGGAGGAATAACCGGCCAGGGCCATGATTTCCGAGGCGTTCCCGCGGATGATGCGGGGCGTTTGTTCCTTCAATTGCCTTGCCAGCCGCGTGCGGAGAGAGAGCGCCCCCACGGCCACCGGGTCCAGAACCCAGGGGATGTTCAGCCGGTTGGCTTCCTGCACGGCCGTCTGCATGACGGCGCCTTGTTCGTGCGTAACGGTGCCCAGATTGACCAGCAGGGCGCCCGTTCCGCCGCGGAGCATTTCCACTGTTTCCTCTGCGTCGTTGAGCATGGCGGGAACGGCTCCCGCAGCCAGCAGGAGGTTGGCCGTCAGGGGCTGTACGACGGAGTTGGTCAGGGAAAGGACCAGCGGGGCCGCCTCCCTGATTTTTTCCAGATCTGAGGAGACGGCGCTGACAAGGCCGGATGATGAAGGCATGGCGTTTGAAAGAATGGTTTTATTGCCCGGCGTTTCCGGGAAGGAGGACGGTCAGGCCAGCGCCCGTGCGGCGGCTTCCGGGTCCTCCGCTCCGCAAATGGCGGAGACTGCGGCAATGCCTGCGGCCGTTCCCGTGGCCCGCACCTGGCGCGCGCGTTCCGCATCCAGCCCGCCGATGGCGACGACGGGCAGGGGGGACCGGGAGGCCAGGGCGGCGAAGCCTTCCACGCCCAGCACGGGCGGGGCGTTGAGTTTGGAAATCGTCGGGAAAACGGGCCCCATCCCCAGGTAGTCCACCAGGGAGGCGTCCACGGCGCGGAGCTGGTCCATGTTGGAGACGGACAGCCCCAGGATTTTGTCCGGGCCGATCATGGCGCGCACGGAGGGTACGGGAAGGTCCCGCTGGCCAATGTGGACGCCGTCCGCATCCAGCGCCAGCGCCAGGTCAACGCGGTTGTTGACAATGAAGGGGATTCCGCGCGCCGCCAGGAAGTCCCGGATGGGCAGGGCTTCCCGGTAGCAGGTGCCCGCGTCCGGATTGGTGGAGCGGTACTGCACGATGGTGACGCCGCCGTCCACGGCCTTCCGGACGGTTTCCAGCAGGCTGTGGCGGCATTTGGCCGCCTCGTCAGTGACCAGGTAGAGGTGGAGGTTGAATGATTTCATAAAGGTATGCCGGCAGGCGGATTAATCTGCAAAGAGGGGGGTGGACAGGTAGCGGTCACCCGTGTCCGGCAGAAGAACGACGATGGTCTTGCCCGCGTTTTCCGGCCTTTTCGCCAGCTGCGTGGCCGCCCACAGAGCCGCCCCGGAGGAAATCCCCGCCAGGACGCCTTCCGTGCGGGCCAGTTCCTTGCCCGTGGCGAATGCGTCTTCATTGGTGACGGTGATTACTTCGTCGTAAACGGAGGTGTCCAGGGTTTCCGGCACGAATCCCGCGCCAATCCCCTGGATTTTGTGCGGTCCGGCCGTGCCCTCGGTGAGAACGGGGGAGGCCGACGGCTCCACGGCTACGACCTTGACGCCGGGATTGCGGGATTTGAGGTACCTGCCCACGCCTGTAACGGTTCCCCCGGTTCCCACGCCCGCCACAAAGATGTCCACCTTGCCGTCCGTATCGTCCCAGATTTCCGGTCCGGTGGTGCGGAAGTGGGCTTCCGGATTGGCCTGGTTCACGAACTGGCCGGGAATGAAGCTGTTCGGCAGTTCGGCGGCGAGTTCCTCCGCCTTCGCAATGGCTCCCTGCATGCCCTTCGTCCCGTCCGTCAGCACCAGTTCCGCGCCGTAGGCTTTCAGCAGGTTGCGGCGTTCCACGCTCATGGTTTCCGGCATCGTGAGGATGATCCGGTACCCGCGGGAAGTAGCCACGGCTGCCAGGCCGATGCCCGTGTTGCCGCTGGTGGGTTCAATGATGACGGAGTCCGGCTTCAGCCGGCCGGAGGCTTCCGCCGCGTCAATCATCGCCAGGGCAATGCGGTCTTTCACGCTGCCTGCGGGGTTGAAGGCTTCCAGCTTGGCCAGGATGACGGCGTCCAGGCTGTGCCTGCGGTCGTAATTGGCCAGTTCCAGCAGGGGCGTCCTGCCGACCAGTTCCGTAATGTTCCTGTAAATTTTCATGTCTTGTAAGAAAATGAGCGTTTTTGGCGGCAAATCGTTAGAGAATGGCGCGGAAACCGTACTCCAGGTCCTCGATAATGTCGTCTATGTGTTCCGTGCCTATGGAAAGCCGCACCGTGGAGGGCGTGATGCCTCCCGCCTTGAGTTCTTCCTCCGTCATCTGGGAATGGGTGGTGGAGGCCGGGTGGATCACCAGGGACTTGACGTCCGCCACGTTGGCGAGCAGGGAGAATAGTTCCAGGCTTTCGCAGAACTTGCGAGCCTTTTCCGCGCCACCTTTCACCTCGAAGGTGAAAATGGAGCCCCCGCCGTTCGGATAATATCTCCGGTAAAGATCGTGGTTGGGGTGTTCCGGCAGGGAGGGGTGGTTCACCTTCTGCACCTGGGGATGGGCGGCCAGGTATTCTACCACGCGCAGCGCATTCTGGACATGGCGCTCCACCCGGAGGGAAAGGGTTTCCAGCCCCTGGAGAAGCAGGAAGGAGTTGAACGGGCTGATCGTCGCGCCCATGTCCCGCAGGAGGGTGGCGCGGATCTTGACGATGTAGGCCAGATTGCCGCACACCTCGGAAAACACGGCGCCGTGGTAATTGGCGTTGGGTTTGGAAAGGCCGGGGAATTTGTCGTTCTGCGTCCAGTCGAACCTGCCTCCGTCCACAATCACGCCGCCCATCACCGTACCGTGGCCGCCGATAAATTTGGTGGCGGAGTGCACGACGATGTCCGCGCCGTGCTCCAGCGGACGGAACAGGAAAGGCGTGGCGAAGGTGCTGTCCACAATGAGGGGAATGCCATGGGCATGGGCGATTTCCGCCAGGGCTTCCATGTCCGCAATGTCGCAGTTCGGGTTGCCCAGGCTCTCCACGTACAGGGCCTTGGTGTTTTCCCGGATGGCCCGGGCGAAGTTGTTCACGTCCCCGGCGTCTACGAAAGTGGTTTCAATCCCGCTTTCCGCGAGCGTGTTGGCAAACAGGTTGTACGTGCCTCCGTACACGGTGGCGGCGGAAACGATGTGGTCCCCGGCGCGGGCGATGTTCTGGATGGCGTAGGTGACGGCGGCGGCTCCGGTGGCTACGGCCAGCGCGGCGGCTCCGCCTTCCAGCGCGGCGATGCGTTTTTCAAAAACGTCCGCCGTTGGGTTCATCAGGCGGTTGTAAATGTTGCCCGGCTCCGCCAGGGCAAAGCGTCCGGCGGCCTGCGCGGAGTCCTTGAAGACGTAGGAAGTGGTTGCGTAAATCGGAACGGCGCGGGCGTCCGTAACCGGGTCGGGATTCTCCTGGCCCACGTGGAGCTGGCGTGTTTCAAATCGATAATTTTTGCTCATGTTTTTATATTCCTATCGGAAAACTAGGAAATAGATAGTGAAAGAAGGAACCCATGTCAAGTACCGGCTGAAAAAAGTGGGGCATGAGGGCCAAAAGAAAGGAAGGCAGGCAAAGTATTCCGGCCGTACCGGAGGGGTCAAATGCCGGCTCCGTAGTCGCATCCGGCCTCCTTCTGCTGGATGGCCAGATCTTCCAGCGTGACGTTTCCCAGGTAGTCTTCAATAACTTCCTGCAGGCCCTGCCAGAAAGGCAGGGTGGTGCACTTTGCCGCGCGGGGGCATGGATGGCTTTCCGTGGTTACGCAGGAAATGGGCAACATGGGGCCTTCCGTCAATTTGAGGATATCTTCCGTGGTATATTCACGGGGATGCCTGGTCAGGCGGTAGCCGCCGGACTTTCCCCGGGAGCTTTGCACAAAACCCGCTTTCAGCAGAATGGCAATGATTTGTTCCAGATAACGGACCGTGATGTCCTGGCGGACGGAGATTTCCTTGAGGGATATGTATTCCTTGTCCTGATGCTGCGCAAGATCGATCATCATGCGCAATGCATAACGTCCCCTGGTGGAAATCTTCATCATGTTGGGCTTGACTAAACGACATTTCAGAACGTTCGTCAATCGAGAATGAATACATGTTTAATAATTGGAAAAACACAAGCAGGAGAAAAAGCGGAAATTCAGGTTGAAGAAGGATGCCTGTTTTTCAGGCAGTGCAAATAAAATATTCTTCTCATTCCATTGCAGGAAAACGGTTTTTCCATATACAAGGAGGCCGTTTTTTTAATATTCCGAGCCCGTTTATTGAATACGGCAGCGGAAAATCAATATTCCGGGCACGGGAAAATGCGGGCTGTTTTTGTTGTGCGGCCCGTTTCTTTGGAAAAGCCGGAATGTTTAATCCCGTGCGCAAAGTTTCTGGAGAGGTGTCGTCCACCATGGGAAAAGAACAGGGGGAGGGGAGTATTTCCCCATGTCCCTTGTTGATTGGCGGACCTGTCCGGCCATGAAAAAGCCGCCTGTCCCGGAGGAAAGGCGGCTTTGGAAAGCTATCAATGGATTCCTGGGGCTTTAGAACGGAATTTCGTCGTCCATGTCTCCGAAGTCGTTGGACTGCTGCTGGTTGGAGGGCATGGGGGGAGGATTGTAGTTCTGGGGTGCCTGGGATTGCCCGTAGTTGCTGGAACGGGGAGCGGACTGCTGGCGGGGTGCGCCGCCCATGTCGGAGGAATCGCTGCCGCGGGGGAAGAGCTGGATGTTTTCTCCGATCACGCGCAGCTTGGTGCGCTTCTGGCCCGATGCCTTGTCTTCCCAGGAGTCCAGTTGAAGACGTCCTTCCACAAAGACGCCGCGTCCCTTGCTGAGGTAGTTGCCGGCCACTTCCGCCTGGCGGTTCCAGAGGGTGACGTCCACGAAGGTGGTTTCTTCCTGGCGTTCGCTGTTGTCTCCGGCGTAATAGCGGTTGATGGCAAGGCGGATGTCCGTGACGGCCGTGCCCTTGGGCGTGTAGCGCAGTTCGGGATCGGCAGTGAGGTTGCCCATTAAAAATACTTTGTTGAGATTGGCCATGTAATAGAGGTGTTAAGTATGATAAGGAGACGCCTTCTGTGCGGTATTGGCGGGCGTGTGAATAATCGCTGACAATTATGTCTTCACGTGCAGGCTTGTGCAATACTAAATTGCGGAATCGTTTGCGAACATGTCTGCTTTCTCCATTGCATTCATCACCGAACCGTGGAATGTTTACCCCCATGAGTTTCAATCAACGGCGGCAAGGAAGGCTGTTCCGGGTTTCCTGGGGCGCGTGTCTTTTGCTGTCCGTTCTGGCCCATTTGTTTTTGCTGGCGGGCACTTATCTGGTGCCGGAGGAATGGCTGGCCTCCCCCCGGCCGGCGGAGGTGCGCCGCCAGGTGGTGGTGACCGCCCGCATGGTGAAGAAGGTGGAGCCGGAGAAGGAGGGTCAAAGGCAGGCTCCGCAGGAACGGCTGCCTTCCATGGTGAAAACCAGTGAGGAACAGGAAAGCGCAACCAGGCCGGAAACTCCCCGGTTCCAGGGCAACCGCAATACGCGCCGGGAAGGCGGCCGCAAGGATCCGGACAGCAGCAGGGACATGCCCGCCCAGGACGGTGAAGAGCGGGAAAACGGGGAAATCGTCCTGTTTGACCAGGAAAGGCAGGAGGGCGACATGAGCCATGAGCGCGACGGGAACAAGGACGCGGATCCGGGGGCTTCCGCCAGCATGCCCTTCCAGCCGCTGGACCCGTCCTCCCCTCCGCCGGGCCATCCGGATGCACTGAATCCTTCCCCCAATACCATCGGTTCCCCCGCCGCCGCCGGGGAAGAAGGCCTTGCCCGGCAGGACAGGACACCTGCGCGGGAACATGTCATGCAGCTTCCCCACGCGGTGACGCTGCCCCGGCCCGGCAGGCCGGAAGAACCGGATGCCCTGGAAGAACTGGCAAAAAGCATCGCCAGAGGCGCGGACCGGCCCCCCCTCAATCTTCCGGACCTCCAGCTTCCTCCCAATGCGCGGCCTCCGCAGAAACAGCCCCTGTACGATCCCATGTTCAATGCGGAAAACCAGCCCGGTTTCAAAACGCATGAACGGAAGACCAAGCTGACGGGCAAATTCAGCTTTGGCCGCCGTCCCACCCTGGACGTGGAAGCCACCCCCCTGGGCAGGTACCAGATGATCGTTTACCGCGCCATCGGTGAACAGTGGTACCGCCAATGTGATCTGAACCGTGACCTGATCGTCGCGGGAACTGTCCGCATCCGCATTCTGATAGCGAAGAACGGGAACGTTACCTCCATGAGGCAGACTTCCCGCGTAGGGGCCAGCGAGGTGCAGAAATCCTTCACCTTCCTTGCCATCAAGCTCGCCAGGCTTCCCGCGATGCCGCCGGAAGTGAGGAACGAACTCGTGGGCGAGACGCTGGAAATGTACTTCGACTTCAATTTCTAAAACCAACCAACACAGCTATTCCATAACCACCATCCATTGACATACCATCATGAATTTCATCAAGGACTGCATCACATTCTTCCAAGCCGGCGGCATCTTCATGTACCCGCTTGCGGCCTGTTCCATCCTGCTCATTGCCGCCATCATTTACCGCATGTTCAACATGAGGCAGCGGGGAATTGCCCCGGACAGGCTGGTGCGCGCCGTGGAACAGTACATGCAGGGGGGGCTGGACCGCCGGGAACTTGAAGAACGGGCGCTCGCCTCCCGTTCCGTACTGGGCAGGCTGGTCCTGGAAACCCTGAATTCCCGCATGGAGGATGAAGCGTCCATGAAGGAAATGATCCAGGTCAAGGCGCGGGAGGAATTCGTCACGCTCCAGGCGGGTCTGCCCCTGCTGGACATGATCGTGATGATTGCGCCGATGTTCGGCATTCTGGGTACGGCCAGCGGGCTGGTTGAAATATTCAGCGTCTTCGGGATGGATGAAAGCCACGGCCAAATCGCCCAGGGCATCGCCCAGGCGCTGAACACCACGATTACCGGCCTGGCTATCGCCACGCCCGCAGTCATCGCCCATGTCTATTATTCCCGCAAGCTGGAGCGCATTTCCGCGTTCATGGAGGTGCTGCTCACGGAGCTGATTTCCTTCCGCTATCATTCCCAACGCTGATCCGGCCATGCAGTTTTACCGTAAAAAAGGAAGAACCATGGGGGTGCCCATCGTCCCCATGATCGACATCCTCACCATCCTGCTCATCTTCTTCATCGTCCATACCCAGTGGAAAAAGCCCCAGACCCTGCTGAAGATAGACGTGCCGGGAGCGGAATTCATTGAAGGCGCTCCCTCCACGGAACAGCGCGCCGTGCTGGCCGTGACGGAGGAGTCTTCCATCTCCCTGAACGGAAACCTGGTGGAAATCGGCGAACTGCCGGCTGCCCTGGAAAGGCTGAAGAAGGAAAATCCGGACATCAAGCTTCAGCTTGACGTGGACAAAAAGGCGGCCTTCGGCGTCATCGTAGGCATTTGGGACGCGCTGACGTCTGTGGGTATTGACGCCGGGGAAGTTCCTGCCAGAATAGAAATCAGCAAATCACCCGCACCATAAATCCTCCAGAAAGAACACCCTCCCGCATGTTGTTGGAAATCGTACAGTATGGAAATCCGGTATTGAAAGAAAAATGCCGCCCCGTGGAACATCTTGACGCCAGTTTGAAAGACCTGGCGAACAACATGCTGGAAACGATGTACGCCGCCGAGGGAGTCGGCCTTGCCGCCCCGCAGGTGAACGTGCCCGTGCAGCTCGTCGTGATCGACATCCCGGCGGAGGAGGAATCCGTCACCTGGCTGAAAGTGGACGGGGAGGACAAACAGTTGTCCGACATCATGCCGCTGAAGTTCATCAATCCGGTGCTGGAGCCCTACGGCCCCATGCATCCCTGCCATGAAGGCTGCCTGAGCGTGCTCAAGATACGCGCTTCCGTCGTGCGCCCGGACTTCGTCAGGGCCACCCTGACTCTTCTGGACGGCAAACGGGTGACGATCGACTGCAACGGCCTTCTGGCCCGCTGCCTCCAGCATGAATGCGACCATTTGAACGGCATCCTGTTTGTGGAACGCGTTTCTTCCGCCCAGAAAATCACGCTGCGCAATAAATTGAAGCGCCTGGCAATCGGGTATTGACGGTTTCCCGGATCGGGACCGGACCGTCTGCGGGGAGAAAAGTACCGGCGTTAGGTCAAACCACTCTTGAGATGCCGCGGCAAAGTGCGGGTTCATCCAAACTGTTGCATCCTGAGGTGTAACGGGTATGTGAGGATATGGATTGAGCTTCTTTCTGCACGTGCCTGAATCCCTCTCCATGAACCTTGTTTTACTCCGCATCGCTCAAGGAGTTAATATCGGGACGCCCGAAGGTCTTGATTCCTTTTTCGCTAAACAGAGTAATGATTTCCGTGTGGGAGCGGGACACTCCAATTATTCATCATACCCGGCATGGTTTCCCGCAGTGCAGGGAAGGGAGGGTATCTTCCTCCTTCCAGGTTTCCGGTCATGCCGGGTCTGCCGTTTGGTTGTTGAGGTGCATGGAGAATATGGGGGGGTGTCACATTTCATCTGTCCATGAGAGGCATTCCCTGCCGACCGTCCACCCTTCCTTGGATTTTTCTCCCGCCAATGTTTTTCAGAAGAAAAGGACCGGGACGGTCATCAACAGGAGCCGCTGTCAGACGAAGGTGGAATTTCAGTCCTGTTCCTGTGGGGCTTCCAGAGAAATATGACCAATGCCTGGATCAGGAGGGAGGCCATGTTAAAAATGAAGATTACAGGAAAGGAGCCGGGAAGGAAAAGCGTCACAAGGATGTTGAACAGGCTTCCGCAGAACAGGAACCTGCCGCCAAGGCGCTGAACCCTTACCCATGCTTCGTTACTGCTGAAGGCGTAAGGGGTGCGTATTCCCAACCATTTGTTGGGCACTATCTTGGGACAAACGTTGACCATGAGCAGGAGGAATATGTTCATGCCTATGAAAATGACTTTGGCCGTATCCCCCAGGCTGACAGTATTTGTCAGGCTTGTCTTTTGAATGGCCAGGCAAAGATAGGAAAACAGGACGACCAGGAAAAATTCCACGTACGTGGCCATCTTCGCACCAATCCGCCTGTTGTTTTCATTCCTGCTGAAATGAATGGGCAGAAGGATGATCAGGCGGAGAATTTTCCCGATAAGGAAGCCCAGGATTCCCAGGCCAATGAATCCCAGGAGGGCGTCCATGCTGTGCTTGTCCGCAAAACGGGTGGGAATGCCGTACTCATTGAAATGCACGGCGACGCGGGCGGGCAGCCGTGACGATACGGCGGCATAGTAGGTCAGCACGGGAAACAGGGCGATGGCAAGTTCGCTGAAGATCGGTCCGGTCCACCAGGACGGGGAAGATGGGGCAGGGTGCTGGGCTGGCTGCATGGCGTTTAGTGGTTGGGCTGGGTTCCGATGATTTTGTTCCGTTTGCCGGAGGATGTTTCGCGGGCTGCCTTGAAATTGCCTATCCAGACCAGTATTTCCTGGAGGACGCTCAGGTTCACCTCGTAAAAGATGAATTTGCCTTCCCTGTGGTCGCGGACCAGATCGGCTTCTTTCAGAACGGACAGGTGGCGGGAGATGGCAGCTCCGGTAATGCTGAAATGTTCCGCAATTTCTCCGGCAGGCATCGCTCCGTTTTTAAGTATTTCCAGGATTTCACGGCGCGTAGGATCAGCCAGGGCCCTGAGCGTATGTTGCAGGGAAATGGGATTATTCATTTTACATTTAACTTTAATGTTAAATATTTCTAGTACGGATTCCGGATGAAGTCAACAAAAATGGAGAGAAGGACCGGATGGGGGCACTTGTCCATCACGTTCCCGCGTGGTGTGACAGCCGCTCTGGCGGGGTCATTCCTGGAAGAAGGAAATCGCGTTTGCCGGACCGCCGTCCGTTGTCTGCTGCCGGATGCGGGAAATACGAAAATAGTCTAAGGCTGTCTCCAGGGAGTACCGAGGCCCTTTTACTGCCATTGGAAAAAGGCAAACGCAGGTGCGTGAAATTTTTAAAAAGAAATAACGCTTTCTTCACGGACGCGGGGAATATTCCAGAAGCTGTCGCAAGGGCGTGCGGCACTCCGGAATGCCCGATGGAGAATGTCAGACGGCGGCTTTCGGCGATTCCCGCTTGACGCGGATCTGGAGATCCGCCAGCGCGTTCATGTAGTAGATGTACGCGTCAAAGGCGGAGGCGTACGGGGTGAAGGAATTTTCCTTTTCCATGTAATGGAAATGGTCCGCGCTCTGAAGCTTCCGCCAGACATGTGTAAGATCCTCGTCATTGGCGGCTTTCACGGGCTTTTCCAGGCGGTAGATTTTGCGGATGGCTTCGTCCTGCATGACGTTCCCGTTCCAATGGGACATGGTGCCGAAGGTGGAGCAGGTCATCTCCTGCGTGCATTCGCAGACGGAGAGGGGCTTGATTTCCCGCACGACCTCGGACGGGGTCATGAAACGGTTGCCGGCATCCAGGCAGGCAATGATCATGGTGCGCCAGAATTCGAAAACGCCCGTGGCGTCCGACTGGCGTTCGCCGAGAGTTTCATAATCCATGGAGAGCGTCGTGACGCAGCCCTGCTGGTGCGTGAGCCAGTCCGCGAACGTAGTCGGGGAAAGGGGATATTCGGGCCATTCCGGATTGGTGCGCATCACGGCCAGGTCGTTGGACAGTTCCCGGTTGCGGAAGATGGTGGTGGTGTTGTACACCCACGGGGCCAGGAACACTTCATTGCTCTGGAATCCCTTGAGCATGGCCGGATTGCCGTCCGCCATGATGCCCTTGAAGCCGAGCGTTTCCGCCTGGGCGGCAATGGCGTTGGAGTACAGCATGCCGGTATTCATCAGCACGTCGGATTCCTGATGGAAGAGTTTTTTGATCAATTCCCTGTGCTCCTCAATCTGTTCCGCGAATTCCTGCGGGGAATACACGGAGGCCAGGGAGTTGTAGTAGGGCATGATCAGGAAATCCACGCATCCGGTTTCCGCCAGTTCCTTGAAGGAGGCGATCAGGTCCGGCCTGTGGTACAGGGCCTGTTCCAGGATAACGCCGCTGAGCGCCAGGCCGAAGCGGAATTTTCCCTCCGTCATTTCGATAAGCTGCTTCATCAGCCTGTTGGCCGGGAAATAGCAGCGTTCCGCAACGGTGCTCAAGACGCGTGCATTCAGATCGTCGTCTTCATAAAAGGCGTGTTCGCCTATCTTGAAGAAGTCGTAATGAATCAGGCGGTTGGGCTGGTGCGCTACGAAGGTGAGGGATATGTTGCTCATGGACGGAGGAAGGCTGGATGGTTGGTGGATGCGGATGGAATGTTTTCTGCCGGCTAGCGGTTCAGCACATGTTCATAAACCCTGATGACCTTGTCCGCGGCGGAATCCCAGGTGGAGGCCTTGATATCCTCCGTGCTCTGTTCCACCACCTTGCGGTACAACTCTTCGTCCGTGCAGAGGTGGACAATGTGCTCCGCCATCTTGTTGACGTCCCAGAAGTCCGCCTTCAGCGCGCCTTTCATGACTTCCGCCACGCCGGACTGCTTGGAAATGACCGCGGGAATGTTGAACTGGGCCGCTTCCAGCGCGGAGAGGCCGAAAGGTTCCGATACGGAGGGCATGCAGTAGATGTCCGTGATGGAGAGCAGCTCGTTCACCTTGTCCTTGTTCAGGAATCCGGTGAAGTGGAATTTGTCCCCCACGCCCTTGAAGGCTCCGGATTCGATCAACTGGCGCAGCTTTTCCCCCGTGCCGGCCATGACGAAGCGTACGTCGTCCGTTTGCTCCAGCACCTTGGCGGCGATTTGGAGGAAGAAGCCGGGCCCCTTCTGGGCGGTGAGGCGTCCCAGGAAAAGAACGAGCTTTTCCGGGAATTTCTTCTTGCCCTTGAAGACTTTGACCGGGTCCGCCCCGTTGTGGATGGGAAAGATTTTGTGCGGGTCAATGGCGTAATGGCCGCTGACGATGGTGCCCGTGTACTTGCTGACCGGAATGACGGCGTCCGCCTGTTCCATGCCGAATTTTTCAATGTCGTAAATCCAGCCGCGGGCGTCCGCTCCGGCGCGGTCAAACTGGGAGGCGTGGAGGTGCACCACCAGGGGCTTGCCCGTGGCCTTCTTCACTTCCACACCGGCCAGGTAGGTCATCCAGTCGTGGGCATGGATGACGTCGAATTCCTGCTGCATGGCGATTTTGGCCGCGATCTTGGAAAATTGAATGACCTTCAGCGCCAGGTCCCCGGCATAGAGGTCCTCCTTGTTTTTGAAAAGCTGGAGGTCCGCCTCATGGGTTCTGGAGAAGGAGATGCGCCCTTCCTGGGTGAACTGGATCATGCCGGACTCCCCTTCCACCGTGGTGTAGGGGTCCAGTTCAATGGGGGCGTGCTCCACCATGGCGAAGCTTTCATAGGAGTATTTGCGGTCCACCTGCTCCACTTCCCGGAAGGAGACGTTGTTGAGACCCGTGAGCTGGAATCCGTCCGTGTGGACCGAAGGATCGGCCTTGGGAACAATCACCCTTAAATCCACCTTTTTTGCCAGTGCCTTGGAAAGACCCAGGCAGGCGATGCCCAGGCCTCCGTTGACGAGTGGTGGAAACTCCCACCCTAATGTAAGAACTTTGATATTACTCATTGGTTGATGTGGGTTGTCGGTGTCGGGAAGAATGCGGTGGTACGACGTGTTGTACACCACAACCATAGAATCAAATTTTTCATGTCCGGTCTAGAGTAATAATTAGTAATTTTGTTCTATTAATGAAAAGAAAAATGGTGGTTTAGTTCAATCTTGCGTTCGTCATGGAATTGATTAGCATGGGCAGAGCGTTTCCTTATTTTCCTTTCTTTTGCTTCCATGTGCGCCGCCTTCCACAACACTGAAAAACGGAAACTGCCCCTTGTCCGCGGCCCTGTAATCAGGAGGGAGTATGGAAACGTCATTTCCAAAATAACTCTCAGCGTGTGGATTGCGGAAGAGGGTCTCGTCAGGGTGGCTTATTTTCCCGGAGCGGTGGCTGAGGATGAGCCGAGTTACGCCGTCAGTCCGGAATACGTGGCGCCAGGCGCGGAAATCCGGGAATATGACGAACCGCGAATTCATGTCATTGAAACGCGCCTGCTGCGGATTCGCGTCCGGACGGAAGAGCAGAAAGTGGATTTTTACGATATTGTCACGGACGAGCCGCTGCTCACGGATGAAAGCGGATTCGGACGGGAATCCAAGGACTGGACGGGAGATTGCCGCGTATGGATCCGGAAGCACCTTCAGGACACGGAACACTTCTTCGGCCTGGGGGACAAGCCGTGCGCCCTGAACCTGAGGGGCAAGTATTTCTCCATGTGGGGAGCGGACCATTACGATTTTCACGAGGAGTCCGATCCCCTGTACAAGAGCATCCCCTTTTTTCTCAGTCTGAGGGAAGGGAGGGCGTACGGGCTGCTGTTCGACAATACGTGCCGCTCCTACTTCGACTTCGGCGCGACGGATGAAACGGTCCTTTCCTTCGGCTCCTTCGGCGGCCTGATGAATTATTACTTCATTTACGACCGCCGTCCCCTGGACATTGTGGCCGCCTACACGCGCCTTACCGGCACGCCGGAACTGCCGCCCCTGTGGGCCCTGGGCTACCACCAGTCCAAATGGAGCTATTACCCGGACAAGGCCGTGTTCAACCTGGTGGAGCGCTTCCGGGACCTGGGCATTCCCTGCGATGCCGTGCACCTGGACCAGCACTACATGAGGAACAAGGAGGGGTTTACGTGGGATTTGCAGAATTTTCCGCATCCCGCGGGCATGGTCGGCACGCTGAAGGAGCAGGGGATCAAGACGGTGCTGATCGTGAACCCCGGCGTCAGGATCAACCCGGAACACCCGGTGTGGAGGGAGGGCATGGAACGCAACTATTTCTGCCGCCGTTCGGAGGGCAACCTGCTGTCGGAGGAAGTCTGGCCGGGGCTGTGCAACTTTCCGGACTTCACCTCCCCCGCCGTGCGGGACTGGTGGGCGGAACTGTACAGGAAGGACATTGAGGAAATCGGCGTCTGCGGCCTGTGGAACGATATGAACGAGCCGGTCGTTTTCCCGGACCGTACGTTCCCGATGGATACACGGCACGAATACGACGGCATGCCCTGCTCCCATGAAAAAGCCCACAATATTTACGGCCAGTGCATGGCGGAAGCCTCCCGGGAGGCGATGAAGCGCCATGCCCCCGGCAGAAGGCCCTTCCTGCTCTCCCGGTCCGGATTTGCGGGATTGCAGCGTTTTTCCGCCACCTGGACCGGGGACAACCGCTCTAACTGGGAACATTTGAAACTGGCCAACTTCCAGTGCCAGCGCCTTGCCGCCTCCGGCATCTCCTTTGCCGGGTCCGACGCGGGGGGCTTTCTGGGCCATCCCACGCCGGAACTGTTCTGCCGCTGGATGCAGATGGCCGCCTTCCACGGCCTGTTCCGCAACCATTCCTCCGGGGAATTCGGCGGCCAGGAACCCTGGATGTTCGGGCTGGAAGCGGCCGGATACGTGAAGGCCGCCATAGAAGGGCGCTACCGCCTTCTTCCCTATATTTACACCCAGTTCCGCCGTTATGCGGAAACGGGCATGCCCGTGCTGCGCTCCCTGGCCCTCCAGTGTTTCGAGAACATGGACACCTACTGGCGCGGAGCGGAATTCTTCTTCGGGGACCATCTGTACGTCATCCCCATCCATGAACCGCAGGAAGGGGGACGTTTCCTCTACATTCCGGAGGGCGTCTGGTATTCCTACCATGACGACAGCCTGATGAAGGAAACCGGGAGGGACGTGTGGGTGAAGTGCCCGCTGGACTTCCTGCCCGTGTATGTCCGCGGCGGGGCGGTAGTGCCGCGCTGGCCCGTCCAGCAGTATGTGGGGGAAATGCCGCGGCCTCCGCTGTCGCTGGACGTCTGGTGGGCTCCGTCCGGGGAAGTGGAATCCCGGTTGTACGAGGATGCCGGAGACGGTTACGGCTACAGGCATGGGGAATGCGCCGAGCACGAATTCCTTTTCCGGGGCGGGCCTTCCTCCCTGGAATTGTCATGGACCTGCCAGGGGGACCCCTGCGCCTTCCATGAATCCGCGGAAGTGGTTCTGCACGGCCTGTCGGATGCGGTTTCCGTCGCGGCATCCATGGACGGCATTCCCTGCGGCTCCGTCAGGAGGGACGGCAGGGTATGGAGAATCCCCGTGGAGGGCAAATTTGACTGTCTTTCCGTCAGTTGGGACCGGGAAAGCCCGTTTTCCGCATAATCCGGAAAAAGGGAACAGGCTTCAAGGCAGGTGGAAGCTGTGCCTGACCGTGTCCCTTTTCAGCTTCAGTTCCCGCCATTCGTGCGTGAGGGTGGAGGAAGCCACCACCCCCCCTCCCGTGCACAGGGCCAGCCTGCGGCCCTGCCAGTACATGGAGCGGATGCCTACCAGGCAGAAAAAATCCCCGTCCAGCAGCAGGCCGAAGGGCGCGCCGAAATGGGGCGGGCAGCGCAGGCGGGAACGCCAGTCGTCCAGCTGGGCGAGCGTCTCCTCCGTGCGCGGCTGGGAACCCAGTGCGGGCGTGGGATGCAGCAGGCGAATCCAGTGGTCGGGCGGCAGGGGGCGGTCCGCCTCCAGCGTCAGGTAGGTGACGAAGTGGATCAGCGTGCCGAGATTCAGCACCCGGCGGGGCGTGCGGCTGACGCTGCCGCAGGGGGACAGGCGGGAGAGAATGCTCCCGGCCACGATTTCATGCTCCCGGATTTCCTTGTCGTCGTTGATGAACACGCCTTCATCCTCCGGCCGCGCCGTTCCGGCCAGGGCCATCGTGGTGAGGCGGCGGCCCTGCTGGTGGAACAGGGTTTCCGGAGACGCTCCGCAGAAGCCTTCCTTTTCCGTCCACCAGGCATAGGGATAATGGAAGGGGGAGCCTCCGAAGGCCCTGCGGATGAGTTCCTGCGGAACGTGCGGCGGCTGAAGCTCCCCGAACTGGGGCGTGGCCGGGACGCTTTTGACCAGGCGGCCGGAGGCGATCTGCTCCATTATTTCCGTGAACACCTGCGCATAGGCGTCCGGGGACGGGGCCTCCCAGCGGATTTCCGGCGCGGGGGGCAGTTCGCCCTCCGGCTCGGGAAGGGAATGCAGGGCCGTCGGTATTTTCCAGGGCAGTGGATCGTCCAGCCTGAACGTATTGACGTAAAAGGCGGCTCCGGATTCTGGAGGAAGGGCCGATTCCCGGAACGGTCCTTCCCCCAGCAGCAGGCCGGCGGAAGGATGCTTGATGAGGGCTCCGGAAGTCAGCGGGGTCATGTCCATATCGGATGCCATGTTAAAATGCTTCCTTTTCGAATTCCAGTCATTTGACTGTCCGGCCGGGGCGGCGGAAGCATGCCTCTTTTTATCCGCCGGGGTGTTGCCGACTGCTTTTTTCCGGGAACGGAAGCCGCACCCATCTTTAACGGACTTTTTCCAGGAAACGGGCGTCTTGCGGTCGTACCGTCTCCGGCTTGCCGTGCAGGCGGCGCGCCGTTTCGCGCATCTGCGTTCCGGGGATTTTCTGCGCCGTCCGCAACAGCGGCGGCCAATGTCACGTGCTTTTCCCCTTTTGGATTGACGCGGAAAAGTGCTCAAGTAATCTTTAGCGAGCCTTTCCACGATTGCCGCCATGGATGATTCAACGTCTTCAACACTGCCCGCCGGGATTCCCGTAAAGGCCATGCTGGCGGAAGTGCGCAAGCCGCTGGGACCGGTGTGGTGGTGCGTATTTCTCGCCAGCGTTCTGCTGGCCGCCTGGGGCGTGGGGTGGAGTTCCTGGCGCATCGCCGCGGAAGGCGTGGGCGTGCTGGGGCTGAACAACAACGTGGTGTGGGGGCTGGACATCGTGCATTTCGTCTTCTGGATAGGGCTGGGGCATGCGGGCACCCTGATTTCCGCCGTGCTGCTGCTGACACGCCAGTCCTGGAGAAGCCCGATTGCCCGCGGCGCGGAACTGATGACCCTGTGCGCGGTGGTGTGCGCCGCCGTGTTCCCCGTGGTCCACGTGGGGCGCATCTGGATGGCCTGGATGGCCGGCCCCCTGCCGGAGGTGAGCGGCATCTGGCCGGACATGGCCTCCCCCCTGATGTGGGACGTGATGGCCGTCAGTACGTATTTCCTGCTTTCCCTGACGTACTGGTACATCGGCCTGGTTCCGGACTTCGCCCTGCTGCGCGACTGCTGCACGGGGCGCTTGAAACGCCGCTACGGACTGCTGGCTCTGGGCTGGCAGGGAACCGGACGGCAGTGGAGGGCCTATGAGAAGGCCAGCCTGCTGTTCGCCGCCATTCTGACCCCGCTGGTGGTCTCCGTCCATTCCGTGGTGAGCTTTGACTTTTCCGTGACCCAGGTGCCCGGCTGGCACCAGAGCATCTTTCCGCCCTATTTCGTAGGGGGCGCCATTTTGAGCGGCATGGCGATGGTGCAGCTGATTCTGTTGGCAGTGCGGCGGCTGATGGCCGGAAGCGGCGTGCGGGAGGCGGTCACGCCCGCCATCCTGAATCTGAGTTCCAAATTCGTGCTGGCCCTGGCCCTGGTGATGGGGGCCATGTACCTGTGGGAGCACATGGCCGTGCTGCTGAACGGCGGCGCTCCGGAGTTGTTCCCGGGATGGAATCCGGTGGGCGCCGTTTTCATGGCCGCCATGATCGCCGGGAACGTGGTTCTGCCCCAGTTATTCTGGTTCCGCTCCCTGCGGACCAATCCGCTCGTCATCGTCGTGGTGGCCCTGGGGGTGCTTGCCGGCATGTGGATGGAGCGGTTCTGGATTGTGGTGGATTCCCTGAAGGCGTCCCTGCTGGCGGCCAATGCGGGGGATTACTTTCCCAGTCTGACGGACCTGGCCATGATGGCCGGAAGCGCGGGCCTGTTTACGGCCCTGTACATGATCCTGGTACGCGTCACGCCCTTCTTTTCCCTGTGTGACGTGCGGGAACAACAGTCTCTGGACAGGGAGGGCAGGGCATGAAAAAACACATCGTATCCGGCTGGGTGCTTTCGTTCTCTTCCGAGGAATCCCTTCTGGAAGCCGTGAAGAAGCTGGTGAAGGAGGAAGGGCTGCGCTGGGAAGTCTGCGCGCCTTATCCCTGCGCCGCCGTACGGCTGGCCAACCGCCATGCGGGAAGGGCCGTGGGCGCGGGGGTGCGGCTGTGGGCGGTTGCGGGCGGCCTGTGCGGTTTTCTGGCCGTGGTCCTGTGGATTTACTGGACGCAGTTCTGTGCGGACCCCCTGGTGACGCAGGGCCGGGTGCAGGGTTGGGAAAGCTGGCCCGCCTATGTTCCGCCCCTGTTTGAAGGCACCCTGCTGGGCGCCGGAGTGCTGACCGCCCTGGGATTCCTGAAAGGGGCTTTTCTTCCCAAATGGCACGACTGGGCGTTTGACTGCGATTTTTTCAGGACGGATGAGCACGGAGACGGTTATTTTATCCTGCTGGAAGGGGATGGCGGAGAACGCGCCGCTGCGCTGGCCGTATCCCTGAATCCCGCTGCTGCGGAATATATTGGCGGGGAAGGAGGCCGTTCATGAAAAGGGCCCTGGCGGTGGTTGCCGTTCTGGCCGTGCTGGCGGCAGGGTGGTTCCTGGTTCATGACGACGGGGGCAGGAAAGCCGTTCCCCACATTTTTGACAACATGAACGAGCGCCCGCTGACGGACGCGCAGCACGTGGAAACCGCTTCCACCCCCGCGGGCAGGAAAGTCCGTTTGCTGCCTCCCCGCGCCGTGGCCCAGTCTCTGGGCGGTGCGTACGCTGCACGGGACAGGGACGTCCGGGACGTTTTCGCCGGGGACGATTCCTATTTTTCTTCCGGCCGGACGCAGGGAGGGGATGAGGAAGCCATGCCGCTGGAACTGGGCGGCGTTTCCCGGAGCCGGGACGTTCTGGCGGAGGGAAGGGTCTTGTACGCGGCGCATTGCGCCGTCTGCCACGGGTCGGACGGAAGCGGCCGGGGAAACATGGCCGCTTATGAATCCTACCCGCAGATAGGCTCGTTCCGGGATGAAAAGTATGCCTCCTATTCCCCCGGCAGGATGTTCCGGAGCATCCGCCTGGGGCAGGGCAACATGCCGGCCTTCGGCCATGTGCTGAGCGCGCGGGAAATCTGGTGCCTGGTGGCCGTCGTCCGGGAGATGCAGGCCGGCACCTCCCCCGCAGGAAAAACGGAAAATTAAAGGAAAAACGTTATTCATGAACAGGAATGCAGCATCAACCGGGCGGGGGCGCAGGGACAGGGCGGGATTCCGCTGGGCCGGGCGCTCCCTGGCGCTGGCCCTGTGGCTGGCGTCCGCGCTTCTCTGGTGCGTGCTGATGCGCCAGTCCTATATCGCGATGCCGTGGGACGACATATCCGCCTTCGGCGTGAAACTTTATGAAATGCGCGGCCCCTTTGCCGCCGCCGGCATGAGCGTGGGGCTGCTGGGCACGGGGATCTGCCTGGGCTGCCTGTTCTGGCTCTGCCTGTCCTGCGTGACGGGGGCCGGGTGGGGAATCTCCCTGCGGCGCGTGCTGGCCGCCGGATTGTGGGGGAGTCTTCCCGGCGTACTGACATTGGCGGGGACGGTCGGCTGCCTGACGACGGTAATTTTTCCGGAAGCGGCCCGCTACTGGGGCGTGGCGGATGTTTCATCCCCCGGCGTCCGGGCGTTCAGTGTGATGGACTGGTCCGATCTTTCCTGGTGGAACCCGGTGTGGCTGTACGTGCGCATGGGAATACTGGCGGTGCTGGCGTGGAGCATGGCCCAGATATGGATGACGCTGACCGCCGGGGATTCCGTTTGGCGGCGTTCCTTCCACCGTGGAGCCGCCGCCTTCAGCATGATTGCGGCGGTCCTGGTGCTGGGCGTGCTGGGATTTGACGTGCTGGCCGGTCCGGGCGGCGCGGTGCTCTCCATGTTCCCCGTGTACATGATTGCCTGGGTTCTGCTCGCCTCCCTGGCGTTTGCCGTGCTGGCCGCCGTCTGCCTGAGAAGGCTGGAAGGCGGAAAATCCCTTTCATGGACCCGCATGGGCGGCATGCTGACGGCCATGGTGCTGATCAAGGCCTACATCACCTATTCCCAGTACCTCGTCACCTGGTATGCCTCCATTCCCGGGGAAATGACCTTTTACACGGCGGCCCTGTCCGGATGGTCAGGAGTGCTGGCCGCCGCGCTGGTTCTGGAACTGCTGGTTCCCTTCCTCGTCCTTCTGTTCCCCGCGCTGAGGCGCAGGCCCTCCGCGCTCCTCTCCGTCTGTGCGTGCATCCTGGCCGGTTCCCTGCTGGAAGCCTGCTGGATATTTTGCCCCCGGCTGGGGCTGGAATTACATGCCTGGGGAACGTGGATGCCCCTCCTGTTGCTTCTGGCCGTAATGGGAGGCATTGCCGCCGTTTCCATCCTGGGCGCGCTGAGCGTCCGCAACGTGTTTCCCCGGTCATGATGAAGAATTCCGCTCCCGCTCCGTCCGCTTCCGGCTTCCATCCGGCAGAGCGCCTGCCGCTCTTCTGGCTGGCGGCGGCCTGCGTGCTGGGCCTGTCATGGTCGCTGACGTATGCCTTCGGCTTCCTCTTCGGAGAACCTCTGCCGTGGCCGGCGGGGCGCCTGATGTTTGGCTTTTACGGAATTCTGGTTTATGGATGGGCCCTCCCGTCCCTGTTCTTCCGCATGAACGGCACGGAGGGGAAGTGGACCCGGCTGGCGGCGTGGTGCTGGCACGGCTGTCTGGTCCTGGGTTTGGCGTCCATTGCGGCCGGAGACGGCAGCGGGCTGCTGCTGATGCCCTTTGACTGGTGGGTCTGTCCGGTTTTTGCCCTCATTGCCGCCGGAATGGCCTGCGCCGTGTGGTCGGGGCCGTTGGTGTGGCCCCTGCGCCTCCTGTTCTGTTCTTCCGCCGGGTGCATGGCGGCGGCTCTTCTGGTGCTGTGGCATACGCGGGCCCTCTCCATGAACGGCCTGCTGGATTCCTCCTCCCTGGAAGCCTGCTTTTCCTGGGGACTGGCCTGTGCGGCGCTGGGCGCCGGGGCGCTCCGGCTGGGCCTGGAGTCCGGCAGGTGGTTCCGCGTCTTGTCCGTCTGGATGGCCCTTGTGCTGGCAATAGCTCCGCTGATCGGCGGACTGGCCCGTTTGCAGGGCTTTCCCGTGCCGTGGGCGCTTGCGGAGGCCGGCATGGTGTGGTCCTGGTGCGCCGCCGCGGCTGTCGTGCTGACGGCCCTCCATCTGTGGATGGCCTCCGGAACGGAATCCGGAACATGGCTGAAAACGGGATGCTCCCTGTTGGCCCTGGCGGCGGTCTGGAACGTGCTTGCCGGAAGCATGCCGGAAGCGGCGCAGTTTTCCCTGTCCTCCTGGCATGAGGCGGAACTGTGGGCGTTCCTGGGGGCCGGAGTGCTGATGATGGCCGGACAGCCCCGGGAATCCGGAAAACTTTCCCCGGCCTGGTGGCTGCTGGCGGCGGGAATTGGCGGCGTGCTGCTGGCTTACGCGGTGGGCGTGGTCGCCTCCGTGGATGTGACGGCTTTTCCTTATGCGAAGCGTGCGGAACTGATGAGCGGCTGGGTGGGCATGGCCGCCTGCGTGCATGCCGTTGCCATGCTTCTGTGCCTGGCGGGGGCCCTGTGGCTGTGGAAGCCGGATTCCGCCGGAAAACCGGATAAAGCCGCCCCCCTCCGCGTGCTTCCGGCTCTGGCGTCCGCCGCTGCCGTGGTTCTCGCGGCTCTGGCGGCTGTCCTGCTGCATGCGCCTTCCCCTTCCTCCCTGGAGGTCAAGCGCCCCGCGCAGGATGCGGAAGGAGCCCGGATCTACGCCGCGGAAGGGTGCGCGCTGTGCCATACCCAGATGATCCGCCGTTCCATGTCCGGCAGGGACTGGCAGACGGCGATCGACCGGGGGACGGACCCGGATTTTCCCTACCGCGTCAGCGAACCGGAGGATGCGGATGCCGAATTCAACCGTGAAGGCGCCCCCCAAATGGGAGTGGCCTCCGTCGGGCCGGACTTGAGCAACGCGGCGGAATACGAGGCAGGCAGGCTGGAATATGAAGACGCCGTTTCCAGAAGCACGCGCCGGGCCGCCCAGCCGCAGGAGTGGCTGGCCCTGCATCTCTACAATCCCCGCGAACCCCAGTTCAGGACTCCGTGGAGCGTATGCGCCGCCATGCCCGGCATGTTTGAATACCGGAGAATTCAAGGGAATGCTCCTTCCGCCGGGGCTCTTCCCGTCCTCACGGAGCCGGGGTGGGAGCTGGTGCCCTCTTCCCGCGGACGGCGTCTGCTGAACTACCTGTCCTCCCTCAGAAGGCTGGAGCCTGAACGGAAAAGGGACGCGGTGAATTCATTCGCGGCAATGTCCCATATTCATCCGGAATATGCCGCCCATCCTCCCGCGGTGGACATGGAACGCCTGAAAAAGGCGCGCGCCGCCGCCGTGATGGAAAAGGGAAGAAGCGTGTACCTCTCCAAATGCGCCATTTGCCACGGCAACGACGGCATGGGGGACAAGGTGACGTATCCGCCCCTGGCCGGATCCGAATGGCTGAAGGAAAAGCCTGCCGCGGAAATCGTCAAGATCATTACCGAAGGGCTGACGGGACCGATCACGGTGGCCGGAAAGGAATGGGACTCCACCATGCTTCCTCCGGGTGTCACGGACCCGCGCGACCTGGCGGACCTGCTGACTTTCCTGCGCCGCCACTTCGGCGGGATGGAAGGGGAAACCTACACGCCGGAACAGATGGAGGAGATGCGCTCCGGCAAGTAATCCCGTCAAAGGGAAGGGACTTGTGGAGGGCTCTGCAATCGGCGGCCGGCAGCTTCTTCCTGGAGCAGCGCTCTGCCCGGGTTGACATCGTCCGGGAGAAGTGATTTTCACGGAGTAAACCAGCCCCGTTTTTGTTTGAAGAACGGGGCTTTTTCATGAAAAAAGGTTCATTTTCCTATCCTGGAATTTAGGCTATCATAAAGTTGTTCGATATCAGTATTGATTTTAAAGGATCTTTTGGAAACGATATGGTTCTCACCAATAAACAAAAGAGCCGCCTGGAGGCGGTTATTAAAAAGTGGTGCAACTGACAGGATTGGAATTTGCGATCTCTTCGTCCAGAACGAAGAGAATTCAATATCTAGTTATTGATAATCAATGATTATATTTCTTGTGTCCTTTTATCCATTTATTTTCCTCTTTATTTTTGCGCTGTTTTTAGCTTTTTCCTCCCTTGTGTCCAAGAAAACGTCTTACTACGTGTTAAACATGTTGATAGGAAATGAGACCCCATTCAAGGTGCTTAAGAGCTGAATATTCACCTCACTCAACAATAAACAATGCGAAAACCTAACATTATGGCTATATCAACTAAACCGTTCCATCCGCTCGACGCGGAAAACAACTGCCGTTACAAGGTCAAGAAAAAAGATGCTCCCAAGATTGACTGGCACAAGACAGAGCAAACCGGGGCACATGACTGGGAAGGCTACATCCGTGTACCGTTTGACCAGGAATGTACCTTTACCATCCAAATCGACGACAACGGCTATCTGGAAATCGACGGACAAAAGGTCGTAGAACTGACGGGAAGTAACTCCTCTAAAAAGGTTGAGGGCAAGAAGGAACTCAAACAGGGATTCCACTATGTCAAGCTTTACCATGAAAACCTTGCCGTACCGGAGGCAATCGCTCCTTATCGCAATGCGGAGGAATTTGTACCTCAAATGGACGGGAAAGACTTGGAACTCTGGGAAATTGATACCCCCAATAATCTTTGGAAAACGGCAGATGCTCAAAATCTGCTGAAATCCTATAACGTGGTGGACTATCTCACTATGCCGGAACCGGGGCAGGTCTGGGGATATATTGGAGGGTGGCTCAATAAAGCACATTTGAAGGAAATTTCAGATAAAGTTCCCGAAATACAGCGAAGCTACTACAATAGCTGCTCTTTGCGGATGAGTATTGCCTTGAGTTCCTTTGGTAAGGATTTGAAAGACGAGGCGGGAGCTGAAAATATTGGCAATGAAGGCAATTTCGCGGCACTTGGAGGTAAAAAGCATGTCCTTATCCGTGCAAAGGACATGGCGACTTATCTGAAAAAGCTGCTGGGTGAACCTGACTATCCCAATTCCCAGAATGAGGGTTACAGCACTCCCCAGCCTGACGATATTGTCGTGTTCGCCGGAAACGGGCATGTTGGAATGTGCCCGGGAAATAATATAAGTGTAGGCAGCTTCATGGTCGGCACGATTTGGCTGCTTCATCGTTCTACACTGGAAGATTCCAAGGAATAATCCGTACTTTCATCCATTCACGGAACGGACGTGCTTTTTTGGACGTTCGTTCCGTTTTTTTTGAACATGATGGATAAATGGATTATCTATCATTTCTATGGTAAAAATATCTCTCCTTTGTTGTTTTCTATCCAGTCTTCTAGCCGTGGCCCTGCATGCTCAAGAGCCTTCCTCTTCTTCTCCTCACCGTGTAGCCACGCAAGAGGAGATTGACAATGACCATGATAACTTCCTCCGTGGAACGGCCCGGAATTTACGTCAGAACGACGTTGTCCTGGCGGTTATTCCCTATAAAATCGTAAAAACTGACCAGGGAACGGCTCAGTATGCCCGTGTCATCCAGTCATTGAGGGGAGATATTCCGGTGGAAGCCCTGGTCAAATGGCTCAATCTCTATAATAAACTGCCTGCGGGTAGTAAGCCGGAAACCATATTGTTGTCCGGCAGTTCGTTCGTGTATGTACTGGCCCCTTCAAAGAATGTCAAAGAACTGGGGAAAGATCCGGAGGACTTCAACCCTGCCTCTACCGTATATTCCTCACAGGTGCTGCTGGGAGCTTACGACCTGGGCAATCATGTTGACTACTTTCCGATGACGGAGAGTAGCCCGGGGCGCGCCATGAAAAAGCTCCTGCATATTGAACCTGCAAAAATCACCGCTGAATCGGAAGCGGCCCGCTTCCAGCCGGAATCCGGGGAGTAACCTGTTTTTTCTCCCTTGCTTCCGCTTTGGGAAAGGGAGGGGTATGGTTCCTTATCAAAGGATGTCCGGGTTCTTGGCATTTCCTGGCCCGGGGGAGGTCTTCTGAGCCGGCAGGGAATAGGAATCCGTTTTGGGAATCATTCTGTCTTGATGCCATTTTTTCACGGTTTGTCCACTCATCAAAAAGGGCCGCCCTTCCCGCTGGAAGAACGGCCCCGGTTGAAGTGGATAATACCGCGTTCAGCTCAAGGCTTCCACCAGCCTGTCTCCGAAGGCGGAACAGGAGAGTTCCGTGGAGCCGGGAATCATTTCCGCAAGGTCGAAGGTGACGGTTTTTTCGGAAATGGTTTTGTCAATGGCCTGGATGAGCAGGTCCGCGGCTTCCGTCCAGCCCATGTAGCGCAGCATCATTTCCGCGGACAGGATGACGGAGCTGGGATTGGCCTTGTTCAGTCCCGCCAGTTTGGGGCCTGTACCGTGGGTGGCTTCAAAGATGGAATGCCCGGTGAGGTAGTTGATGTTTCCGCCGGGGGCGATGCCGATGCCGCCCACCTGCGCGGCGAGCGCGTCGGAGATGTAGTCCCCGTTCAGGTTGAGTGTGGCCACGACGTCGAAGTTTTCCGGATGGAGCAGGATTTCCTGAAGGAAGGCGTCTGCAATGCAGTCCTTGATCACGATGCCGTTGGGAAGGCGGAGCCAAGGGCCGTCCCCGATGGGCTGGGCGCTGTATTCCCGGCGCGCCAGGTCGTAGCCCCAGTCGCGGAAGCCGCCTTCCGTGAATTTCATGATGTTGCCCTTGTGCACCAGCGTGACGCTTTCCCGTCCGTTTTCCACGGCGTAGTCGATGGCGGCGCGCACCAGGCGCTCCGTTCCTTCCCGCGACACGGGCTTGATGCCGAAGCCGGAGCTTTCCGGGAAGCGCACCTTTTTCATGCGGTCCGGGAAGACGCGGCTCATGGTTTCAAAGAACAGTCTGGCGTCCTCGGAGCCTTCCTTGAATTCGATTCCGGCGTAGATGTCTTCCGTGTTTTCCCGGAAAACGACCATGTCCACCTTTTCCGGTGCCTTCACGGGCGTTTCAATGCCGTTGAAGTAGCGCACGGGGCGCAGGCAGACGAACAGGTCCAGGTCCTGGCGCAGAGTCACGTTCAGGCTGCGGATGCCGCCGCCGACCGGAGTGGTGAGGGGCCCCTTGATGCCGACCAGGTAGGTGCGGAACGCCTCCACCGTTTCGTCAGGGAGCCAGGTTCCCAGGTTGTCAAAGGATTTTTGTCCGGCGAAAACTTCATACCACGCTATGGAGCGCTCTCCCTGGTAGGCCTTGTTCACGGCCGCGTCAATCACGCGGGAGGCGGCCGCCCAGATTTCCGGGCCCGTTCCGTCACCGATGATGAAGGGGATGATGGGCCTGTCCGGCACGCAAAGCCTGCCGTTCTGCATGGTGACGGCCGCGCCGTCTGCGGGAGGGGTGAATGTTAAGTTGGCCATGACGTGCGTTCCTTTATAGGACGCGGCGCGCTTTGGCAAGATAAAAGAACGGCGCTTCCGGGCGTCCGCGCCTTTTCCGGAGGTCAGAACCAGCCGTCTTTTCCCGCGCTTTCCCGGGAATCCTGCGCTCTTTCCCGCAGGCGGCGCAGGAAGTTTTCTTCCGCGTGCCGCTTCAAGTCGCTTTCCATGATGTGTTTTCTGGCCGCCTCGTTGAGCTGGTTGACCGCAATGGCCGTGTCCCGGTGGGTGAGCTTGTTCCAGAGGCCCGCGTCATCCTGCACCACGCGGAGGGAGCCTTCGATCATCTCGCAGGAGACCAGTTTGCCGTGCAGGCCCTCCGCGGTGACGGGGCCTTTTCCCGCCGGGGGAATGACGATCCGGAGCGGTTCCGGGCCGTCCAGGTCAATGCCGCCGTGAGCCCGGTAGGCGGCCTTCAGGACCAGCTTTTTTTTGCTCCACCACCACGTGGTGGAATACTGGTATTCGTATTCGAACGTCCGCTCCACCGTCACCAGGTTGGCCACCTTTTTGTCATTCTGGACAATGAGGGTCAGGCCGCCGTGGTCGGAGGAAAATCCCTTGTTGATCAGCGTCAGTCCCACTTCCTTTCCGGCCTCGATCAGTTTTTCGGCCACTTCCATGGGTTTTTCCACCGGAGCGGTGATACAGGAGCGGATGCCCCAGAACAGTACGGCCAGTATTCCGGCAAGGACAGCCCCCTTGGCAATGACGATAACCAGGGGGGAGTGGAGAAAGGATGAATGGGGAGGGCGCATGGAGAGAGGTTTCCGGGTATGCGGAGGCGGCGGATTGCCGGGGGAATCAGGGTTCCGGGTCTTCCTGGGAGCCGTCTTTCCTGATGGGGGGCAGGAACATGGCCAGGAAGGCGAAGGCAATGACGGTCAAGTCGTCCAGCTGGCCTACTCCGGGAATGAAATCGGTAATCTGTTCAATGGTGGAAAAGGCGTAGGCCGCCGTCAGCAGGAGGAGCACCAGCTTCCGTTTGGTGAAAAGCCGCGGTTCTCCCTCCCGGCTGCGGAAGTAGTTGATGGCCCGGACCAGCAACTGCTGGTGCGGGGCGTTGGGAGGGGTGGGAAGTTTGTTTTTCATGTGATTGCGTAAAAAAAGATTTGCCGGAACGGAAAGGTTGCTGTCCACCGGGGATAACAGGAAGGAATGCAGACGGGAGCCGGAGAGAAGTTTGGCAATGGCGCCTGCTGCGGCCCAGGCCCCCTGAAAATTTGTTCGGGGGGATGCGCAGGGCAGTGACCGCCTGGAGTCGTCCCTGATGGGAGTTTTGTTTTTCATGAGGGGTATGATGATGGAATTATCACACGCGCAACAGCCTGCGTCCAGAGCAATTACCTTGATGCCGCACTGCCCGTGTGCTGTAATGGATGCATGAGACATGCCCTGTTTACCCTGATTACGTTGTGCGCACTCTCCCTCTTTCCCGTATGCCCGGCTCATGACGCAGGGCATGGCGGAGACGGGGCGCAGCAGAAGGCCGGGTTCCCGGAGAAAAAGGAGCTGGACGGGAAGGTTCCCGCCGGGTTTCAGGGAGAATGCGTCCGGGAGAAGGGAGTCTGGATGGTCCGTATTGGGAAGCTGAATAATCATCAGCTGGACAAGGCCGTCATGGCCGGATTGGGAGAGGATCATCCGGGTTTTTCTCCCGCGGAAGGTAAAAAGTGTGCGGGAATAGTTCCCGTTTCCATCCCGAAGGGGGCGGAATCCGACCCGGGAAAGTGGATGGTGTCCGGAAAAAGGGCTTATGCGGTCCAAGAAGATACACCCGAATATGTTGCGCGTCTGAACGACCTTGTTCTGGAGTATTACGGCCGGGAGATCATGGATGGAATGGAGCGTTACATCGGCATTCTTGACCGGATGACGGACCTGAAAAAACTCGTGTCCCTGAATGAGGAACTGGTTTCCTGCTGCGGGGAACTGGCCCAGTGGGTACTGGTGGAGTCAAGCGTGGGGATGGACGTTCAGTTTGAATATATTCAACGGCGCCAGGGACTGGTGGAACAGTACGGGGCTCTGGAAAGTCAAATGAAGGAGGCGCTCCGCAGATGGCAGGACAAGTTCGGGGTGGACGTGATGACGGTGGTGGATATCGTTATGGGAGAGCGTGAAGTCTGTTTCTGGGGAATTCCCGTTTCATTTTCCGCCGACGTGTTTGAGGGATATTGTCATCCGGCTGAGTGATTGAGACAAGGGGAGCCGGGTATCGGGAATCAGGAAAAGGCGTTTTCCGGCGGCATGCCCGGCGGGGCCTTTTCCGAGCTCCCCGGAAAAGGCAAGGAGCTTCCTTTGCCTTCTCCATTTTTCCATTAAAAAGCGTTTCCGGCGGCTCTCTGAACCCTGGGCGGCAGGGCGGCATTGACACGGGCGGGGGGAGCCGTTACTCTCCTGCCGCATATAATGATCAGTTTTACGAATATCAGCGGGGCCGAAGAGATCGGGGCCAATTGTTATCTGCTTGAAATGGACGGCACCCGGGTAGTGCTTGACAGCGGGATGCACCCCAAGAGGGAGGGGATGGCGGCCATGCCGGAGTTTGACGTTCTGGAACCCAATTCCGTGGAGGCCGTTTTCCTGAGCCATTCCCATCTGGACCATCTGGGCACCTTGCCCGTGCTGCAGGAGAAGCAGCCCGCGGCGGAGGTATTCATGACGCCCGCCGCCGCCGCCCTCTCCGAGGTGATGCTGCATAATTCCGTGAACGTGATGAGCGCCAAGAGGCTGGACCTGGGCATCGTGGAGTATCCCTTTTTCACCCATGCGGATCTGGACCGGCTGTGCGACTCCTGGAACGCCAAGTCCTGCAACGAGGTGTTCCGCGTGGGCTTCCGCCAGAATCTGCTGGCTACCTTTTACGATGCCGGGCACATTCTGGGGTCCGCCGGAGTGATGCTGGAGAGCGAGTCCGGCCATACGGTGTTTTACACCGGAGACGTGCAGTTTGAAAACCAGAGCATGATTCCCGGAGCGGATTTCCCCGAATCCGGCGTGGACACGCTGATCATGGAGTGCACGCGCGGCGGCTTCCAGCGCAGCGCCCATTATTCCCGGCCTGAGGAGATGGTGCGGTTCGGGCAGGCCATTGCGGATACGCTGGAACGCGGCGGCGCGGTTCTGATCCCCGTATTCGCCATCGGCAAGAGCCAGGAAATGCTGTTCAACATCCACCGCTTCAAGCAGCAGGGCGTGATCCCGGCCAATACGCCCGTGTACTTCGGCGGCCTGAGCGCGAAGGTGTCTTTATTATATGACCGTTTTTCCGGGCTGACCCGGCGGCATGACCACGATTTCAAGCTCAAGGAGGAGATTCAGACCGTGCCGCTTCCGCGCAAGGGGAAGGCTCCGCTGGTCTGCTCCCCCGGTAACATTTACGTGGTTTCCAGCGGCATGATGACGGAGAAGACGCTCTCCAACGTGATGGCGGAGCAGGTGCTTCCCCATGAGAAGAACGCCATTCTTTTCGTAGGGTATGCCGACCCCGATTCCCCCGCGGGCCAGTTGAAGACCACGCCGCACGGCGAACTGGTCAAGATGAGGCCGAACGGGCAGCCGGTGCGCCGCAAATGCACGATTGACTGCTTTGATTTTTCCGGCCACGCCACCCGGGATTCCCTGGTTGATTATGCCGTGAAGCTGAATCCCAAACAGGTGATTCTGGTGCACGGGGACCCGGACGCCGTGGAATGGATGCACGACACGCTGGCTTCCCGCATGCCGGATGCCGAGATTATCGCCCCCGTTCCGGGGAAACGCTATACGTTCGACTCATGAGCTTCACCGGACAGAGAAAAGGCAGGCTGATCGTCTTTGAAGGCATTGACGGCACGGGAAAGTCCACTCACATCGGCCATTTGAGGAAGTATCTGGAAGACAGGGGGGTGGAAGTCGTGCAGAGTTTTGAACCCACGCGCGGCCCATGGGGCCGGATGCTCCGGGATTCCGCCGTGACGGGGCGCCTTTCCGTGGAGGAGGAGGTGGACCTGTTCCTGAAAGACAGGCGCGAGCATGTGGAAACGCTGATTGCCCCGGCATTGGCCCGCGGCGCGTGGGTGCTGCTGGACCGCTATTACCTTTCCATGATGGCCTACCAGGGCGCCCGCGGGGTGGACCCTGCCGCCATCCGCGCCGCCAATGAAGAATTCGCGCCCGTGCCGGATGCCGTGGTCTGGCTGGATATTCCCGTTTCCGTGGCCCTGGAGCGCATCGGCAGCCGCGGGGAACGCGACGCCTTTGAGACGGAGGCCGGGCTGACCGCCTGCCGCAGCGTCTTCGCCTCCGTTCATGAACCCTGGATGCTCCGCGTGGATGCGGACGCCGCACAAGAGGAAGTGGCGCGGAGAGTCCGGGAGGCCCTGCGGGAGCTTTTGCTGGAAAATACGGTGGAATAAGGATTGAGGACCGGATCAGGCCTCACCGCCGGAGTACGGAGATTTTCCTTTGGCCTCTCCGGCCCTTGATTTTTGGCGGCTGGCGCTTATTGCTCCGCGTAAACCGTCGGGTCCGGAATTCCGGCCTCGCGGAAGGCTTCCCGGCGTTCCAGGCAGGTGGAGCAGGCGCCGCAGTGGACGGGGCCGCCCTTGTAGCAGGAATAGGTACGGGAGAAGTCCACGCCCAGTTCATGGCCCATCCGGGCGATGCCGCCCTTGGAGGTGTGGATGAAGGGGCGCAGGATGCCCAGCCCGGCATAGGTCCCCAGCCGGATGGCGTCCGTCATGGCGGCCATGAATTCCTCCCGGCAGTCCGGGTAGATGCTGTGGTCCCCGGCATGGGCGGCAATGACGAGCTGCTGCGCGCCGTGGCTTTCCGCAATGCCCGCCGCCATGGACAGGAAGATGCCGTTGCGGAAGGGGACGACGGTCTGCTTCATCAGCTCCGCATCGTATTTTCCGTCTGGAATGTCGTCCGCGCCGGAAAGAAGGGCGGATTTCAGATGGGCGGCAATGGGGGTGATGTCGATAATGCGGTGTTCCACGCCGAGACTGGCCGCCTGCCACGCGGCGCATTCCAGTTCCCGCGCGGCGTGGTTGGAGGCGTAGTCAAAGCTGAGGGCCAGCTTCACGCGGTGGTTTCTGTGCGCCCAGTGCAGGGCCACGCTGGAGTCCAGGCCCCCGCTGAGCAGGACGGCGGTTTCCATTCTTTCCATGGCGTTCTTAAAGGGTTACAGGGGGCGGTTTTCCGGATTGTGTTCGGCCATGGCGGTGAGCTGGATGCCGCCGCGGGGGGAGAACCTGCCTTCCACCTTCAGCCAGCGGGGGGAGATGGCCGCCACGAGGTCGTCCGTGATGCGGTTGACAATTTGTTCGTTGAAGGCGGGATAGTTGCGGTAGGAGGCCAGATAGTACTTGAGGGACTTGGTTTCCACGCAGTGTTCGTCCGGCACGTAGATGATCGTCAGGTGGCAGGAGTCCGGCTGGCCGGTGACGGGGCAGAGGGAGGAAAATTCCTGCGTGTCCAGCGTGATGGTGTAGGGGCGGGTGCCGCGGTTGGGGAAGGATTCCAGCTTGGCGTCGTCCGGGCTGGTGAAAAATGAGCTTTGGGAACCGAGAAGGGTCAGATTGTCAGACATGGTTGGTTGATATGATGGAATGGTAAAGGGCGGGGAGGTCATTCTTCCCGTGGGGAAGCATTTGGTTCTTCCTCAGGCTGCCTGCCGGGGAATTCTTTCACGTACAGGTCCTGCTGGGGGAAGGGGATGGAAATGCCGTGCTCGTTGAACGCATTATAGATGCGTTCGCGCACCGTGGAAAGGCTGGAGGATTTCGTCATGACGGGAATCCATACCCATACGCCCAGGTTCACGGAGCTGTCTCCGAAGCTGTCCAGCACCACGCTGGTTTTCTTGGTCTTGGAGAGGAAGGGCAGGGAGGCGAGCGTTTCCAGAATGATGCCGCGCGCCTTTTCCACGTCCGTTCCGTAGGAGATGCCCACCTCCACCTTCACGCATTCGAATTTGTGGTTGCGGGTCATGTTCCGGAAGTTTTTGTTGAAAAGCTGGGAGTTCTGGAAGGCGATGATGGAGCCGTCCAGCGTTTCGATCATCGTGGAACGGTACCCCAGGGAGGAGACGCGCCCCCGGTAGCCGTCGCATTCGATCATGTCCCCCTGCCGCAGGCGTCCCAGCATCAGGGAGAGGCCGCTGATGATGTTTTCAATAGTGTCTTTCAGGGCGAAGCCTATTCCCATGCTCAAGCCGCCCATGACCATCAGGATGCCGTTATAGTTGGCATTCATGATGACAAGGGCCGTGAAGACGAACAGACCCCACAGGAACAGGGTGGAGAGCGTGACGAAGGTGGGGATGGTGCCTACTTCATAGTTTTCCCCGTAGATTTCCCGGAGCGTGTTTTTCCCCAGGAAAACGAGGTAGTTGAGCACGATGGCGATCAGGATGACCAGGATGACGTGGCTCCAGCTGAAGGTGATGAGGTCCTTGATTTCCGTAGTGGCGTAAATCTTGCTGATGATGAGGTCCCCCATGTCGAAGGTGGCGGCGGGCCAGATGAGGCTGAACAGGATGAGGAAGATGGCCAGGCAGGGCAGCACGAGCTTGGAGATGAAGGGGCGGAACCAGACGATTTCCTTTTTGTTCCGCTCCTTCCGGTGTTTTTCATAATGGTGCAGCAGGTCCCACAGGCCCACCAGCAGCAGGATGCTGGTCATCAGCATGATCCAGGTCATCAGCACCAGGAAGGCCATGAAGCTGAAGCCCGTCCAGCACAGGATGCTGCCCAGGATGGTGAGTACCAGGGAAATGGTGGCGAAAAAGCGGTCCAGCCGGGGCAGCCTGTGCCGCTGCCGCACCCAGGTCAGCAGGGAGAAGAGGGAAACCAGGGTGAACAGGACGGGCATGGAGACGTTCACCACGATGTTGGGGGCCATGAACATGCGCAGCAGCATGAAGAAGCCGCCAAGCAGGAGATAGGGCATATAGATGCGTATTCCGGCGTTGATGGTGCCGTATTTCAGGCGCGTGACCAGGGAGAACAGGATGGCGCTGGACAGCAGAAGGAATTCTGCCCCCAGGGAAGCCGCGCTTTTCAGCAGGTAGTCCGTGCTCTGCATTTCTGAAATGATGAGCAGCACGGCTATCAGGAGGATGGTGGTGACGTTGGTGAAGGCGTGGCGCTTGTCGTAGTTCCCCGATTTTTCCAGCATCTTTTTGAAGCCCCAGCATACAATGGCGCGGGAGAGTAAGTAGGCGCACAGGAGCATGTCCAGCAGGACCATTCCATAATGCTGGAGGGTTCCGCGGTCGGAAGGGAGCTGGAGCTTGCTGTCCGCGGACGATTCCCACGCGGACATGCATGCCCGGTAGATCATGCCGGGATTCAGGAAAATGTACCTGGCAATGTGTGAAGGCGTATAGAATACCTTGCTGAACAAGGTATTGAACAGTTTGTTGCTTTCGGCGTTCAAGGCGTTGACCTTGTTTCCCAGATTGTTGAACAGTTCCTTGAGACAGGCTAGCTGCTCCTTTTCCTTATCCAGCTTTTCCAGCAGGGAATGGCAGGTGGTCAGGGCTTCGTCCCGCTGGACCATGGAGGTTTCCGACAAGCCGTCCGTGTTGACTTCCTCCAGGGATTGAATCAGTTTCCGGATGCGCGCTATTTCTTCCCCCACCCGTGTTTCCTGCCCCTGGAAATCGGGCCTGCGTTCGTAATAGAGTTTTACCAGCCTTGTTGCGGCCTTGCAGTAAAAGGCCATGGTAAAAATCTTCTGGTCGTCCAGCGCATAGAGCACGGCGGACATTTCATAAACCCTGGTGTCAAAAAAGCTGTAGGTCTTATCCGCCTCCGTCACCAGGCTTTCGCGGATGGCTATTCTTTTCTCCACGTTCTTTTGCAGAATGGAGATTTCATGGCACAGCGCCAGGATGACGGTGTCCATTTCCGTCGCTGGCTCCGTTGCCGGTTCCGCCGCGGCTTCCTGAGGCTGGACCGGTTCCGGGACGGGAGCCGTGTTTTCCGGCTCCTGTGCGAGCGCCTGGCCCGTGACCAGAAAGCCGGCCAGCAGGAATGAGGCGGAACGGCGGAAAAATGTCCGATAATCAGGCATGCTCATGAATGTGTCATTTCTAGGGGGTGCGGGCTTCATGGTCAAGGGTTATATTATATTCCCGCCTTTTCCATTTGGGCCGCAGTGCGGAGTTCTGCTTTTGGGGACCGGGACGGCGGCGTGGAACCCCAGCGAGGGAAATCGGGCAGCCGGACATCTCCGGAAAAAGTGGTGGAGGTACCATCCGTTCCTTGGCACAGCAGGAATCCATGGGCTGGCGCCGTGTACGGAACAGGGAATGGGAAAAGAATATGTGGGAACATGTTGGCGCGGTTTTGCACCTTATCCGGTGCGGAATGGCGGGGGCTTCCGGAAATTTGTTGTGGACGCCTGTCGATATAATGTTTAGTTTAACGTAAAATATCCTTGGCTTTTTTTATTTATAGGATAACCTTCTCTGGACGGTAGTATTTGTTTTATTCGAAATTTTGATGATTCAGATCCCGGATTTTCGGGAGCGCATTTAAGAGAATTCAGGTCGGCCGTCAATCCCGTAATATGAACACAAAATTATATGTAGGAAATTTGTCCTTTGATGCCACTGAACAAGACTTGAGAGATCTGTTTGGTTCTTATGGTGAAGTGACTGAGCTATTCATGCCAACAGATCGCGACTCTGGAAGACCCAGAGGTTTTGCATTTGTAACCATGGATTCCACTGATTCAATGGGCTCCGCAATTGAAGCCGTTAACGGCAAGGAATTTCAGGGACGAGCCCTGGTTGTCAATGAAGCCAAGCCCCAGGAAAACAGGGGCGGAGGCGGAGGAAACTACCGCAGCAATAACAGCGGCGGCAGGCGTGGTGACAACGGCTATGGCCGGAACCGCCGTTATTAATTAAAGATCAAGAGAAGAGCATTGGTCTCTTCCTTTCATAAGAGCCAGGTTCTTTACGTACCTGGCTCTTATTATTTTATTCAGGCAGGACGGTTCTTCCGGAGGATGGTGGCCGGGGGAACCGGTGAAAGAAAAAAGAGCAGGGTGTATCTGCGGTCCAGCGCCCATGCGGCGTAAGCGCCGCAAATGAGGAATAAACGGGGCGGAAAGGAAGTGAAAAAAATGGGAAAACGGAAGCCTGGCGGCGAGGAACAAAGCCGGGCCGTACTTCCCTCCTGTACGTGCCCGGAAAGGCGGCTTGCGAAATCAGGAAGCTTTCCTCTTACCAATACCGCGCAGAGAGTCCTGCACCCGGGAAAAGAGCGGACAAATCTCCTTCCTTCCTGCTCCCGCCTGTTCCGAGTTCTGGAACAATTCAAAAGCAGAATGCCGTTTCTCCGCAGAGAAACGGCATTCTGATCAAGAAGGCTGGAAGGCTGTAACTTCCCCGGTTCAGTTCAGGGAAAAGGCCCGGATTCTCTTCAAGGATTCCTCTTTTCCCAGCAAGGAGAAGACGGCGGACAGGTCCGGGCCGCCGCTCAGGCCCGTCAGGGCCACGCGGGCGGGGAACATGACGGCTCCCATCTTGACGCCGTTTTCCTTGGCAAAGGTTTTCAGCACGCCGATGAGTTCATGGCCGTCCCATCCCGGTTCCCGTTCCAGCCTGTCCGCCAGTTTGGAGAGCAGTTCCACGGCTTCCGGCTGGACTTTGGCGAGCGCTTCCGGGTCCATGGAGAGGTCGAAGAAGAAACGGATTTTATCCGGAACTTCCGCCAGCGTCTGTACTTTCGTCTGCACGGTGGCAATGGCTTCATCCAGAATGCCGGAATCCGGCAGGCCGGCCTTCAGGCAGAACGGCCGCGCCTTGACGGCAAATTCTTCCGGAGGCAGGGCGATGATGTGCTGCTGGTTGACCCAGCGGCATTTGGTGATGTCAAACTTGGCGGCGGAGTGGTTCACGGCTTCCAGGGAAAAGCGCTCAATCAGCTCTTGCGGGGAAAAGATTTCCGTGTCGTCCTTGGGGGACCAGCCCAGCAGGGCCAGGAAGTTCATGACGCCTTCCGGCAGGAAGCCTTCCTCCGGGTAGGTGCCCAGGGCCGCCCCCACGTCGCGCTTGGACATTTTGGAGCCGTCCTGGTTCAGGATCAGCGGCATGTGCGCAAACACGGGCGGCGTGACGCCAAAGGCCTCAAACAGCTGGATGTGCTTGGGCGTGTTCATGATATGGTCCTCCCCGCGGATGACGTGGGTCATGTTCATTTCAATGTCGTCCACCACGTTGACGAAGTGGAAGATGTAGGAGCCGTCCGCGCGGCGGATGGCCATGTCCGGCGTGTTGGAGGCGTCCCGGTAGTCGATGGTGATGTCGCCGCAGATCATGTCGTGGAACGTGACGGGCTTGGAGCGGTCAAAGCGGAAGCGCCATGCGCCGTCGTCCTCATAGACGCGCCCGGCGTCCTGGAGCTTTTTGAAGTAGGCGTCGTAAATGTCATTGCGCTGGCTCTGGAAGTAGGGACCGCAGTCGCCGCCCTTCATGGGGCCTTCATCCCAGTCCAGGCCCAGCCATTCCATGCCGGTGAAGATTGCGCGGGTGGCTTCCTCCGTGTTGCGGGCCGTGTCCGTATCCTCAATGCGGAGAATAAAGGTGCCCCCCATCTTGCGGGCAAACAGCCAGTTGAACAGGGCGGTGCGCGCACCGCCGATGTGGAGATAACCCGTGGGAGAAGGCGCGAATCTTGTTCTGACGTGACTCATGATGCGTTAGAGAGTAAGAGCCTGCCTTCCCGCGTCAAGCAGATACAGGGTTTGCATGCCAAAAAAGGTACGTGGACGGACGGAGCGGGAAGGGGGGAGTTTTCCGGATTTTTTATGGCGGTGTCGGCCTTGCGGCTTGCGCGGGACGGCCTTTTAGGCTTCATTAAACGCCGTGTTCTTTTTAAAGCACATATTCCGGCTGCGGGAAAAATGGCAAATCCAGCGGGATGATGAAGAGAAGCCTTTTCTGGAGCATTTGGACGATTTGCGCACCATGCTGATCAGGATGGTGTTCTGCCTGGTGGTCAGCATGCTTTTGTGTGCCGGATTCGCTTCCAACCTGATGGACATTCTGCGCCGCCCCGTCAACCAGGTATGGGACATGTTCGAGGAATCCCACCTTCCCGCCGGAATAGACCTGGACGCCTGGGGAAAGGCCAAGGAAACGGCCACGGCCGCCGTGGGGCTGGACGCCGCCCAGCGCCGGATCCTGTTCCGGGAGATTTCCCCCCGGCTGGCGGAATTGACGGAAGCCGCCCTGGTTCTCCGGGGAGCGCAGGCCCTCCCGGACGACAGGAAGGAGCCTTTTATCAGGGAAGCCAGCCCGGCCCCCGCCGTGCGGGAACTGGCGGAAGCCCTGCACGCCAAGGACGCCGTGCTGACGGACGGAACGGGGCGGGGCGCCCTGAAGATGATGAGCGCCTTCCAGCCGGGCGAGGCGTTCATGCTGACCATCAAGCTTTCCCTGTACGCAGGCGTGGTGATCTCCTTCCCCCTGCTGCTGTACTTCCTGCTCCAGTTCATCATTCCCGGCCTGCTGCAGCATGAGCGCAAGCTTCTGTACAAGTGCATGGCGGTCGGCTTCGGGCTGTTCCTGGCCGGCACGCTGTTCTGCTACTTTGTGGTGCTTCCCAGGGTGCTCACGTTCTTCTACACGTATTCCCTGGAATTCGGCATTTCCAACGAATGGCGCATTGGCTACTACCTGTCCTTCGCCACGCAAATGATTTTGATGTTCGGCCTGGCGTTTGAGCTGCCCGTAGTGGTGATGCCTTTCGTGAAGCTGGGCGTGCTGACCTACGACATGATGAAGGCCACCCGCCGCTACGCCATTGTGGCGATAGCCATTCTGGCCGCAGTCATCACGCCCACGCCGGACGTGGCCACCATGCTGCTGATGGCGGTTCCCATGTACGCGCTGTATGAAATCTGCATCATCCTGGCGTGGCTGCATGAGCGCAAGGAAGCCGCCCGCGCCCGCGAAGAGGTGGCGCGCTTTGAAGAAGACTTCAACAACGACAATTCTCCCTACAACCCCTAGGCATACATCCACCATCATTACCATGAATCTTCTGGAAATCATCATTCTGGGCATTGTGGAGGGCCTGACCGAATATCTGCCGGTCAGTTCCACCGGGCACCTGCTCCTGACGGAATCCCTGCTGAACATGTCCCAGGGCAAGGAAGCCCTGGATGCCCTGGCCGTCTGCATTCAGGGCGGGGCCATTCTGGCGGTGCTGAGCCTGTACTATCCCCGCGTGAAGACGATGGTGGAGGGTGTCCGCGGCACGAATCCCGCCGGATTCAAGCTCCTGGTCAATTTGGTTCTCGCCTTTTTGCCGGCCGCTGTGGTGGGGCTGTGCTGCGCCTCCCTGATCAAGGAATACCTGTTCAACACGTACACGGTGGCGTACTCGTGGATCGTAGGCGGCGGCGTGATTCTGGCCTACTGCGCCTGGCGCGCTAGGCAGGGAAAAAGCAATGAGGGTAACAAGGGGGATTCCATTGAAACCCTGACGCCGGGTAAGGCCCTGACCGTGGGCGTACTCCAGTGCGTGGCGATGGTTCCCGGCACCAGCCGGAGCCTGATGACCATGCTGGGCGGCATGTTCGTGGGGCTGAGCGTGGAAGCCGCCGTGGAATTCAGCTTCCTGCTGGGGCTGGTCACGCTGGGGGCGGCCACGGTGCATGATGCGTACAAGGACGGCGCCCTGATGCTGGAAGCCTTCGGCTGGGAGGCCCTGGCCGTTGGCACGGCAGTGAGCTGGTTCTCCGCATGGCTGGCCGTGAAGTGGATGGTCTCCTACCTCCAGAAGCACAGTTTTGCGGTGTTTGGCTGGTACCGCATTGCCATAGGCATCGTGACTCTGGTGCTGCTGTCCCGGGGGCTGGTGCATTGAGCCTTTGGCTTCTCTTCCGGGGGAGGAAAAACACCTCATTTCGCATGGGAGAAGCCGTACAAGCCGGAAGCCTTCCATTCCCGGCAGAGGCTTCCGCGGCGAATTCCTGCCAATGAAATCCTTTTTATCCCGGCTCATGCCAGGTGAATTGCGTCTTTGCAAATTATTTCATAAGGCGTTCGCAGGGTTGATATTGTGCATTTGATGGCAGGCAGGGATACGCTGAACGTCATCCGTGTATGGAAGGCGTTTTTCAACGGAAATTCCGGGGAATGATTTATCTTTCCGCAAATGTAACCTGATTGTAACACACGGCATCTTTTCTTGTGGCATCATAAGGGCATGAAACTGATGCCGTGCATGATTGCCGTAATAATGGCTGGATTGTCCGGTCTGGGCCATTCCCAGACACTTGACGGAGACGTTGACGGCCGGAACATCGTCCTGCCGCAGCGGCGGGTGATTCCGCCCGTCAACAGGGCCGTGCGCCAGCCTGTCACTCTGGAAAAGGTGAACGCCCTTGTCCGCGTCAACGGACGCAGCGCACAGACTACCCTGGAACTGAGCGTGCGTAATGGCGGAAACGCCCCCACGGAGGCGGAACTGGTTCTTCCCGTTCCGGAAGGAGTGGTGGTCAAAGGGTTTTATTACGGAGACGGAAAAACTTCCTGGCAGGCCTCCCTGATGGCCGCCGACGAAGCGCGCCGCCTGTACGACCGCATTGTGGCCCGCAGGCTGGATCCGGCCCTGCTGGAATTCGCCGGATTCGGCGCCATTCGCTCCAGTGTATTCCCCGTTCCCGCCAGGTCTTCCGTGAAGCTGGGCGTGGTGTACGAACAGTTGCTGATTCCGGTGGACGGACGCCTGGATTACGTGCTCCCCCGGACGGAAGCCCTTTCCGGCAATGCGGCATGGACCATGCGGGTGGAAATCTCCCCCGGAACCGATGGCATCGGCAACGTGTTCACGCCGTCCCATCCGATGGAACGCCATCGGCTGAAGGATGAAACCGTCGTGCTGACCCTGGCGGAGGAAAAGATGAGCCCCGGGCCTTTCCGCCTGTCATGGATGGAATCCGCCGCCAAAAAGGGGGAAGCCGTTTACGGTCCCGACATCAGCGTCTATGCGGCTCCGGATGCGGAAAACGGCCGGAACGGCTATTTTCTGGCCATAATCGGAAAGGATAGTCCGGGGAATGAAAAGCAAATCCGCCGGGAGCTCACCCTGGTGCTGGACAGGTCCGGCAGCATGCGCGGGGAAAAGCTCGCCAGCATGAAGGAGGCGGCCAAGCAGATCATTTCCGGCCTGAATCCCGGGGAACGCTTCAATGTCATCACTTATAACGAAGGCGTGAACCTGTTTGAGGCGGCTCCCGTGGAAAGGAACGCCGCTACGGAGAAAGCCGCGCACGCGTGGCTGGATGCCGTGGTGGCGCGCGGCGGCACGAACATTCATGAAGCTCTGGCGGCGGCGCTGGCCCAGCCCTCCCGCGAAGGGATGCTGCCGGTCGTGCTGTTCCTGACGGACGGCCTGCCGACCATCGGCCGGACTTCCGAGAAATCCATTGCCGCCCTGGCCGGGGAGGGCAACAGGGAAGGTCGGCGCATTTTCACGATCGGAGTGGGTGAGGACGTAAACGCCCCCTGCTGCGGCGCATGGCGGAAATTTCCGGCGGGCTGCCCTCCTACGTGCTTTCCGGAGAAAATCTGGAACTCAAGCTGGCGCAGATATTCCGCCAGTTGTACGGCCCGGTGTTCCGGAACGTGCGCTATTCCGTCTGCTCCCTGGACGGCAGGGAACAGCCGCGAAGGGTGCAGGATGCCATTCCTTCCGGACGGCTGCCGGATATTTATTCCGGAGCGCCTGCCGTTCTGGCCGGAAGGTATGTGGGCACGTCTCCCTTTCTGCTGAAAGGAACCTGTCTGGACCGGAGCAACAGGGAACAGTCGTTTTCCGTAGTGGTGGAGCCGGAACGGATTTCCAGCGTGAAAGATGACTTTACGGCCAGAATGTGGGCGGCGCGCAAAATAGGCAGTCTGGAAACCGCCCTGATGGACATGGGAGCGGACCCCTCCAATACGGGAGTGCTGGGAAATGATCCCCGGACCCGGGAACTGGTTGAGGAAATCATGCAGCTTTCCCGGGATTTCGGAATACTGAGTTCGGCGGCCTCCTTCTTTGCGGACGACGGCAGTTCCGCTCCGTGGCGGGGAGAATCTGTCTCCCCCTCGTCCTCCAGGTTCCGGGATTACGGCCGGGTGATGCAGGAATCGCGCGAAGGGCTGGGTTCCATCGCCCTGCAGAGAAATGCGGTGGAAAAAAAGAGGGAATTGTCCGTCAACAAATTCAACCGCCAGATGGACAAGCACGGACGCTCCGCTTCCTTTGAAGGAACGGCCCAGATCGCCCAGAACGGTTATTTCAACCAGAACGGAGTATGGATGGAAAATACGGTCCTGCGCACTCCAGACAAGGAAAGCCCCGTCCGCACCGTGCAGGTGGGTACGCCGGAATACGCCGCCGTGGCGGACAAGCTGATCAGCACGAACCGCCAGGGGCTTCTGGCCCTGGACGGCTCCGTCATGATCCGCCTGGACGGGGAAACCGTGCTGATGCAGAACTCGTTCCCGTAATCCTTTCAACTATAAATCTAACAACAAACATCACCAATCATCATGAACCATGCTATCAAATACTCGCTGGCTTTGCTGGGCTCCGGAGCGCTTTGCGCCTCTGCTGAATCAAAGACTGAACAGCCGGAAAACGTTCCTCCTCCGGAACAGGAGGCCGGAACCGGGGCACCTCCTGCTCCTGCCCTCAGGTCGATTTCCTTCATCGGAGCGGGAACAGAGATGAGTGACGCCGAAAAACGGAAAATATATGCCGCAATGGTACGTACGGAAGATCGGAAACTCCGCCGTGGACCTCGGGAAATCCCGGGCATTGCCATTTCAAAGTCCAGTCCGGACAGCCCGGAAGCGGGAAACATTGTTCTCACCATAAGCCAGGCTCCCGCCAAACCGTCCCGGCAAGCAATTCCTCCGGCTCTACTTGTCACCAGCAAGGTTTCCGGGGATGATGGAGCGGCGGAAGCGTCCTATTCCATCGCCACGGCCGCAAAACCCGAAAAAAGGGGAGAATTCACGGTAACCATCTCCTCAAAAACGGATGATGGAGAAGCTCACAACAAGGAAACCAGTGCCGTGGTTGCTTCCGAAGATGCTCCCGGCCATGATGGAGCGGAGAAGGCGTCTTATTCCATCACCACGGCGGCAGTCCCTGAAAAGGCGGGAGAAATTACGGTAACCATTTCTCAAAAAAACGGAGATGAAGAAACGACTGGCAGGGAATCCCACCCCGCCATTGCGGACCCGGAAAAAGAAGTCGGGACAGCCCCGCAGCCAAAAGACGATGGGAAAGCCCCTGGCCAGGCCGCCGCGGAAAAGGACGACCGCGCCGTGATTCAGATAGCCCTTCTCCTGGACACTTCCGGCAGCATGGGAGGGCTGATCAACCAGGCCCGCACCTATCTGTGGAAGGTTGTCAACGACATGACGCTGGCGCGCCAGAACGGAAAACTGCCCGCCATCCAGATAGCCCTGTACGAATACGGGAGCGGCAGGCTGTCCTCCAAAGATGCGTGGGTCCGCCAGGTGCTCCCTTTTACGGACGATCTGGACAAGGTGTCCGATGAACTGTTCAAGTTGAAAACCGGCGGCAGTGAAGAATACTGCGGCGTCGTGATGGACCGGGCCCTGAAGGAATTGAAGTGGAATACAGAGAATCCTGACGCCCTGAAGCTGATCTTCATTGCGGGCAACGAACCCTTCAACCAGGGCAATGTGCCCTATGCCCCCGTGATTGCCCGCGGACTGGAAAGCGGCATTACCGTGAACACCATTTACTGCGGAAGCGCGGGAGACGGCGATTCCGTGCTTTGGAAGGACGGGGCCAGAAAGGGGGACGGCAGTTTCCTCAATATTGACCACAACGCCGCTCCACCCGAACCGGAAACTCCCTATGACGCGGAACTTGCCACATTAAACGTTTCCCTGAACGGGACTTATCTGGCGTACGGATCGCAGGAGGTACGGGCGGAAAAACTGGAAAGGCAGGCCCGGCAGGACAAATTGACGGAGGCTGCTTCCCCCGCCGCTGCCGCCGGACGGATCGCGGCAAAAGCCAACAAGGCGGCTTACCGCAACACTTCCTGGGACCTGGTGGACCTTTATGAAGAAAAGGGCTCCCAGGCTGTGGAAGAGTTGGGCAGCACCGGAATTCTCCCGGAAGAATTGAAAGGAAAGAGTGCGAAGGAGGTTGAAGCGGTCGTGAAGGAGAAGGCGGAGGAACGGGCCCGGCTGCAGAAGAAAATTGCCGATGTGGGCAGACTGCGTGATACGTGGCTGAACAAATGGAAAGCGGAGCAGAGCGCTTCGAGCGGAGGCAAGGCGAATACGCTGGACGACGCCATCATCCAGGCCGTGCGCCGGCAGGCCGGCAAGAAGAAGTTCTCCTTTGTGGAGGAGAACGTGCCACACGAAAATTCCCCTATGAATAAAGAGCAGTAATGAGTGCGCCTGCGGGGTCTCCGGTCTTCCGGCGGCCCCGCAGGAATGCTTCGGCTGAAAAAACTTTTATTCCGTACTTCATTTCCTATACTTGTTTTCCCATGCACCGCTACCGCATTCTGGTCATAGAAGACGATCACGCCATCAGGAACGGACTTGCGGACGCTCTGACGGTGTCCGGCTATGACGTGCTGCCCGTCAAGGACGGCTATGATGCCCTGAACGTGATCCATGCGGAGGATTACGACCTGGCGCTGCTGGATGTGGTTCTGCCCGGGGCAAGCGGTTTTGACCTGCTCAGGCTCATCCGGGAAGACCGGGCGACCGTTCCCATCCTGATGCTGACCGCCAAGGGGGCGGAAGCGGACAAGGTGCGCGGGCTGAAGCTGGGAGCGGACGATTATGTGGTCAAGCCGTTCAGCCTGCTGGAAGTGCTCGCCCGGATAGAGGCGGTGCTGAGACGGTCCCCGGAAAGGCCCCGGACGCTGGACAGGGTGGGGCTGCCGGAGGGATACCTGGATTTTCCCACCCGCTCCCTGGTGCTGGGAGAGGAGCGGATCGTGCTGACGACCAAGGAATTCGACCTGGCCCGCCATCTGGCCGCCAATGCCGGCAGAATCATCACGCGGGAGGAAATCCTGACCAGGGTATGGAAAATGGACCCCCGCCTGGTGGAAACGCGCAGCATTGACACCACCATCGCCCGGCTCCGGGAAAAAATGGGGAAAAGGAATGCCGCCGTCATCCGCACCTTGCGGGGGCAGGGATACGTTTGGGAGGAAACCGCATGATCAGCCGTTTTTCCTTTCATTTCCTGCTTTGGTCCTGCCTGCTGATTCTGGTGGGGGTCATGGGGTGGCTAAGCCATTCCATGTTGAATGCGGAAAAGAGGAGGCTGGCGGAGACGCACCAGATACGCCTGGTGGAGCAGAGCCGCCTGGCCCTTTGGCGCATGGATTCCCTGCTGGCCGCCATGATCGCCGCGGAAAACAACAGGTCTCCCGGAGAATATTTTCTTCAAAGCGGCGGAACGAGAGACTCCGGCAGGAAGGATGCTTCCGTGCCGGATTTGTCGGAATTTGCCAAGCTGTACTTTCAAATAGACCCGTCGGGGAATGTCTCCTCTCCCCAGACGGGGCCGGGAAGCGTGGCCCATGTAAATCAGTTAAACCGTTCCGGCATGGTGCGCCTGTTGCTGGGGGCCGTGAAAAACCAGCCTGTTCCGGCGCCCGTTTCACGGGAAAAAGAGGAAAAAACAGAGCATGTGGTCGTTTCCAGATCAGTCCATCCCGACAGAATGCAGGCGGAACAGAAAGCGTCCGGGGAAAAGAGCCAGAAGCAGGTGGCCTTTTCCCCCGTTCAGCAGGAAACCGGGCAGCAGGAACTTGCCGCAGACAGCCAGAAGGCATTCCAGCAGGGCATTGAGGACTACAACATGCGCAAAAACCTCTCCAACAGCCAGGCGGTGGAATACAACATCACGGTGGAAAAAAAAGTAGGGGAACTGGCCAGGGAAAAGGGAAAATCCAAATTCAGGGGAGGTAAGGATCCGGCACAGGACAAGGCCACGCCGGAAGCATTGCCTTCTGCTTCAAAAAAAAGCCTGGAAGTTAAAGGTTCCGCCATCGGGGGCAGCTTTTCTCCGGAGAACGGGTTGTTGTATTTCGGCAGAGTGGCAGGCATGCAGGATGAATTCGGGGAAGAGGGTAAAAACAACATGGGATCATTTTCAGTAGTACAGGATGATGCGGGGAAAATTTTTCCGGAAACCCTGAAGGAGAAGGGAAAGGAAGAGATATACGTGGAGCTCTCCAAGGCTCCGGGGAGTTACAAGGAACTTTCCATTTCCTCTCTTCAGCCCCAGTGGAGGCAGGGTGTGGAATGTTTCCTGACGCGCCGCGTCTCCGACCACGGACAGGTATGGGTGCAGGGTATCTGGCTGGATTGGGACAAACTGTCCGGCTATCTTTTGAAATCCGTAGCGGACATTCTGCCGGAAGCCACTCTGGAGCCTGCCGGAGAGGGGGAGGAAAGTTATTTGACGCTCGCGGGCATTCCGGCCATGCTGAATCCTGGAGGCCTGCCCGACATGGCGGGGAATTCCCTGCGCACGGTCTGGAAATCCATTGCCATGGCGTGGTTCTGCGGCATTCTGGCGCTGTGCGGTGTCATCGGCTTCATGGTCGGCATCATCCGCTTGAGCGAACGGAGGGCCGTATTCGTCTCCGCCGTGACGCATGAACTTAGGACCCCCCTGACCACCTTCAACATGTACACGGAAATGCTTTCCTCCGGCCTGGTCCCCAAGGGCAGGGAAATGGCGTACGTGGACATTCTGAAGGAAGAGGCATCCAGGCTGACGCATCTGGTGGATAATGTGCTGAGTTATGCGCGCGTGGAAAAAAACTCCGTAACCCTCCGGCCGGAAAGAATCTCCGTTCCGGCCCTGGCCTCTTCCGTCATTGCCCGCATCTCCCCCCGCCTGGCGGCTTCCGGCATGGATTCCCAGCTCTTCATAGCGCCGGAACTTCAGTCGGAATTCGTCATGGCGGACATGACTGCCGTGGAACAAATTGTGTACAATCTGGCGGACAATGCCGCCAAATACGCCCGGTTTGACGGAAGCGTCCTGAAACTGAAGCTGACCCGGGAAAAACGGTTCCTGGTGATCCGGGTGGAGGACAGGGGGAAAGGCATTTCCGAATCCCTGCGGAGGAAATTATTCCGTCCCTTTTCCCGGTCTGCGGAGGAAGCGGCCGGAAAACAGCCGGGCGTGGGGCTGGGTCTGGCCCTGTCCCGTGAACTGGCCAGAGGCATGGGAGGAGAACTGTGGCTGGAAGAAAGTTCCGGAAACGGAAGCCGCTTTGCCCTCAAGCTGCCGCTTGTCATGGAATAATGTCATCTCCATTCAGAGATGGAAAACCGGTGGGGCAACGCTTCATTGATGATCCGGAAGGCGGTTTTGGTGCAAACAGGGCCATTCAACCAAGGGTTTGAATGAGGTATATTCTTGTAAAATATCCTCCACGGGAACCCTATCGGTTAATTGATCTTGGTGGAATTCCCTTTCCGGAATGTAGTGGAGCATTTATTGTTTTATGAGGAACCCGGCACTATCGAACCGCCTTGCTTCCTGCCTCCGGTTAACAAGGAGAAAGCCCGGAACATGCCCGTTGCGGAGGAACCGGCATCCTTGGCCCTCTCCATTGCGGATACTTCCCGGTTCAGGGAAGGCTGGATTACGGTCCGCTTCCGCAACGAAGGAAACCAGCCTGTCCGGATTCCGGATAAAATCAACAACAAAACGGCGGATTTCTTCTTCATTACAAAGTTAAGAACGGAACGTGGAGATGTCCGCATTCTGAACGCTGAAATGGGAACAATGACTTTCCGACAGCCCTTGGACTACCGGGAGCTTGCCCCCAGCCAGGAATACAGCGTCACGATTCCGGTGTGCCTGGATGAAGTCAAGCTGGAAAACAGGATTTTAGCATGGTAGATCAATCTCCCTGCGAAGGGCAATATCCCTCCCGGTAAATGGTGGTAGAACATTTGTTTTTATTCCGGTCAGTGGAGAAGAAAGCGGAATATTTCTCCATACAGTTATGAACAAGGTTTGTCTCTTCGTCAATTTGCTGGTTGGCCTGTTGTTTGCCGGAGCTGCTTTGGGTGATCAGGCGGACAACGGAGTTGAATGTTCCGTGGTGATTGGAAAAAAACTCCTTCGATCCAAGAGCCTCTTTTCCGGATTTCAAGCTGGTATTCACGAACAAGGGCGAAAACCCGTGCGCCTTTTTGACGACTTCTATCACAGTAAAGGAAGAGGGCCGAATATCTCCATAAAAATATGGAATACGAGAAACAGGAAAAAGGAGGGCAGGCCCGTAGCATCGTATCTTCCGGCTTATCAAGTTGAGCGTGTTACAGATCTTATGACCTATATAACGCTGAAACCCGGAGAAAAGCATGAAGTGCCCATTAAGAATGCGTACCTGTTATTGAGATATTTACAGCCTCTTGCCAGCGGAAATGTATATGAACTGGAAGTACGGTTCGTGGACGAGTATGGAGAAAGAGATACTCGAAGAGAATATATAGGGAAAAAAGATTTTCTTGTGATTGATCACATTCTCAATTAACAATCCGTGGGACGATTGAAAAATCCCCGGTTCCTGATTGCCGGAACCGGGGATGGCATTTTTATTCAGCTGGCGCCGTTATCTTCTGGATGGGGCGGCGTGTGACGGTCTGCCGCCGGATGGGGAAGGGCGTGATGGTGCCGCGGCCGGAGGTGAAGAAGGCCTGGAAGGTGCGCTGGCGGAAGGTGGGGGAGAGGACGGCCTGGAAGGGGGAGGACTGCTGGGCCTGCTTATGCCGGAATTGCTGGGCCGTGGGCCGCTGGGCCTGATCTGAGGGGCAGACGGGCGGCTTGGCCGGCTGGCTTCCGGTCTGCTTATTCCAGGACGGTTATTGCCCGGGTTGACAGCTCCGGGGCGGTGGGAACTGCCGCCGGGCCTGTTGATCTGCGGAGGCCGGGAAGGATTGCCCGGTTTGTTGAATTCCGGCCGATTGTTCGGCCTGCCGGGCTGAATTCCGGGTCTGTTGTCGCCGGGACGATTGACCCCCGGACGGTTATGGCTTCCGCCGGAATTTACTACCGGAGGCCGGGAAGGGGAGCCGGGCCTGTTGATTTCCGGCCGATGATTGGGCCTGCCGGGCTGAACTCCCGGCCTGTTGTCGCCGGGGCGGTGGTTCGGGCGGAAATGGTCGGGCCTGTACTGGGGCTTCATGGGCGGCCTTGCCATGGGGCGGCAGTTATGGGGGCGGATGTAATGGCCACGGTAATAGGGAGCCGGTCCCCACGTGGGAATGTAGTAATTGGGCCGGATCAGGCTGATGGAATAAATGGGGCTGCCGAACGTGTCATAGGCATAGATGGGCCTGCCGCCGTAATAGCCGTAAATGGGATATCCGGAATTGTCGTACATGTAGGAAAGGCTGGAACCGCCGCTGCTGTAGGAACCCGCTACGCTAAAGTTGTCGTAGTAAGGATCATAGCAGCTGGACAGGGCGCAGCCTATGGCCGCGGCCAGCATGGAGTTTTTCAGAATGTCGTATGCTTTCATGATGTTAAATTCTTTCAGGGTTTGTCTCCCTTCACATGAAAAGCGCTGAAAGAAATGCACATTTGTTTAAAATATTTTTGCTTGGAACGCGGCTTCCTTTTGTCTTAGACTGCAAAAACGTTCTACGCGATGGGAATTCTCTTTCAAGATAAAAAAATAGGCCTTGCCCTTTTGTGCGACAATGCGCCCTATACGCTTGCCATGACACTGGCGTCTTATGAACGGACCGGATTGCTGGACTATCTGGATGCCGCCTGCGTCGTTTATCCGGAAGGGGCTGACAAAGTGGAGCATACGGCCCGCGTCTGCGGTATTCCCGCCGTGCCCTCCAGCATGGAGGACGGATTCATCGGCGCACTGGCTACGGCTGCCACTACGCTGGACACGGATTACGTGCTGCTGGCGGAGGACGACTGCATGGTATGGGAACATTTGCGCGGGGAAACGCTGGAAAAGCAACTGAAACAGGCGCTGGACCTGCTGGTCTCCGGCCAGGCGGACATGGTGAGGCTGCGCCATGCCTGGCGCGGAAGCACCCGCTACAAGGCGGCCTATACGTACTCCTATTTTTATCCTGTGGAACAACTGGCTACCCTGTGGATGCATGCGGAAGGCCTGTCCGAAGCGCCGGACTGGATCAAGAGCATGCGCCGTTTCTTCCACCCCGTCCGTTCCAAGCGTTCCATCGGCCGCTGCGTTTATGTGGAACAGAACCCCCATCTGTGTTTTCCCCAGTACATCAGGAAGATCGAAGGGGGGTATATCATTGACAGCGAGGTTTTCGAATGGACCAACCAGCCCACGCTCATCGGCCGTTCCAGAATGAGGCAGATACTGGCGGGGCTGGCCCAGGCCCAGGGAAACATCGGCAAGCTTCCCCAGGATTTTGAAAATGCCGTCAACAACCCCCGCTGGCGGGACGCCCATATGAACATAGGCGTCATACGGGGCATTTTTACTTAAGGAGAAGCCATGGCGGAGGAGGGCAGTCCAACTGCATGGTATGAATGCACCCGGTGCGGCGCCTGCTGCCGGTGGGCCGGCGACGTATGCATTGAGGAGGATGAAGTACGTGAAATCGCCCTCTTCCTGGAGATGGACGAACAGGAATTCATCAATGAATGCTGTCGCCTGCGGGCCAACCGCAAAGGCTTGTCCATCAAGGATGCGGCGGACGGCGCCTGCCTGATGCTGACGGAAAGCGGCTGCCGGATCAATCCCGTCAAACCGCGCCAGTGCCGTGATTTCCCCAATAAATGGAACTTTCCCGGTTGGCGGGAGTTGTGCCGTGCGCGGGAAGTGAATCAAACAGCGGAATCACCGTAGGGGAAAAAGACAGTCAACAAGCCTGCCTGCGGCGTTTCCACGCCAGACAGAGCAGGGCGGCCAGGCTCAAAGTGGCGGTGCCCGGTTCCGGAATCAGCGCCAGCGCATTGTCTATATCCGTGGAGAGACCGTATACTCCGTTGATGAAAAATTCGCGGTCCTCCCGGTGGTACCAGCTGTCTTCCGTCGTCTGGAAGTACAGGCCGCCGTCTCCGCCTGTGTAGCAGGCCACTTCAAAAATACCATTGGAGGAGTGGTAGCCGTATTGGAGATCGTCGGAATCCGTCAGATACATTTTCGTCAGGAGGGAAGTCTGGTCGTCATATTCCACTCCCCACAAGGTGATGGCGTGCGCCGTTTCTCCCAGAGTGTCGCCAATGCTGAGCGTCAGGCCGTATCCCTCATTCAAACGGTCCAGGATATACTGGGAGGAAGCGGAATAGGAAGTGGCATTGTAGGCGCTGGTCAGGAAAAAAGCCTGGTCTTCAGAAAAAATGCTCCGGTAATATCCTCCCGCGGCGGCGCCTTCCTTGAGCTGGGACCATCCTTCCACTCCCGCAGGCGGATAATCCCCGGAAAGCCACCATTGGAACGCATAAGAGGCGTTTCCGCCCAAATCCGTGAAGGAATCCTTGAAGGTTGTCCATACGGCCTCTCCGGTGGGAGTTCCGGATGGAATGACGTACCTGTCCTGCCACCAGTTGAGAATATTGCTGGCGGAAGCGGCCCAGCAAAGATTGTCGTCTCCCGGAGCAAGCGTTTTATTGGCGTCATACCATCCTCTCTCGGGAGAAACGCCCCAAGTCCAGGTTTCCAGAAGTTCGGCGTTTGCGCAAGATACGGCAAATGTGCAAATTGCGATCAGGGAGAGAGGCTTCATCATCATGTCAAGTTGGAGATATGGTGTAATCCTTAACGGATTTGGAATCCGGAGTCAAACTACAATTTTGAGGGGAAAAGATTTGGGTGAATTCCCGTCTGTTGGTCAGGAACATTTTTCACTTGGGAAACGAAGGCTGCCGACTTCGCTGATGAATGATTTCCGGATCCGCGCCAGCGGGGAATTCTCCTTTCTCCTGTGCCGTTCAAGACTTATTCAAGAGACAAGAGAACTCCTTTACTCCCGGCAAATGGCATTTATCAGTAAAACCGGGAAGATTTACTGAGGCACTGGAATGTGAAATGATGAAGCAGCCCAGGGAAAGAAACAGGTTTATTCCCGTACAGGAACCTCCCGGATTCCAAATCCGGTTTTGTTTTCTTCTCTAAAAGGGCAAAGGAGAGAAGGACAAAGCAAACACGAATCAGGGATGAAATGAGGGTTATTAATACTTCGCATAATATATGTAATGCAAAATTGAATGGTGGTGAAAATAGGCGTCAATCCGTTTGTTGTAAAATAGATATAAGGGATAAGCCCGACATTTCAAAACAGGCACAGTTCCCCTGTTGAAACGCTGTTCTAGGCAGTTTGCATCATCCTCTGGGATGAAAACGGTGATGGATGGAATTCAGCCGCTGCTGTTCCAGATGCGTGTAAATCTGTGTGGTGGCGATGTCCGAATGTCCCAGCATCTCCTGGATGATGCGGAGGTCCGCGCCGTTCTCCAGCAAATGCGTGGCGAATGAATGGCGCAGGATATGCGGAAAAACATGCTGGTCGATGCCGGCGGCTTTGGCGCGTTCCTGAAGGATCTGGCGCACCCGCTCCCTGGTCAATGGACGTCCGCGGACGGTCAGGTAGATGTGGCTCTTCGTCCCCGGTTTGACCAGTTTGGGCCTTCCGTGGTCCAGATACGCCTTCAGGGCGTCCAAAGCGGACGTGCCGATGGGAACGAGCCGGGTTTTGTCCCCCTTCCCCCGTACCCGGACAAATGCTTCATCTGCGTCAAAACTTTCTAATTTGCAATTGATTATCTCACTTACACGCATGCCGCAGGCATAAATCATCTCCAAGAGGGCCCGGTCCCTGCATCCCAGTGGAATATCCTGAATGTCAATACTTTCAAGCAGTTTTGAAACGGTATGCTGATCCAGCACATGAGGCAGTGTCAGCCCCTGCCGAGGCATTTCCATGAATGCGGAGGGATCCTTCTCCAGAGTGCCCGTTCCGGCCAGCCAGCGGAAAAAAATGCGCAGATGCACCATTTCCACGCGCATGGAACTGCGCGCCATGCCGCGGGACTGCAAGTGCCGGAGGAATTCTGCTAGGCTGCCTATATCCACCCGGGAAGGATCGGCAGCCCCTTCTCCCAGAAACCGGGAAAACTCTTCCAAGGTCTGCCTGACGGAGACCTGATAGGCGGCGCTCAGCCCTTTTTCCGCAGCCAGAAAGCGGATGAAGCGTTCTATATGAGCCTGCATGCCGGATCCTCCTTCCCTGTCCCGTCTTTAAAAGCGTTCCACCAGAAACAGGAACTCCGTCACATTCTGGGGACGGTTCTTCAAATTCCGGCTTCCCCGGAAGGTGGCGTAAGGCGTTTCCAGCGTGGCGATGTGTCCCAGCCTGGCCAGGAAAGCCGTCATTTCCTCATAACCGATGAAACCTTCCGAGCTGTAGGACAGCAGGATGAATTTGGCAGGACAGGATTCCAGCAGATGGAATAATGATTCCGTGGCCTGCTGCCGGCTGTTGTACGTGGAGCGTTTCCAATCCTTCGGAATGCCGGAAACGCGGCTGATTTTTTCCGGCCGCTTGTAGGAGGACAGCAAATTCAGCATAAAATAGTTGGAGCCGTACGGATGCTGGTTGTAGGGAGGGTCCAGGTACACTACGTCCATCTCCGGCAATTCCTCCGCCAGCTCGTTAGCGTCCCGGCAATGGATGGAATACCGGCAGTCGAATCTGGAGAACACGGGAAATTGCAGGGAAATGTCTCCCAGAATGCGGCTCAAGGCGTTTCCTCCCGAACCGCCGAACTTTCCGACCCCCTGCTTGTCCTTGTAAAATCCCTTGAACACCCCTGCCGTATTGGCATGAATGGAGGCTTCCGCCAGCAAGGGGGCAATGAAATACGGCCGTACTTCCTCCGGCAGCAGATTGATGGTCTGGCGCGCCGTATCCAGATAAAGGGCATTCCGGCGCGTGTAAAAAACACGGTCTTCCGCCGTGATGCGTTCCGGATTCCGGGGAGCGTACAGCTCCGTAATGAAACCGGGGGATTCATGAGTTTCCATATACCGCAGCAGACGCCTGTAATGCCTTTCCAGCTCCAGGCCGTCCACTTCTCCGGAATTGCTCAGATAACAGGTGTTGACGAGGCGGCTGTATTCCTCCAGATCATTGACGATCAATTCTTCCGAATGCTTTTTCAGGAAGCGGGCCACAATGCCGCTGCCGGAAAACAAATCTCCGGCCTTGAGATGCTCCTTTCCCAGGCGGGCCTTGACATATTTGAGTCCGCGGCCCAGGAAATTCAGCAGGGAACGCTTGTTCCCCAAGTAAGTTACAATCTGTTCAGTCAGGTATCTGGGGTCTTCCTCTATCTCGGTCGAAAGAGCGGATAATAGCGCATTAGGGGTCATAAGCAAGCCGCGCCAGCATACGGCACTGCGGCCTTCCCGTCAAGTTGAGCCGATGAATAAGAAAGGGAACGGGATTTAAGTATTCATCAGGGATTCCGGCTGTGGCAGATGCGCTTCCCGCACCCTTCCCGGAAAGGTCAATCGTTCCACAGAAAACTGCCCGCACCGCACGAAATCCCTGCATATAATCTGCCTCCTTGTTTACGGTTTTGGAAAGGCAATCCCATGGATGGCATCTCCTTTTCCGAAAGAGTTTGCCTTCCTTCCTCTGAAGAAAGGTCTTTTCAAGCCGGAAACACGTGTTATATTTCCAATAATCATGAAAACCCGTTTACTACCCTGCACGCTGGCGTGCATGCTCATGGCTGTCCTGCCCGGTTTTTCCGAGCCGGAAGACGACTTTTATGAAGCCAACTTGACGCTTACGCGCGCCGTCCGTCTGGAAAAGGAGGGCGACTTCAAGGGAGCCCTGGAAAGCAGCGAAAAAGCGGCCCGGCTTCTGCAAGCCCTGAAACAGTCCTCTCCCGACTGGAATCCCTCCTGGATAGCGTCCAAGCTGGAAAATGCCTCTCAAATCCGGGAACGCGTGGAACCGCTGGCGCAAAAAGCCCCCGAACTTAAAAAGGAAGACCATTCCCTCAAGCCGGGAGAATGGAGGGACGTGACCTTTGAACGGGCTTACAAAGCCCATGAACAGCAACAACGGGCCGTCAGGCAGGTTCCCCCCGCCCCGGTGGCAGCTCCTGTTCCCGTGTCTTCTCCCGCGGCATCCCACCAGATTACTCCCTCCGGCAGACGTGCGGAGGTGCGCATCGTCCAGCCGCCGGCATCCGTCGTTCCCAGACGCACTCCGCAACCCACCAGGGTGCCTCCGCCGCGGTCGGACCACGGCGGCCGTTTCCGCATCGGCGGTTGAAGGGGGATGGTTTGGGGAACAAGCCTCTGCGCCATGTTGAAAGAGACAGGGACGAGAGAGCCATGATCCTTTGCCTTCAAAAAGTCACGATCATTGCAGTTTCTTTAACATGTCGGCTATCTGTATATTCTTGTCTTCCGCTCCATGAACGAAGGCTTTGGCTCTCATGAATGAACGTTCCCCCGTACCGGAGAAAAGATCAGCGTTTCCGCTGAAACGCGCATTCCCTTACGACAAAAAAGAGCCGTCTCCCTGATGGGGACGGCTCTTGATGTAAAGGCGTTTGCCTTAAAGGCGGTTAGTTCTTGGCGGCGGCTTCTTCAATCGCCACGGCCACGGCCACGGAGGCGCCGACCATGGGGTTGTTGCCCATGCCGATGAGGCCCATCATTTCCACATGGGCGGGCACGGAGGAGGAACCGGCGAACTGGGCGTCGGAGTGCATGCGGCCCATGGTATCGGTCATGCCGTAGGAGGCGGGGCCGGCGGCCATGTTGTCCGGGTGCAGGGTACGGCCCGTGCCGCCGCCGGAAGCCACGGAGAAGTACTTCTTGCCCTTCTCGTTGCATTCCTTCTTGTAAGTGCCGGCCACCGGGTGCTGGAAGCGGGTGGGGTTGGTGGAGTTGCCGGTGATGGAAACGTCCACGCCTTCGTGCCACATGACGGCCACGCCTTCGCGCACGTCGTCGCAGCCGTACACGCGCACGGCGGCCTTCGGTCCCTTGGAGAAGGCTTTTTCCTGCACGATGTTCAACTGGCCCGTGGCGTAGTCGAACTTGGTCTGCACGTACGTGAACCCGTTGATGCGGGAAATGATGTAGGCGGCGTCCTTGCCGAGACCATTCAGGCAGACGCGGAGGTCCTGCTTGCGGACGCGGTTGGCGGACTTGGCGATGCCGATGTCACCTTCGGCGGCGGAAAAGGATTCGTGGCCGGCCAGGAAGCAGAAGCATTCCGTTTCGTCGCGCAGGAGCATGGCGGCCAGGTTGCCGTGGCCCAGGCCCACCTTGCGGTCGTCGGCCACGGAGCCGGGAATGCAGAAGGACTGGAGCCCTTCGCCGATGGCTTCAGCGGCGTCGGCGGCCTTCGTGCAGCCCTTCTTGATGGCGATGGCGGCGCCCACCACATAGGCCCAGCCGGCGTTTTCAAAGGCGATCGGCTGGATTCCATTGACGATTTCACGGACGTTGATGCCCTTGGAAAGGCAGAGCTGTTCCGCTTCTTCAATGGAACCGATGCCGTACTTGGCCAGGGCTTCGTTGATCTGCTTGATGCGGCGGTCGTAGGATTCGAAAAGAGGCATAATGGTAATAGTGCTTGAAGTTGATATACTCTTTTTAATTCAATCTCATTCGTGACGAGGATCGATGTACTTGGCGGCCTCGTCGAAACGACCGTAGTTGCCCGTGCACTTGGCGACGGCTTCGTTGGCGTCCATGCCCTTCTTGATCATTTCCATCATGGGGCCCATGCGCACGAACTCGTAGCCGATGATTTCACCGTCTTCGTCCAGGGCCAGCTTGGTGATATAGCCTTCGGCCATTTCCAGGTAGCGGGGGCCCTTGGCGCGGGTGCCGTACAGGGTGCCGATCTGGGAGCGGAGGCCCTTGCCGAGGTCTTCAAGGCCGGCGCCGATGGGCAGGCCGCCTTCGGAAAAGGCGCTCTGGGTGCGGCCGTACACGATCTGCAGGAACAGTTCGCGCATGGCGGTATTGATGGCGTCGCACACGAGGTCCGTGTTCATCGCTTCCAGCACGGTTTTGCCGGGCAGGATTTCCGCGGCCATGGCGGCGGAGTGGGTCATGCCGGAGCAGCCGCTGGTTTCCACAAGGGCTTCTTCAACGATGCCGTTCTTGACATTCAGCGTCAGCTTGCAGGTGCCCTGCTGGGGAGCGCACCAGCCCACGCCGTGGGTCAGGCCGGAAATGTCCGTGATCTCCTTGGATTGAGTCCAGTTGCCTTCCTGGGGAATGGGGGCCGGACCATGGTTGCAGCCTTTCTTGACGCAACACATTTGTTCGATTTCGTGTGTAAACTGCATGGTTTTAGGATGTTAATATGAAGACGGCCCTGCAGTCATCAGACAGTGCCGCCTCGTAGCGGCACGGATCATATCAGCAAATCCCGGAATGGCAAACACGAATGATTGAAAACCGGGAGAAAACCCTCATAATCAGTCCGCAGTCCCCTTCCCTGCATGAGAACGCGGCATCGTCATCCACTTCTCAACAAACTTGCAATCATCTCTGTCTTAATACTCATGATTGACGGTGCATGGACCATGTGGGGAAAGAAGGGAGAACCGGGGCGCGTGCAGACCGTCACGACCGCCCTGAACCTGCCCCAGTGGGGGCCGGATTCCGGCCCTCCCCTGCGGGTTGCCGTGGCCGGGGACTTCCACCTGCGCCCGCGCGGCGGCAGGCAGGCGCGCAGGTATATGGAAAAAATCATGGAGGCCCGGCCGGACATGATCTTCCTGCTGGGGGACTATGCCAACGGCCACACCCGGAAAAGCAGCATGAGCCCGGAAAAGGCGCGGGACTACTTCCGGATGCTCAGGGCCCCGCTGGGCATTTTCGCCGTGCAGGGCAACCACGACCAGTACTACGGATGGGAGCCGTGGAAAAACATGTTCACGGACCTCGGCATCTGCGCGATGTGGAACGACTCCTTTCTTCTCCATCTGCCGGGCGGCAGGAAGCTCCAGCTTTCCTCCGTGCGGGACGACTACCACATGAGGATCAGGCCGGAGGAACTCCCGTTGCGCCTCTCCCCGGCCATCCCCCACATCCTCCTCTCCCATGTGCCGGACATCTTCCCCCTGCTGAAGCCCGGCACGGCGGACACCGTCATCAGCGCCCACACCCACGGCGGCCAGATATGCCTGCCCGGCGGCATTCCCCTGGGCTGCATCTCCCGGGAAAAAGTCAAATTCACCTACCCTTGGTCCCGCTTGAACGGCACTCCCTTCCTGATCACCAGGGGGCTGGGATGCAGCGTCCTGCCCCTGCGCCTCTGCTGTCCTCCGGAAATCATCGTGCTGGAAATCCGTTAAACAAATCAACTCCTACCAACTCTGACCGCCTGTGAAAAACATCCTCCCTTTCTCTTATTCACATCATATTTACATCTTGTTGACAATTGCCGGTGCGGCCGCCTGCCTGGAATCCTGCTCCGCACCCGCCGCCGCGCCGTCTGCCGTGGCCTCCTGGTATGAAGGAACCCTTTACGAAGGCAAGCCCTTCTACGTCACCAAAAACGCCGTCAGTTGGAAAAGCGGCAGAAAAAACGCGGACTTCGGCCATTGGACGGCCGTCAGCGTCTATGACCCGGCCACGTATATGAAGGCGGAAGGCAGGCAATTCACCATCGGTCCCGGCTACGGGTGGGACGGCGTCACATGGGAGCCACCCCGCCGGACATGCTCCTCCCTTCCCTGTTCCACGACGCCATGCTCCACGCCAAAATGAACGGCGCCCCCATCGCCAGAAGCCAGATAGACCTGGCCTTCTACGACCTCATGACCGCCCAGCATGCCGGGCGCAAGGGACTCTACTACCGTTTCGTGCGCCTCTTCGGCTGGTGCTTCACCTTCCCCCAGCACCCGCGGACATTGACAATCCACCGGGAGGACTCCGGGGCTGAATCACTTTCCCGGAAACCATGCCGTTCCGATGGCGGCCATGGTGCTTGATGTGCCCTGATTCCGGAGGCAGACAGATATTTTCGTCTTTTCCCTTCCTCTGAATGATTCAGCCAGTTGAACATGAAGGAGCTGGCAATCCTGCCTCAAGGGAGACTCTTCCGGCCAGCCGGCGGAGGGTATGGGGATTTGACCCTGAATAGTCGGTTTTGGTTCGTCTGTGTAGTTAGCTTAATCCAGCTTCCGACGTCGCAACGAACATAAATGTCCATGTACATAATTGTAATTGCTGATAACTCATATCAACTATTATTCGGTTAAATGACTTTTCAAAATATATTCATCTAATAATTCATAGAACCATAT